>CAYOXW010000061.1:0-13839 GCA_964408005.1 uncultured Methylibium sp.
GGCCCGCGCGGTGCTCAAGGGCGAGGTGCCGCTCCTGCTGCGCGTGGCGCGCGAGGCCCCGGGGCGCCGGCGCAAGGCGCGCGCCGGCGGCGCGGCCCGCAGCGCCGCGCCGGCCGACCTCGACGCCGCCGCGCAGGCGCGCTACGAGGCGCTGCGCGCCTGGCGCAGCGAGGTCGCGCGCGAGCACAACCTGCCGAGCTACATCGTGTTCTCCAACGCGACGCTGGCCGAGATGGCGCGCTTGAACCCCGGCAGCCTCGCGGCGCTCGGCGAGGTCAGCGGCGTCGGCGAGAAGAAGCTCGAGGCCTACGGGCGCGAGATCCTGCGGGTGCTCGGCGCCGGCTGAGCGCGGCCCGGTGCGCGGGGCCGCGCTGCGACAATCCCCGCCATGACGCTGCCCGCCCTGCACAACGACCGCTTCCTGCGCGCCTGCCTGCGCCTGCCGACCGACATGACGCCGGTGTGGCTGATGCGCCAGGCCGGCCGCTACCTGCCGGAGTACCGCGACACCCGCGCGAAGGCCGGCAGCTTCATGGGCCTGGCGACGAACCCGGGCTACGCCACCGAGGTCACGCTGCAGCCGCTGGAGCGCTATGCGCTCGACGCGGCGATCCTGTTCTCCGACATCCTCACCGTGCCGGACGCGATGGGCCTGGGCCTCTCGTTCGCGCAGGGCGAGGGCCCGCGCTTCGCGCGCCCGCTGCGCGACGAGGCGGACGTCGCGCGGCTCGCGGTGCCGGACCTGGACAAGCTGCGCTACGTGTTCGACGCGGTCGCGTCGATCCGCCGCGCGCTGACGCAGGACGGCAAGGGCCGCGTCCCGCTGATCGGCTTCTCCGGCAGCCCGTGGACGCTGGCCTGCTACATGGTCGAAGGCGGCGGCAGCGACGACTACCGCCTCGTCAAGACGATGATGTACGCGCGACCCGACCTGATGCACCGCATCCTGGCGGTCAACGCCGATGCGGTGGCCGCCTACCTCAATGCCCAGATCGAGGCCGGCGCCCAGGCCGTGATGGTATTCGACAGCTGGGGCGGCGTGCTGGCCGACGGCTGTTTCCAGCGCTTCAGCCTGGCCTATACCGAGCGCGTGCTCAAGCAGCTGAAGAAGGAGCACGAGGGCCACCGCATCCCGCACATCGTCTTCACCAAGGGCGGCGGGCTGTGGCTGGAGCAGATCGCCGCGAGCGGCTGCGATGTCGTCGGCCTCGACTGGACCGTCAACCTCGGCCAGGCGCGCGCGCGCATCGGCGGGCGCTGCGCGCTGCAGGGCAACCTCGACCCGAACGTGCTGTTCGCGCCGCCCGAGGCGATCCGCACCGAGGTCGCGAAGACGCTGGAGAGTTACGGCCCGCCCTCGGCCGGCAGCGGCCATGTCTTCAACCTCGGCCATGGCATCAGCCAGCACACGCCGCCCGAGCATGTGACGGTGCTGGTCGATGCCGTGCACGAGTACTCGCGGCGTCAGCGAACCGCCGGCTGAGCCCGCGCCGGGCAAGAGGGTTTACCCTCGATGGCCCGAATCGGTGCTCGACTTATCCCCATTCGGCGCCCGTCGGATGCACCGGCATGAGGCGGCGGCGTCGTCGCGGCGCCTGGGTGGCGGCTCGCGCTAAGTGATTGATTCATATAAGGCTCTGCACGTGCACGGAAAAGCCTCATTCCAAGACATCTGCAAGGCCGGCAAGCAGTTAGACGCCGTGTGCGCAGGTTTCCCACAAAGTTTTCCACAGGTCCCGTGGATAGGTCTGAAAAGCCTGTCAGATCAAGGACTTGTAGGGATTCTTTGACGAGGGGTCGAGCTTTCGTGGCCAAGTCGACCTCCAGCGCCTTAGTGGCCGGCTACCGCATCGCGGTCGCGGTCGAGGCGCCGGCACACAGCGGGCTGCAGGGGCCGCTCGACTACTTGGCCGAGCGGGCGCTCGCGCCCGGCACGCTGGTGCGCGTGCCGCTGGGGCGCCGCGAGGTGGCCGGCGTGGTCTGGGATGCGCCGGCGGGCACGACCGAGCCCGCCGCGCTGCGCCCGGTGCTCGAGGTCTTCGATGCGCTGCCGCCGCTGCCGCCGGCCTGGCGCGAGCTGGTCGGCTTCGCGGCCGGCTATTACCAGCGCGGGCTCGGCGAGGTCGCGCTGGCGGTGCTGCCGCCGGAGCTGCGCACGCTCGACGGCGCCGGGCTGGTGCGCCGGCTCGCGCGCTTGCGCAAGCGGCTGGTCGCGGCCGAGCCCGCCGCGGCGTCGCCCGCGGTGCCGCCGCCGACGCCCGAGCAGGCGGCGGTGCTGGCCGAGCTGGCCGGCGCCGAGCCGGGCGTCGCGCTGCTGTACGGCGCCACCGGCAGCGGCAAGACCGAGGTCTATCTGCGCGAGGCCGCGCGCGCGCTCGCCGCCGGCCGCCAGGCGCTCGTGCTGGTGCCGGAGATCAACCTGACGCCCCAGCTCGAGGCGCGCTTCCTCGAGCGCTTTCCGGGCCGCCGCGTCGTCTCGCTGCACAGCGGGCTGACGCCGGCGCGACGGCTGCGCCACTGGCTGATGGCGCTGCTCGGCGAGGCCGACCTGGTGCTGGGCACGCGCATGGCGGTGTTCGCGCCGCTGCCGCGGCTCGGCCTGATCGTGGTCGACGAGGAGCACGACCCCTCCTACAAGCAGCAGGAGGGTGCGCGCTACTCGGCCCGCGACCTGGCGGTGCTGCGCGGGCGCCTCGAGGGCGCGCCGGTGCTGCTCGGCTCGGCCACGCCCTCGCTGGAGACCTGGCACAACGCGCTGCCGGTGGCCGAGGGCGGCGCGGGGCGCTACCGGCGGCTGCGGCTGCCGGCGCGCATCGGCGGTGGCGCGCTGCCGGCGGTGCGGCTGCTCGACCTGGGCGCGATCCCGCGCGAGCAGGTCTATGCCGGCGGCGGCCTGGCGCCGGGCCTGCTGAGCGCGCTGCGCGAGCGGCTGGCGCGCGGCGAACAGAGCCTGCTGTTCCTGAACCGCCGCGGCTATGCGCCGGTGCTGCACTGCACCGAATGCGGCTGGAAGAGCGAGTGCGCGCACTGCAGCGCCTGGCGCGTGTTCCACAAGAGCGATCGCACGCTGCGCTGCCACCACTGCGGCCTGGCCGAGCGCGTACCGCGCGCCTGCCCCAGCTGCGGCAATGCCGACATCCAGCCGGTCGGTCGCGGCACCGAGCGGCTCGAGGAGCAGCTCGCCGAGCTGCTGCCCGGCGCGCGCATCGGTCGCATCGACGCCGACACCACGCGCCGCAGCGGCGCGCTGGAGGCCGAGCTGGCGCGCGTGCACGCCGGCGAGGTCGACGTGCTGGTCGGCACTCAGATGATCGCCAAGGGCCACGACTTCCGCCGCATCACGCTGGTGGCCGCGGTGAACCCGGACGCGGCGCTGTTCGCGAGCGACTTCCGCGGGCCCGAGCGCCTGTTCGCGCTGCTGCTGCAGGCCACCGGCCGCGCCGGCCGCGATGCGGGCCAGGCCGCGCAGGCCGAGATGTGGGTGCAGACCTGGCACCCGCAGCATCCGCTGTACGCGGCGCTGCGCGCGCACGACTACGAGGCCTTCGCGGCCCGCCAGCTCGCCGAGCGGCGCGGCGCCGGGCTGCCGCCCTATGCGCATCTGGCGCTGCTGCGCGCCGATGCGCGCAGCCAGGCGCTCGCGCAGGGCTGGCTCGACGCGGTGGCGGCGGCCGCCGCCGCGGTCGAGGGCGCCGACCAGGTGCTGATCTACCCGCCGGTGCCGCTGGCGGTGCAGCGCGTCGCCGACGTCGAGCGCGCGCAGATGCTGGTCGAGTCGGCCTCGCGGCCGGCGCTGCAGCGCTTCCTGGCCGCCTGGGCGACCGAGTTGCACGCCAAGCGGCCCGAGAGCCGCGGTCTGCTGCGCTGGGCGGTCGACGTGGATCCGCTGGCGATCTGACCGGGCGCCGGGCCCTCAGCCCGCTCTCTCGATGTGCCGCAAGGCGAGCGCCTCGAACTGCGCGACGGGCATCGGCCGGCCGAACAGGTAGCCCTGGTAGGCGTGGCAGCCCATCTGGGCGAGAGCGTCGCGCTGGGCCTCGTTCTCGACGCCCTCGGCGATCGCCTCGATGCCCAGGCTGCTGGCCAGCACGGACACCATGCGCGCGATCGCCGCGTCGTTCGGGTCGACCAGCAGATCCTTGACGAAGCCGCGATCGATCTTCAGCTCGTTGAGCGGCATGCGCTTGAGGTAGGCCAGCGACGAGTAGCCGGTGCCGAAGTCGTCGAGCGAGAAGCGCAGGCCGCGCGTGCGCAGGATGTTCATCTTGCCGATGATCGACTCGAGGTGCGTGGCCAGCGAGCTCTCGGTGACCTCGAGCATCAATCGCCGCGGGTCGGCGCCGGTCTGGTCGAGCAGGGCCAGCACGTGGTCGGCAAAGTGGCTCTCGTGCAGCTGCTTGGCACTCACGTTGACGGCCAGCGTGATGTCGGCGAATGCCGGCCGGTCGGCCCAGGCGGCGAGCTGCCGGCAGGCCTGCTCCAGCACCCAGGCGCCGATCGGCACGATCAGCCCGCTTTCCTCGGCTTGCGCGATGAAGTCGCCGGGCAGCACCAGCCCGCGCGTCGGGTGCCGCCAGCGCAGCAGCACCTCGCCGCCCCGGATGCGACCGTCCGCCCAGACCTGCGGCTGCACGTGCAGCTCGAACTGCGACAGGCGCAGCGCCTCGCGCAGCTCCCGGTCGACGATGGCGCTGTGATCGACCGCGGTCTGCATCCGCGGATCGAAGAAGCGCAGCGTGTTGCGGCCGGCGGCCTTGGATTGGTACATCGCCACGTCGGCCTGCTTCAGCAGCTCGTCGGCCGTGGTGGCGGGCCCGGTCTGGATCGCCACGCCGATGCTGGGCGTGCAGAAGTGCGTGGTGCCGGCGAGGTCGTAGGGCTTGGAGAGCTGCTCGAGGATCTTCTGGCCCACGACCTCGGCGTGTCCGGCCGTCTGCAGCTCCGAGCGGCTGGCGTCCACGAGCAGCACGATGAACTCGTCGCCGCCGAAGCGCGCCACCGTGTCCTCGGTGCGCACGCAGCCGCGCAGCCGGTGCGCGACCTCCCTCAGCAGCAGGTCGCCGACGTCGTGGCCGCGCGTGTCGTTGAGCGACTTGAAGTTGTCGAGGTCGATGAAGAGCACGACGCAGAACTGGGGGTGGCGGCGCGCCGCGTTCAGGGCCTGCGCGAGGCGGTCCTGCAGCAGCCGGCGGTTGGGCAGGCCGGTCAGCGGATCGTAGAAGGCCAGGCGGTGGATCTCGGCCTCGGCCTCTTTCGCCGAGGTGATGTCGCGGGCGATTTTCGAGGCGCCGACGACGCGCCCGCTGGCATCGCGGATCGGCGAGATCGTCACCGACACGTCGATCAGCTGGCCGTCCTTGCGGCGTCGCACGGTCTCGAAGTGGTCGACGCGCTCGCCGCGGGAGATGCGCGCGAGGATCTGCGGCTCCTCGTCGCGGCGGTCGGGCGGCATCAGCAGCAGCATCGGCTGGCCGACGATTTCATCGGCGGTGTAGCCGAACAGCCGCTCGGCCCCCGAGTTCCAGCTGGTGATGATGCCCTCGGTGGTCTTGCTGATGATCGCGTCATCCGAGGAGTTCACGATGGCGCGGAACTGCATCAGCTCCATCCTCGCGAGGCTGGCCTGCGTCTCGCGGACCCAGGCCAGCACGCTGTCCTTGCGGTCGGCCGGCACCGGGATGTGCGACGCGAAGTCACCGGCCCCGAGCCGGGCGATCGTCTTTTGCAGATCGGCGACCGAGCAGCCCAGGATCATGTGCAGTTCCCGGTACACGAGCCACAGCAGGTAGAGCAGGAGCACGCCGAGCACGATCTGCACGAAGCGCACGAGCCGCGTCAGGCTGCGTGCCGACTGCACGGCCTCCAGCGTGCGGGCGTTGACCAGGCGGTCGAACTCGACGATCGGCCGCATGATCTCGACCTTGGCGCGGTGAAAGGCCTCGTCGTGCAGCATCTCGATCGCCCGCCCGCGGGCTTGCGCATCGGAGGGCCCGGCCTGCTCGACCAGGGCCATCGCGGCATATTCGATCTTGGTGAGCGCGTCGGAATTGAGCTTCGCGGCGGCCAGTCGCTGCAGTTCCGCCTCGGTGAAGCCGGCGCGCCGCATCACCTCGAGCAGCGGCAGTGCCGGCCCGTCGCCGCTGCCGCGGGCCGCATCGACGGCATAGAAGTCCCAGTACGAGGGGCCGTAGTCGATCGGCCGTGCGCGCTTGCCATCGCGGATCTCGTGCACGGCCTCGAACTGCCGCTTGAAGGCCAGGTCGCCGGTGATCACGTAGGTCCGCACGAGGCGCGTCAGGTCGTTCGACGACTGCCGCAGTTCGTCGGCGAGCAGCAGCGATTTCAGGCGGATCTCGTTGGCCCGCTGCAATTGCACCTCGGCATGGATCACCATGAAGAAGCTGGCGATGAAGGCCAGGATCCCGCCCACCATGGCCAGCAGGTAGAGGCTGAACTTGCTCAGCCGGGTGCGCCGGCGCGCGCCAGCGGGTGCGGCATCGGTCGGCATCTGCAGCGTGGCGGCGCCCGAGGGCTGCGCGGCGGTCTGGGGGGGCGTCATCGGGCGTTCACGCGAGGCGCCAGTGGCGCGATGGCGCCTCCCGGGGCGGGGCGTCCGGGCATGGGGGCCGTTGTCGCTGCGTCACGCTAGACGTTCGCCAGCACGGCGTGGCCCGGGTGGCTCGCGTCGCGCCCGGCCCGCTTGATGCGGTACATCGCCGCATCGGCGATCGCGAGCAGCCGCTCGGGGTCGGCGGCGTCGTCCGGGCAGCAGGCGACGCCGATGCTGGCCGAGACCTGCGCGCACCGCCCGTCGCCCAGCACCACGGGCTCGCGCACGGCGCTGCGCACGCGCTCGAGCACGCGCTCGCATTCGCTGCGCTCGTGCAGCTGCGTCAGCACCAGCACGAACTCGTCGCCGCCGAGCCGCGCCACCGTGTCGTGGGCGCGCACGCAGGCGCCGAGCCGCGTCGCGACGACCTGCAGCAGCCGGTCGCCGGCGGCGTGGCCGAGCTCGTCGTTGACGGCCTTGAAGCCGTCGAGATCGATGAAGCACACCGCGAGCGCGGTGTGCTGGCGGCGCGACAGCGGGATCGCCTGGCCCAGCCGGTCCAGCAGCAGCTGCCGGTTCGGCAGGCCGGTCAGGGCATCGTGCGAGGCGGCGCGTTCGGCGCGCTCCTGGTGCAGCTTCATCGCGGTGATGTCGAGCACCATCCACAGCGACTCGCCGCTCTCCGGTGACAGCAGCACGCCGCTCATGTCGACCCAGATCGGCGTGCCGTCCTTGCGCCGCATGCGGACCTGGCCGCGGTACTGCCGGCCCTGCTGCAGGACCGGATAGGCCTCGCGGCCCAGCGCCTCGTACGCGGCCTCGTCCAGGTAGAGCTCCCGCATCGGCTGGCCGTCGAGCTCGCCCGGCGCGTAGCCGAAGATGAGGTCGAGCGCGGTGTTCTTCCACACGGCGACGCGGTCGCGCAGCTTGACGATGCCGACCAGCTCGCTGTGCAGCATGGCCGCCTGCTCGAGGTTGGCGCGCTCGAGCATGCGGCGCATGTGCTCGAGCTCGGTGACGTCGTACATCACCGAGCGGCTGCGCACGAAGGCGCCCTGCGCATCGCGGATCGCCGTGGCGCGGATGCTGACGCGCCGCACGCTGCCGTCGCGGCTGCGCAGCTCGAGGTCGAAGGGGCCGGCGCGGCCTTGCGCGAGGAAGGTCGGGTAGTGCGCATCGAAGTGGGCCCGGCCCTCGGCGGAGTAGAAGTCCCTGGGGCTCAGCCGCCCGATGACCTCCTCGCGCGAGCAGCCCAGCCAGGCCAGCGTCGTGGCGTTGATCTGCACGAACAGGCCGCGCGCATCGAGCGAGTAGTAGCCGCAGGGGGCGTGGTCGTAGAGGTCCTGGAAGTGCGCCTTGGCCTCGGCCAGCTCGCGGTCGCGCGCCTGCAGCGTGCGGGCCTTGGCCAGCAGGCCGGCCGAGGCCGCCAGCGTGATCAGGGCGAGGGCGCCGGCCCAGCCCAGCACCGTGCGGCGGGTGCTGCGGTAGCCGGCCAGGGCCGATTCGGCATCCTGGGAGACGATGGCGATGAAGGGGTAGCGTTCGACGCGCGCGGTCGCGATGAAGCGCTCGACGCCGTCGATGCGGCTTTGCACCGGCTCGCGGTTGCGCTGCGCCTCGCGGGCGCGGTGCTCGACCGCGGTGGCCTCGAGCGTCTCGCCGTAGCTGAAGTGGCCGTTGACGCTGCGCGCGCGGTAGAGGCCGTCGAGGCCCAGCACGCCGACCACGGTGTCGGTCGCCTCGCTGCGGCTGTACTCGGCGATCAGCGCCTCGGGGTCGATGGTGGCGAGCACCGTGCCGGCGAAGGCCCCGTCGGCGGTGTTCAGGCGCCGGGTCATCGGCAGGATGTGGCCGCCGGCCAGCGGGCTGGTCGCCGCGGGGCCGATCAGCACGTCGAGGTCGGCGCGGCGCTTGTGCGCCTTGAAATCGTCCTCGTCGGCGAGGTTCAGGGCGACGAGCTCCGAGGTGCCGTCGACGACGAAGCCGCGCGCGTCGGTGACCAGCACCAGCCGGGTGACGTCGTTGGCCAGCACGCCGCCGTCGCGCAGCGCCCTCAGCGAGGGCAGCTGGCGGGTCTCCGACAGGTGCTTCACCAGGAGGGTCGTCTGGTTGACCCGGTCGAAGGTCTCGCCGGTGCGCAGCGCGAGCTTCTGCGCCGCCCGGTTGCCCTCGCGCAGGATCTGGTCGACCTGGTGCTGGTACTCGTTGTGCAGGGTCAGCCAGGCGCCGATGGCGATGGCCAGCAGCAGGCCCGCGCCGGCGGCCATCGAGGTACCCAGTCTGGAGGACAGCCGGTCGAGCAACGCAGATCCTTGGCAGGTCGGTGAGGCCACGGACGGCCGCAGGGGTGCATTGAACCCGCGTGCGAGCCCCGGCGATCGGCGCTGAAAGGGGGGCTTGAGGGCCCAGATCGGCGTTTGTGCCCCGCGCGCCGGCCCGCCTAGACTGGCGCATGGCCGAATCCGACGCGACGGACCACCACACCGTCTGCCTGGGCGCCGCGCCCTGCTTTGGCGCCGCCCGCCACGAGACCGTGCTGGCCGCCGCGCTGCGCGCCGGCGTGGCGATGGCGAGCTCCTGCCGCAACGGCAGTTGCCGCAGCTGCCTGTGCCGGCTCGTCAGCGGCAGCATCGTCTACTCGATCGAGTGGCCGGGGCTGAGCGCCGAGGAGAAGCGCGAGGGCCTGATCCTGCCCTGCGTCGCGCGGCCGACCAGCGATCTCGTGATCGGGCCCGCCTGAGGCCCCGCCGGCTCAGACCACCGGCTGGGCGTCGGGCAGGTTGGCCACCTCGCGCAGCTCGTCGAGCAGGGGCAGGGCCGCGAGCACGGCATCGGCCTCGAGGCCGAAGTCGATCAGGCAGGCGACCTCGTCGACCTCGATCGCCTTGAGCCGGTCGGTCATCGCCAGGCAGTGGTCGAAGCTGCCCAGCAGCGAACTCGTCGCGTAGTAGCGCTCGAAGGAGAACTCCAGCGCGTCGGCCACGTCCTCCGGCGTCAGCTCGCCGGCCGCCACCGGGCAGCGCTGCTGGAAGAAGGGCACCGACGCGGTGTGCCCGCCCACCAGGTTGGCCGAGCTGGCGAGGTAGCTGAGCATCGGCGCCTTGACGGTGCGCCGCACCGTCGCGTCGTCCTCGCCGACGTAGGTGTGCAGCATCAGGCTGACCGTGCCGCGCCCCGGATGGCCGGCCTCGGCCCAGGCCGCGCGGTAGGCGGCGATCTTGTCGGCCAGCGCCTCGAGCGACTGGCCCAGCAGGTGCGTCAGCACGTTCAGCCCCAGCGCGCCGGCGCGGCGGAAGGTCTGCGGGTTGCCGGCCGCGGTGATCCAGACCGGCAGCTCGCGCTGCACCGGGCGCGGCATCGTGTGCACGCACACGCGCTCGCCCAGGGGGTTGCTGCCCTCGTAGGGCTCGCCGGCCCACAGGCGGCGCAGTTCGCCGGCGCGCTCGAACACGAGCTCGCCACGCTGCTCGTAGGCGCCCGGCGGCGCGAGCACGAAGTCGTTCGGGAACCAGCCCGACGCGAGGCCGAGGTCGACGCGGCCGCCGGACAGGAAGTCGACCACCGACCATTCCTCGACCACGCGCACCGGGTGGTGCAGCGGCACCACCACGCTGCCCGAGCGGATGCGCACCCGGTGCGTCAGCGCCGCCAGCGCCGCGGCCAGCACCGACGGGTTCGGCGACAGGCCGCCGAAGGCATGGAAGTGCCGCTCGGGCATCCACACCGCCGAGAAGCCGTGCCGGTCGGCGAAGCGCGCGCTTTCGAACAGCAGGCGACGCTGCGCGTCGGCGCGTGGCCCGCCCTCGTCGCTGGCGAAGTAGTAGAGGCTGAAGGCCAGCGGGCGCTCGGCGTGGGCGGTCGGGTCGATGAGCATGGCCCATTGCAGCCCCGCGCCGTCGCGCGACCCTTGACGCAGATTAAGGGCGCCGCGCCGTCCCCGCGTTCGGGTGGCGCGACGGCCACGCCGGCGGCGCCGCTCGGCCCGGCTTGACGCAACGCAAAACCGGCCCCGGCGCACTGCCTAGCATCGTCTCGCATCGCCTACGCAGTAGGTCCGGAGCACCGCATGGAAACCGCCTCGCAACTGGCCAGCCGACTCTCGCGCGCCTCGTGCCGGAAGTTCTACGACGTCTACAACGCCTTCGACTGGCCGCCGCGGCTGCAGGAGGGCGCCTGGTGCATGCCGCCGGAGCTGATCTCGATCCACGGCACGCCGGTCTACGAGGCGCTGGACGAGGCCCAGCGCCAGCGGCTGAGTCTGCACGAGCTGTGCAACTTCTTCAGCCTGGTGCTGCAGGGCGAGCGCGTGCTCGTGCAGGGACTGGCGCACCGGCTGTACCAGTCGAGCAACAACCGCGTGATCACCGAGTACCTGCACCACTTCCTCGACGAGGAGAACAAGCACATGGTGATGTTCGGCGAGTTCTGCCACCGCTACATCGGCAAGGTGTACCCGGAGAAGAAGGTGGCGCTGCCGCGCGAGTTCGCCAAGGGCGAGGACGAGGTGGTGTTCTTCTGCCTCGCGATGGTGGTCGAGGAGCTGGGCGACTACTACAACCTGGCGATCGCGCCGGACGAGCGCTGCGACCCGCTGGTGCGCGAGATCAACAAGGTCCACCACATCGACGAGGCGCGCCACCTGGCCTTCGGCCGCAGCTACCTGGCCGAGCTGTTCGAGCGCCACCGCCCGCAATGGAGCGAGGAGACGCTCGCCTCGTTCCGGCAGTGGCTGGTGAACTACCTGAAGTCCTGCTGGGGCGACTACTACAACCCGACCGTCTACCGCGACGCCGGGCTGGCCGATGCCTACGAGATCCGCCTCGCCGCGCTGGCCCACCCGGCCTGCATCGCGCACCGCCAGCGGGCCTCGGCCAAGGTGGTCGACTACTTCGTCAGGACCGGCCTGCTGGCCGAGGCGCCGGCGCTCTGAGCCGGGCGGTGCGTCACTGCGGCCGCACGCCGAAGGCCCAGGCCAGCGCGGTGAAGCTGACGAAGGCGATCACCGTCGACGTCATGATGATGCGTGCGACGCGGCCGTTGTCGGCGCCGTAGCGCTCGGCCAGCAGCGAGACGTTGCTCGCCGAGGGCAGCGCGGCGGCCAGCGTCAGCACCATCAGCGCGAAGTCCGACAGCGGCGCGCCGGCGCGCTGCAGGCCCCAGCCGAGCGCGAACACCAGCGCCGGGTGGGCGAACAGCTTGACCAGCGCGATCGGCAGGAAACGCCGCAGCGGCGTCGCGCCGTGCGCGTGCTGGCCGGCGCGCCACAGCACCGCGCCGATCGTGAACAGCGCGACCGGCGAGGCCGCGTTGCCGAGCATGCGCACGACCTCGTCGAGCGGCCCCGGCAGCGCCAGGCCGGTGGCCGAGGCCAGTGCGCCGGCCGCGATCGCCCAGGGCAGCGGGTTCGACAGCGCGCCGCGCAGCGCGCTTCCCAGCGCGCGCCGCGCGCCCTGGCCCGCGGCCTCGTGGCCCTGCGCGATCGCGATGCACAGCGAGCTGGTGATGAACAGGTCGGCCAGGATGGTCGCGATCACCGGGCCGGCCGCCGCCGGCCCGAGCAGCGCCGTCAGCAGCGGCACGCCCATGAAGCCGGTGTTCGGGAAGGCCGCGACCAGCGCGCCGAAGGCGGCGTCCTTGTGGCGCAGCGTGGCCGACAGCGTCGTCGCGATCGCCAGGCCGACGATCACCAGCGCCGCGACGATGTAGATCGCCAGCACCCAGGGGTCGAGCAGCTGCGCCACCGGCAGCCCCGCGCCGAAGCGAAACAGCATGCAGGGCAGCGCGAAGTACAGCACGAAGGCGTTGAGCCCCGGGATCGCCGCCGTCGGCAGCAGCTGCGAGCGCGCGGCCAGCCAGCCGCACAGCACCAGCGCGAAGAAGGGGATGGTGACCGCCAGGATGGGCTGCATCGGCGGCCAGTATCTCCGCCGGCGCCGCACACCGCCCTGTGGACACCACGCCCCCGCCCGGGGCCGGGCGGCTTGGCTATCATCCGCGCCCTCGCCGTCCGTCCCCGTGTCCGAACCCGCCTCGCTCAACACCGCCCAGATGCAGGCGGTCCACCACCTGGCCGGGCCCTGCCTGGTGCTCGCCGGTGCGGGCTCGGGCAAGACGCGAGTCATCACTCACAAGATCGCGCGGCTGTTGCAGGCCGGGCTGGCGCCGGCGCAGATCGCCGCGATCACCTTCACCAACAAGGCCGCGGCCGAGATGCGCGAGCGTGCCAAGGCGCTGGTCGGCGGCAAGGCGGCCAAGCCGCTGGTGATCTGCACCTTCCATGCGCTGGGCGTGCGGCTGCTGCGCGAGGACGGCGCGGCGATCGGGCTGAAGCCGACCTTCTCGATCCTCGACAGCGACGACGTGCTCGGCCTGATGAAGGACGCCGGCGGCACGACCGACGCCGCGACCGCGCGGCGCTGGCAGTGGGCCATCAGCCTGTGGAAGAACCAGGGGCTCGATGCCGCCGCGGCCGAGGCCCAGGCCGCCAACCCCGACGAGGTGCAGGCCGCGCGCGTGATGGCGCGCTACCAGGAGCGCCTCGCGGCCTACCAGGCGGTCGACTTCGACGACCTGATCGGCCTGCCGGTCGCGCTGCTGCAGCGCGAGACCGAGGTGCGCGCGAAGTGGCAGGCCCAGCTGCGCCACGTGCTGGTCGACGAGTACCAGGACACCAACGCGCAGCAGTACGAGCTGCTGAAGCTGCTGGTCGGCGACGGGCTGGGTGGCCGCGAGCGTCCGGCGCTGTTCACCGCGGTCGGCGACGACGACCAGTCGATCTACGGCTGGCGCGGCGCGACGATCGACAACCTCAAGCGCCTGCCGCAGGACTACCCGGACCTGAAGGTCATCCCGCTGGAGCAGAACTACCGCTCGACCGGCCACATCCTGCGCGCCGCGAACCGCGTGATCGCCGCGAACCCGAAGATCTTCGAGAAGAAGCTGTGGAGCGAGTTCGGCGACGGCGAGCCGGTGCGCGTGGTCGAGTGCGACAGCGAGGACCACGAGGCCGAGCGCGCGGTCGCGCGCATCCAGGCGCTGCGCGGCCAGGGCGGCGCGCTCGATGGCGCGGCGGGGCCGGGCGGCACCGGCCTGGAGTTCCGCGACTTCGCGATCCTCTACCGCGCCAACCACCAGGCGCGCGTGTTCGAGCAGAAGCTGCGCGCCGCGCAGATCCCCTACAAGGTCTCGGGCGGGCAGAGCTATTTCGACCGCGCCGAGATCAAGGACCTGTGCGCCTGGCTGCGCCTGCTGGTCAACCAGGACGACGACCCGGCCTTCCTGCGCGCCGT
>CAYOXW010000062.1:0-13810 GCA_964408005.1 uncultured Methylibium sp.
GCGCAAGGCCTACGGCGGCGCCTACGACGTGATGAGCTCCAAGCACCTGCGCGGCGACGTCAACTTCGCCTGGCCGAACGCCGAGATCGCGGTGATGGGCGCCAAGGGCGCGGTCGAGATCATCTTCCGCGAGGACAAGGGCGACCCGGCCAAGCTCGCCGCCAAGGAGGCCGAGTACAAGGCCCGCTTCGCGAACCCCTTCGTCGCCGGCGCGCGCGGCTTCATCGACGACGTGATCCAGCCGCACGAGACGCGCAAGCGCATCTGCCGCTCGCTGGTGATGCTCAAGGACAAGAAGCTCGACAACCCGTGGCGCAAGCACGGCAACATTCCTCTGTGAGCGAGACCAGGACCATGTTCAAGAAGATCCTGATTGCCAACCGCGGCGAGATCGCCTGCCGCGTCATCAAGACCGCCAAGAAGCTCGGCATCGCCACCGTCGCGGTGCATTCCGAGGCCGACCGCGACGCGCTGCACGTCGAGCTGGCCGACGAGGCCGTGCTGCTCGGCCCGGCGCCGAGCCGCGAGTCCTACCTGGTCGCCGACAAGATCATCGCCGCGGCCAAGGCCACCGGCGCCGAGGCCATCCACCCCGGCTACGGCTTCCTGTCGGAGAACGAGGCCTTCGCGAAGCGCGTCGAGGAGGAGGGCCTGATCTTCATCGGCCCGAAGCATTACTCGATCGCGGCGATGGGCGACAAGATCGCCTCGAAGAAGCTCGCGAACGAGGCCCGGGTCAACACCATCCCGGGCTGGAACGACGCGATCGAGTCGCCCGAGCGCGCGGTCGAGATCGCGCGCGACATCGGCTACCCGGTGATGATCAAGGCCAGCGCCGGCGGCGGCGGCAAGGGCCTGCGCGTCGCGTTCAACGACAAGGAGGCGCACGAGGGCTTCGCGTCCTGCCGCAACGAGGCGCGCAACAGCTTCGGCGATGACCGCGTCTTCATCGAGAAGTTCGTCGAGGAGCCGCGCCACATCGAGATCCAGGTGCTGGGCGACTCGCACGGCAACGTGATCTACCTGAACGAGCGCGAATGCTCGATCCAGCGGCGCCACCAGAAGGTGATCGAGGAGGCGCCGTCGCCCTTCATCAGCGAGGCGACGCGCAAGGCCATGGGCGAGCAGGCCGTCGCGCTGGCCAAGGCGGTGAAGTACCAGTCGGCCGGCACGGTGGAGTTCGTCGTCGGCAAGGACCAGAGCTTCTACTTCCTGGAGATGAACACGCGGCTGCAGGTCGAGCACCCGGTGACCGAGTGCATCACCGGGCTGGACCTCGTGGAGCAGATGATCCGCGTCGCCGCCGGCGAGAAGCTCGGCTTCACGCAGCAAGACATCAAGCGCGAGGGCTGGGCGATCGAGTGCCGCATCAACGCCGAGGACCCGTTCCGCAACTTCCTGCCCTCGACCGGCCGTCTGGTGCGCTACCAGCCACCGGCCGCCTCGATGGTCGCGGCCCAGCCGCGCCCGGCCGAGGGCGGCGTGCGCGTGGACACCGGCGTCTACGAGGGCGGCGAGATCCCGATGCACTACGACTCGATGATCGCCAAGCTCATCGTGCACGGGAAGGACCGCAACGAGGCGATCGCGCGCATGCGCGAGGCGCTCAACGCCTTCGTGATCCGCGGCATCAACAGCAACATCCCCTTCCAGTCGGCGCTGCTCGCGCACCCGCGCTTCGTGGCGGGCGACTTCAACACCGGCTTCATCGCCGAGCAGTACCCGAAGGGCTTCCGCGCCGAGGACGTGCCGCACGAGGACCCGGACTTCCTGCTCGCGCTGGCCGCCGCGGCGAACCGGCGCTTCCTCGAGCGCGCCTCGGCGATCAGCGGGCAGCTGCCCGGCCATGGCGTGCGCATCGGCAGCGACTTCGTCGTCGTCATCAAGGGCGAGGAAGGCCGCGACGTGCAGCGGCCGGTCACGGTCGAGGCGAACAACGGCCACATCGTCGTGACGATCGAGGGGCGGCCCTACACGCTGTCGGGCAGCTGGCTGTTCCGGGGCGTGCGCGCGATCGGCCAGTGCAACGGCCAGCCCTTCGCGGCCCAGGTCGAGCGCGATGGCGTGTGGATCCGCGTCGCGCACAACGGCCGGCGGCTGGACGCGCTGGTGCTGAGCCCGCGCGCGGCCGAGCTGCAGAAGCTGATGCCCTACAAGGCGCCGCCCGACACCAGCCGCCTGCTGCTCTCGCCGATGCCGGGGCTGCTGGCCAGCGTGGCCGTCACGGTCGGCCAGCAGGTGCACGCCGGCGAGCGGCTCGCGGTGGTCGAGGCGATGAAGATGGAAAACATCCTCGTCGCGTCGCGCGACGGCACGGTGGCCGAGATCGTCGCCAAGCCGGGCGAGAGCCTGTCGGTCGACCAGACCATCCTGCGTTTCGCATGAGGCCGCGATGAGCAAACCGTTCAGGATCCTCGGCCTGCAGCAGGTCGCGATCGGCGGGCCCGACAAGCAGCGCCTGCGCGCGCTGTGGGTCGACATGCTGGGCCTCGCGGTCAAGGGCAACTTCGTCTCCGAGCGCGAGAACGTCGACGAGGACATCTGCGCGATGGGCTCGGGCGCGCACGAGGTCGAGGTCGACCTGATGCAGCCGCTCGACCCCGACAAGAAGCCTGCGGTGCATGCGACGCCGCTCAACCACATCGGGCTGTGGGTCGACGACCTGCCGAAGGCGGTCGAGTGGATGAGCGCGAACGGCGTGCGCTTCGCCCCCGGCGGGATCCGCCGCGGCGCGGCCGGTCACGACATCTGCTTCATCCACCCGAAGGGCAATGAAGAGTTCCCGCTGTCGGGCGAGGGCGTGCTGATCGAGCTGGTGCAGGCGCCGCCCGCGGTGGTGGCGGCGCTCGGCTGAGCGCCGCGCGCGACCCGCGTCGGTCTCAGTAGATGCCGGCGCCGCCGGCCTGGTCGGAGGTGAGCACGCCGCTGACGGCGTCGAGGTGGTAGTTCGGCGCGCCGCCCCACAGCGGGAAGCTGCCGCTGCCGGCCGTCACCTTGCGCACGCCGATGCCGTAGAAGCTCAGCGGCTTGCGAGCCGCCACCGTGGTCGGGGCGATCGAGGGCTGCAGCAGGTAGGCCGCGCCGATGCCGACGACTGTCGCGCTCGGGGCGTTGCCGGCGGCGGCCTCGACGACCAGCGCCGTCTGCTCGTCGACGCCGATCGCGCGGGCCGCCGAGGTCGTGACCCAGCCGTCCTGGATCATGCGGGCCAGGAAGGTCACCAGCCGGCCCATGCGGTCGCGCGTGACGAGGTGCGGGTCGGTGACCGTGCCCCCCAGGTGCGGCAGCCGGTTCAGGAAGTCCCGGTCGAGGGTCACGCGGCGGTTGTAGGGATCGGCCAGCGCGTCGGCCGAGGTCACGGTGCCGTTCTGCGCCGAGTAGTCCACCGCGCCCAGCACCGCGAGGCCGGCGCTGGTGCCGCCCACCGGCACGTTGCGGTCCGACAGGCCCAGCAGCGTGGCCTCCAGCGCCGTGCCCTTCCAGAGGCTGATGTAGTTCCACTGGTCGCCGCCGGCGATGAACACCACGTCGGCCTTGGCGACGATGGCGTTGACCGCCGGGTCGTTGGCGCCGGTGCGGGTCTTGACGACCAGGGTCTCGACCGAGTCGACCCCGGTCATCGCGACCAGGTAGGGGTTGTAGCCGTCGGCGCCGGAGGCGCGGACGATGACGACGTCGATCCGGCTGTTCGCGCCGCCGCCGGCGCGGGCGATCATGGCGCGGAAGGCGTCGTCGACATCGACGCCGCCGCCCATCAGCACCATCATCTTCGACGCGGGGGCCGCCGGCTGCGCGTCGGCGGCGCTGCCGGTCAGGTAGTAGTCGTAGTTCTTGCTGCTGCTGGTCGCCTTGGCGCCGGTGCCGGCGCCGCCGCCGGCCGCCTGCGCGGGCAGGGTCCCGAAGCCGGCGGTCAGCGCGAGGGCCAGCAGGCCTTGCAGCAGTCCCAGCCAGGCGCGGCGCGATCGTTGTGGCGTGGTCGTCATGAAGGGGCTCCGCAGCGTGGGTCCGCCGACCCGATGCGCCCGATTGTGCGACCCGCGTGCCCGGTCCTGGCTGACGGCCGACAATCTCCAGCAGCGAGGGCGGCGCGATGGATCGGGTCGATGCGGTGGTCGTGGGAGCGGGCGTGGTCGGGCTGGCGCTCGGCCGCGCGCTCGCCCAGCGCGGGCTCGAGACGCTGATCCTCGAGGCCGCAGGCGCGATCGGCACCGGCACCAGCTCGCGCAACAGCGAGGTGATCCACGCCGGCCTCTACTACCCCGCCGGCTCGCTGAAGGCGCGGCTGTGCGTCGCCGGCCGCCAGGCGCTGTACGCCTATTGCGCCGAGCGCGGCATCGGCCATCGCCGCTGCGGCAAGCTGGTCGTCGCCGCGACGGCCGGGCAGCAGCCCGAGCTCGAGGCCCTGCAGCGCCGGGGCGCCGCCAACGGCGTCGACGACCTGCGGCTGCTGAGCCGCGGCGAGGCGCTGGCGCTCGAACCGGCGCTGGCCTGCGAGGGCGCGCTGCTGTCGCCCTCGACCGGCATCGTTGACAGCCATGGGCTGATGCTGGCGCTGCGGGGCGACTTCGAGCGCGCCGGCGGCATCGTCGCGCTGCAGGCGCCGGTGACGCGCATCGTGTGCGGCGCGCCGCACCGGGTCGAGGCGGGCGGCATCGAACTGGCCGCCGGCCTCGTCGTCAACGCGGCCGGGCTGTGGGCCCCGGCGCTGGCCGCGCGCACCGAGGGCCTGGCGCCGCTCCACCGCCCGACCGCGCGCTTCGCGAAGGGCCATTACTTCAGCCTCGCGGGCCCAGCGCCGTTCTCGCGGCTCATCTATCCGCTGCCCGAGGCGGCCGGCCTGGGTGTGCACCTGACGCTCGACCTCGGCGGGCAGGCGCGCTTCGGCCCCGATGTCGAATGGATCGAGCCCGACGAGGCGCGCGGCATCGACTACCGCGTCGACGCCGGCCGCGCCCCGGCCTTCGAGGCCGCGATCCGTGGCTATTGGCCGGGCCTGAAGCCGGGCGCCCTGCACGCGGCCTACAGCGGCGTGCGACCCAAGCTCGCCGGGCCGGGCGAGTCGGCGGCGGACTTCCGCATCGACGGCCCCGAGGCGCACGGCGTCGCGGGCCTGCTCAACCTGTTCGGCATCGAGTCGCCCGGGCTCACCGCCTGCCTGGCACTGGCCGACGAGGCGCTCGCGCGGCTTGGGCCCTGAGCGTCGCGCGTGCAGGAACGCGCGCAAAGCGCCGCCGGAACGCGGCGAGACGCTTGTTGCAATTGCCACCGGCCGGGCGCCCGCCCGGCCGCGCGGCCGGGCCCGGCTCATGGGAGAGCCGTCGCGTACAGCCGCTTGCGGCCGGTAACTTCGATGCGAGATGAGGGCCGATCGCGGCTTTCATGGGCCGATCGCTGCCGTTTTGACCCCCTAGTCTGTCAGTACATTGCGCATCACTGCGAGGCGGCCTGACCGCCTCGCGGCTTTTTTGAGGGTCCTCCGTCCCGCGGTCTGCGGGGCGGACAACGAGGGTGGGTTCCTGTGGAAGATTCGTTGAAGAGCGCGCGCCTGGGCGCATGGGGTCGGCTGGCAGGCCGCGCCGCGATCGGCATGGGCGCGCTGGTGCTGGCCTGGTCGGCCGCCGCGGCGCCGGTCACCCCGACGGCGGCGACCGCCGTGGCCGAGGGCCGGCTCGAGGTGCTCGTCGAGGACTACCCGGCCAGCAGCCGCACGCGGCACTTCCTGCACACGGCACAGGGCCGGCTGGAGCTGCGCGTCAGCGGCAGGCGCCCCGCCTGGGTCAGCGGCACGCGGCTGCGCGTGCGCGGGGTCCGCACGGCCGGCGTCATGGCGCTCGATGGCAGCGACAGCGGCTCGGTCACCGTGCTGGCGACGCCGACGAGCAGCACCAGCGGCGAGCAGCGCGTGGCCGTGCTGCTGGTCAACTTCCAGGACAACACCACCCAGCCCTACACGCTCGCGCAGGCGCAGGATGTCGTGTTCGCGCAGACCAGCGGCTATTACCGCGAGAACTCCTTCCAGCGCACCTGGCTGGGCGGCAGCGCCTTCGGCTGGCTGACCCTGCCGATGGCCAGCAGCTGCCTGACCAGCGACATCGCTGCCGCCGCCAAGCAGGCTGCGGCGGTGGCCGGCATCGATCTGAGCTCCTACAGCCGCTTCGTCTACGTGTTCCCGCGCAACGCCGCCTGCGGCTGGTCCGGGGTCGGCACGGTCGGCGGGTCCACCGGAGACGTGTGGATCAACGGCCGCCTGGAGCTCAAGGTCGTCGCTCACGAACTCGGCCACAACTTCGGCCTGCAGCACGCCCACGCGTCGGACTGCGACGCGACCCCGCTCGGCAACACCTGCACGGCGCAGGAGTACGGCGACGTGGCCGACGTGATGGGCAACACCACGGCGGGCCACTTCGGCGCCTTCCACAAGGAGCGGCTCGGCTGGCTCGGCGGCGGTGCGGCGCAGCAGATCACGGCGGTCTCGGCGACCGGGACCTACGCGATCGGCGCCTACGAGAGCGCGACCGCCGAGGCGAAGGCGCTGAAGATCCCCAAGGGCGTCGACCCGCTGACCGGCGCGCGCACCTGGTACTACGTCGAGTTCCGCCAGCCGCTCGGCTACGACGGCCCGCTGGCCAGTGTCTACGCCTCGAACCTGGTCAACGGCCTGCTGGTCCGGGTCGCGACCGAAGGCGACCGCAACAGCAGCTACCTGCTCGACATGACGCCCGGCACGGTGCCCACCTTCGACATGGGCGACGCCGCGCTGAGCTACGGACAGGTGTTCACCGACAGTGCCGCGGGCGTGTCGGTCAACCTCGAGAGCCTGAGCGCCGATCGCGCCACGGTCCGGGTGACGCTGAGCGCCTCCACCAGCTGTGTGCGCGCCAACCCGACGCTGTCGCTCGGTGCGGCCGGCGCGTCGGTGGCGGCCGGCACGGCCGTCGGCTACACGCTGAACGTGCGCAACGCGGACTCGGCGGGCTGTGCCGGGGCCGGCTTCGATCTGCAGCCGCAACTGCCGAGCGGCTGGAGCGCCACGCTGGCCAACACGACGCTGACCCTGGCGCCGGGCGCGACGGCGGCCGTGCCCGTGTCGATCACGTCGGCGGGCAGCGCCGCGGCCGGCACCTACACCGTCGGCATCGCCGTCCTCCACCGCGACGCGGCCGGCTACGGCGCCACGGCCAGCAGCAGCTACACGGTGGCCGCGAGCACGTCCTCGTTCAGCAGCCTCGTCAGCACCGACCGCTCGATCTATGCGCGCGGCGACACCGTGCGCATGAGCGCCACGGTCCTCTCCGGCGGCCAGCCGGTGGCCAAGGCCAAGGTGAGCTTCCGGCTCGTCAAGGCCGACGGCACGGTCGTCGTGCAGTCGGCGACCACCTCGGGCTCCGGCGTCGCCACCTCCAGCTACCGCCTGGGCCGCCGCGATCCGGCGGGCAGCTGGCGGCTCGAAGGCTCGGCCAGCACGGGCACGGGTTCGGCGAGCGCGCAGGCCGGCTTCGCCGTCCAGTAGACGCACTGGCCTGAAAACAGAAAAAGGGGCGGGCCCGGCGGGCCCGCCCCTGTGCGCTCAGCGCGGCCTCAGCGCGTCGTCGATCGCAGCAAGGTGCTGCTGGTCGGCGTCGGGCTCGGGCAGATGCCGCCCGGGCACAGCGTGCATTCGGCGGTCGCCGTGTCCGGCTGGACCGAGAAGCCGAACGGTGCCAGGCCGGTGGCCGTGACCGTGTCGGTGAACTTGGCCAGACCCGGGTCGAGCGTCGTCTGCAGCGGCGAGTCCTTGTTCTGCGCCGTGGCGGGCAGGTAGAAGCCGGTGTAGTTCCGGCACGCCCCGATCGCCAGGCTCGCGTTGGTGACGAGATTGCCGCTGATCGTGTTGTCGACGACGTTCACGTTCGTCAGGGCGGTGTCGCCGATGTTGCAGACGGTCCCCTCGACGTTGATCCGCACGGCGAGATGGCCGGACAGCTGGGTCAGCGTCGCGCTGCACAGCTTCGTCACGTCGATGGCCGGCGAGAGCTGCAGGTTCGGGCAGTCCGCGGTGGCGGTGTCCGAGACCGTCGCGCTGCCGGTGCTCGCGGTGGCCGTGATCGTGTCGTCCTCGCCGTTGACCGGGGTGACGATGCTCGACCGGTAGCAGACCGAGGCGAGCGCATTGAGCGAGCCACCGAACGAGATCGCACTTCCGGTCGGCAGGCCGCCGGCGGTGCAGGCGTGGTAGGTCGTCGTGCCCAGCGGCCGCGGTTCATCGCTCAGCGTCAGGTTGGTCAGCGTGCCGAAGCCGGTGTTCTTGACCATGCCCTCGATCGTGTAGCCCACGGTCGTGCTCGAGGCCAGCACCGGGTTGATGCACTGCTTGGTCACCTCGATGCCGCAGACCGGGAAGCTGTCGAGCACGAAGTCCTTCAGCACGGCGCTGACCGAGGAGGACGAGCGCGTCTCGGCCATGAAGGACGAGAAGCAGGGGGTCGTGCCGGCGCCGGCGGCCGCGAACACCTTGGAGATGTTGATGCCGACCTCGAAGAAGGTCGCCGCCGGGAAGGACGAGGTGTTGTCCTTCGACAGATAGGTCCAGTTCGGTGTCTCGCCGCCGGTGACGTTGGCGATGCCGCAGTAGTTGTCGTTCGCCGAGGTGCCACAGGTGGCCTGCGAGCCGCCGGGCCCGCCGGCGATGCGCTGCAGCGTGCCGTTGACGTTGCCGCCGCTGCCGACCCACTCGAGGATCTCGATGTTCACCGTCGTGCCGCCGCCGGTGAAGTTGGCGAGCACGAGCACGTCGCCGTCGCGGTGCTGGCCGGTGAAGCCGCCGCTGGTGGCGCCGCTGGTCCCGACCTGGTCCTGGAAGAACCAGAAGCCGATGAAGGCGTCACCGCTGTTGTCGAAGCGGTCGGCGCCGGCGTAGATGACGAGGTCGCCGTTGACGTTGTAGGCCACGGCGTAGGCGTTGGTGATGTCGTCCTTGTCAGGCACCGAGCCGTTCTTCCACTTCCAGCCGCCGGCGCCAGACAGCGGGCCATTCAGGTCGAGGTCGTCCTTCGAGCCACCGCCGGAGAAGATCGATGCCGGCGCGGCATCGGCCTTCACGTTGGTGCGCGCGAGGATGTTCGAGGAACCGCCGTTGAAGTTGACGGTGCTCCAGTCATCGCCCAGGGTCGCGGGCGCGTCGAGCACGTTGCCGTCCAGCTCGAAGGTGTTGGTGTCGTGCACCGACCACGCGGGTGGTGCCAGCAGCCCGTTCAGTACCACCAGCGCGCCGACCAGCACGCCCTTGATGCCCTTGTGTCTCATGGCTTGTCCCCTCGCTCGCACGGTCAATACACGCGGCGCCGTGTGAGGGCGCCGTGCCTGTTGCCGGCCGTGGTTCTCAAGCCATGCCACGCACGTCGACTTGAGCGCGCGGTCGGGTGACTGCCTTCAGTGACAGTCCGTTTCAATTTAGTCGCTGTCGGTGCGAATGCGGCCTACTTTCTAGGGGCAGGCGATCACCCCCCCTGGAGCCGCGGCGGCCCGCGCAGGCCTTCAGCTGTCGAAGAAGCAGCGGCTGATCCGCACGCTCTGGCCGGCAACGCGCTCGTAGACCACGCTGGTGACGTCCGCGGTGCCGGACGCGCGACGCCCGCCGGAGACGACGACGGTCTCGACGATGCTCGACGTCGTGCCGCCGCCGCTGCCACGCAGCAGGCGCAGGCCGATCTGGTCGGCCTCGACGTCCGCGCGTTCGATGCCGTGGCGTGGCGCGCTCCCGGCACGCCCGCCGGCTTGCGTGTCGGCGCCGATGCGCAGCGTGGCGCCCTCGAGCTGGAACTGGAACCGTCCGGCGTTCGCGCCGACCTCGAGCACACAGGCCTCGCCGCGGCTCGTCTTGCCGCGGTAGACGCCGGCCAGGCAGTCCACGTTCGTGCCGGCCGGGCTGGCCTCGGTGGCCATGAGCTTGGTCGAGGCGGTCCGCAGGCAGGCGTAGGCCGGCGTCTCGCGCCGCGCCGCGTCGGCCATCATCGCTCTCTCGATCTGCAGCCGCCGCGCGGCGCGCGCCTCGGGGGCATCGCCGCCGCCGCAGGCCACCAGCACACCGGCCATGACGGCGAAGAGGCTTGCGCGACAGGCGCTTGACATGGTGTCGGGGCGGCGAGGGGACGCTGTCAGTATTGGCGAGCGGCCGGGGCGATGCAAGCCGATCCCGCGGGAGTGCTGGTACGAAGGCTGCTAAGACAGCGCAGACGCGGCTGCGCTGCCCCGTGCCGGGGAGTGCGGCCGTGATGCAACTCACGGAGCCCTTCCATGCTGCACCCCTTGCGGGTCCCCGCGCACCGTCGCGGCCCCGGCCCGGTGTCCGGCCCGCCGCCCTCGGGCGAGGTCTACGGCATCCTGATCAACCTGTCCGGTCGCCGCCGCTTCACCTCGCAGCGGGTGGTGCTCTATGCGAGCCTGGCGCTGCAGGGGCGCGCCGACGCCCTCGCGCTGGCCGAGGCGGCCCTGCAGGCCTTCCGCGGCGCCCATGCGTCGCTGGTGCAGGGCGATGCGCAGTCCCCCGGTCTGTTCTGCGACGCGCTGCAGGAGGCCTACTTCGGCCCGGACGGCGCCGATGCGGCGATCGGCGCGTTCATCACGCTGGCCGAGCGCGCGCTCGAGGCGATCCGCGGCGCGGCCCGCGGCGCGGCCGCGCTGGTCGACGAGCTGGTCGAGCGTGCCACGCCGCTGCTGGCGGTGCTCAACCGCCTGACCCAGGTTTATGAGGACCTGGCCAAGCGGCATGCCGCCCAGGCCAAGAAGCAGATGACGCGCGTGATGCAGGACATCGAGGCGATCGCCAAGCAGGCGCGCATCGTGTCCTTCAACGCCCAGGTGATCGCGGCGCGCGCCGGTGTCGCCGGGCGCGAGTTCGCGGTGGTGTCCGGCGAGCTCACGCAGATCACCGGCCGCCTCGACGAGCTGGTGCGCGAGGCGTTGCGCAGCTCCGCGGCCTGAGCGCCGCGGGCGTCAGGGCGCGCACTCCGCAAGGTCGCGCTCCTCCTCGGCCAGGCGGTGTCGCGCGCGGGGCGCCGAGTCGCCTGGCTCGATCCCCGTCCTGGCGGACGGGGCCCCTCTCGCGGCGGCTCAGGGCGCCAGCAGGCGGTTGACGCTGCTGACGTCCTCGGGCTGCAGCGTGCCGGCGGCCTGCTTCAGGCGCAGGTTGCCGAGCACCACGTCGTAGCGCGCCTTGGAGAGGTCGCGCCGCGTCGTGTAGAGCTGGGTCTGGGCGTTGAGCACGTCGAGGTTGACGCGCACGCCGACCTTGTAGCCGAGCTGCGTGGCCTCGAGCGCGAGCTTGCTCGAGGCCTCGGCGGCCTCGAGGGCGCGCACCGAGGCCTCGCCCGACTGCACCGCGAGGAAGGCCTGGCGGGTCGTGCGCGTCACGCTGCGGCGCGCGAACTCCAGGTCGTTGCGCGCCTTCTCCTCCAGCGCCAGCGTCTCCCTGACGCGGTTGCTGATGGCGTGGCCCGAGAACAGCGGCAGGTTGAGCTCGATGCCGACGCTGCCGCTGGTGAAGTTGCCCTGCAGCGCGGCGACGGCCTGCGCGCGGCCGACCACGTTGTCGTTGCGCGACTTGCCGTAGCTGCCCACCAGGTCGACCGTCGGCAGGTGGCCCGCGCGCGCCTTGCCGGTCTCGAGCTGGGCCACGTCGTAGGCGAGCTGGGCGCGGCGGATGTTCGGCGAGGCGACGGTCTGCGCGACCCAGGCCTCGGCATCGGCCGGCACGACGCTGGGCAGCTGCACCGGCGTGGCCAGCGGGCGCGGCGCGACGCCCGTCGTGCCGACCAGCTGGTCGAGCGCGACGCGCGCGGTGCGCAGGTTGTTCTCGGCGACGATCTCCTGCGCCAGCGCGAGGTCGTGGCGCGCCTGCGCCTCGCGGGTGTCGGTGATCGTCGCGGTGCCGACCTCGAAGTTGCGCTTCGCGGACGCGAGCTGCTCGACGATCGCCGCCTTGTTGGCCTGCGCGGTGCCGAGCGTGTCCTGCGCGGCCAGCACGTCGAAGTAGGCCTGCGTCAGGCGCACGATCAGGTCCTGCTCGGCCAGCGCCAGATCGGCCTGGGCCGACTGCAGCGAGCGCTCGGCCTGGTCGATCGTCAGCGTGTTGCCGCGGTTGTAGAGCGGCTGGCGCGCGTTCACCCCGACCTCGGAGCGGCTGCTGTAGTAGGCGTCGGCATTCGGCGAGTCCGACAGGTTGCGCGACAGGCCGGCGCCGAGCGCGACCGTCGGCCGCTGCAGCGCCTTGATGCGCTCGTACTGGTGGTCGGCGGACTCGGCCTGGGCGCGGGCGGCCAGGTAGGTGGCGTCATAGCCGCGCGCGGCATCGTAGAGGGCCTGGAGGCTCTGCGCCGGCGCGGCGCCGGCGGCGCCCAGCAGCAGGGCCGCCAGCACGAGCGGCCGCAGGGCGGTGAGGCGCAGCGCGACGCGGCGGTGCAGGGGCGGGCGCAGGAGCATCAGGTCTTCCTCGGCAGGGGGCAAAGCGGCAGGGGGCGCGGCGGCTCGAACGGGCGGGCCCGCGCGGCGGACGAGCTGGTGGCCCGCATGCGCCGACCGCTCAGAAGCTGAAGCGCGAAGGCGCGGGGAAGCCTTCGAGGCGCGGGGCGAGGGTGTCGAACAGCTCGACGCGCTCGAAGCCGTCGGCGCCGCGGCGCGTGACCAGTACCGCCGGCATCACCGGCTCGTCGCCGACGATCGCGACCAGCCGGCCGCCGATCTTGAGCTGCTCGAGCAGCGCGCGCGGCAGCTCGGCCACCGAGCCCGACAGCACGATCGCGTCGAACGGCGCCTCGCCGGGCAGGCCGGTGGCGCCGTCGGCATGGCGCACCTCGGCGTTGAAGACGCCGGCGCGCTGGAGGTTGTCCGCGGCGAGTCGCGTCAGCGCGGCGCGCTTGTCGAGCGTGATCACGTGCTGGGCCTTGTGGGCGAGCAGCGCGGCCATGTAGCCGGAGCCGGCGCCGATCTCGAGCACGCGCTCGTGCTTCTGCACGCCGAGCTCCTGCAGCAGCCGTGCCTCGACCTTGGGCGAGAGCATGCACTGCCCCTCGGGCAGCGGCACCTCCAGGTCCATGAAGGCGAGCGCGCGGTGCTCGGCGGGCACGAAGTCCTCGCGCCGGACCAGCGACAGCAGCGACAGCACCGAGGCGTCGAGCACCTCCCAGGGCCGGATCTGCTGCTCGATCATGTTGAAGCGGGCTTGTTCGATGTTCATGGCAGGAGCGGTTGTCGAGGGGCAGGGCGCTATTTTGCGGGGCCGGACCCGGCGGCCGCGCCGGCGGGCGGCAAGGACGGGCGCCAGCGCCGGCGCGCCCAGTTCGCGAGGTCGTCGAGATAGCAGTAGATGACGGGCACGACCACCAGCGTCAGCAGCGAGGAGGTGATCACGCCGCCGATCACCGCCTGGCCCATCGGCGCGCGCTGCTCCGAGCCCTCGCTGAGCGCGAAGGCCAGCGGCACCATGCCGAAGACCATCGCCAGCGTCGTCATCAGGATCGGGCGCAGCCGCACCTTGGCGGCGTGCAGCAGCGCGGTCTCGCGGTCCATCGGCGCGCTGTCGTGGCCCTGGGCGTCCAGGTTGGCGTGGCCGCCGGCGCGGCAGCGGATCGCGAAGTCGATCAGCAGGATCGCGTTCTTGGTCACCAGGCCCATCAGCATCACGATGCCGATGATGCTGAACATGTTGAGCGTCGAGCGGAAGGCCAGCAGCGCCAGCACGACACCGATCAGCGTCAGCGGCAGCGAGCTCATCAGCGCGATCGGCTGCAGGAAGCTCTTGAACTGGCTGGCCAGGATCATGTAGATGAAGACCACC
>CAYOXW010000063.1:0-13481 GCA_964408005.1 uncultured Methylibium sp.
GCCCAGGATGCAGGCCTGTTCGTTGAAGTTCTGCACAGCAATCGACCGGCCCGCGCCCATCAGGTTGTGGCCCCGGTGCTGCAGCAGCGCGTTCATCGGCACGATCAGGAAGCCGCAGATGCCCCCCATCACCACCAGGAAGGGCACCGCCGTCCACAGGTTGGTGATGAAGTTCAGCCCGATCATCAGGAAGCCGACACTGATCGCGGCCGGGATCACGGCGGTGGCGCGGTCGAGCTTCATCGTCAGCGAGGCCAGCACCGCGCCGACGATGGAACCGATCACCACCACACCCGCCAGGTTGGACGCCTGCGCCGTGCTGTAGCCCAGCGCGGCCGCCGCCCAGGCGAACACGATGAGGCGCAGGTTGCCGAAGATGCCCCAGAGCAGCGTCGTCGTGGCGAGCGAGATCTGCCCCAGCTTGTCGGCCCACAGCCGCGAGTTGCAGCGTCCGAAGTCGCGCAGCAGCGGCACCACGCTGTCCATCGGCTGCAACGGCGCATCGGTGCGCGGGATCTTCAGGTTGAACAGCGCCGCGACGATGTACAGCGAGACGATGGACGCGATGGCCGCCTCGGGCGCGGTGTCGATGCCGGTCTGCAGCAGCGGCAGGTCCAGGCTGAGCAGCCAGGGCGAGAGTTTCGGGCCGATCAGCTGCCCACCCAGCACGATGCCCAGCACGATGGACGCGACCGTCAGGCCCTCGATCCAGCCGTTGCCCTTGACCAGCTGCGACGGCGGCAGCAACTCGGTCAGGATGCCGTACTTGGCCGGCGAGTACGCCGCCGCGCCCAGGCCCACGACGGCATAAGCCAGCAGCGGGTGGCTGCCGAACAGCATCATCAGGCAGCCCACCACCTTGATGCTGTTGGAGACGAACATCACCCGGCCCTTGGGGATGGAATCGGCAAATGCGCCCACGAAAGGCGCCAGCACCACGTAGAACAGCGCGAACATCGGCGCCAGCGCCGGCACCTGCCAGGCCGGCGCCTGGGACAGGCGCAGCAGTTCCACGGCAGCCACCAGCAGCGCGTTGTCAGCCAGCGAGCTGAAGAACTGCGCCGACATGATGGTCGAGAAGCCTTTTTTCATGCGGTCGCGCGCAGTCCGTGCGGCGGTCGTTCCCACACGCCGCCGCTTTGTCTCCTGGTGAGGGCGCCGGTTTATAGCATGCGGTCCCGCTGGCAAAATCGCCTGACCATGCCGCGCCCCATCGAAGCGTTGATTCATGCCAGCGCGCTGGCCCACAACCTGGCCCGCGCCCGCGCCGCCGCACCCGATGCCCGCGTCTGGGCCGTGGTCAAGGCCAATGCCTACGGCCATGGCATCGAGCGTGCCTTCGACGGCCTGCGTGGCGCCGACGGTTTTGCCCTTCTCGACCTCGCCGAGGCCGAGCGTGTGCGCGCCCTGGGCTGGCGCGGCCCCATCCTGTTGCTGGAGGGCTGTTTCGAGCCGCGCGACCTGGAGCTGTGTTCGCGCCTGGACCTGTGGCACGCGGTGCACTGCCCGGAGCAGATCGACTGGCTGGCCGCGCACAAGACCCAGCAGCCGCACCGGGTCTTCCTGAAGCTCAACAGCGGCATGAACCGGCTGGGCTTCAAGCCGGCGGCCTTCCGCAGCGCGTGGACGCGGCTGAACGCGCTGCCCCAGGTGGACGAGATCACGCTGATGACGCATTTTTCGGATGCCGACGGCCCGCGCGGCATCGCGCACCAGGTCGCGGTGTTCCAGGCCGCCACGCAGGACCTGCCGGGTGAACGCAGCCTGGCCAACAGCGCGGCCACGCTGCGCCATGCCGGCGTGCAATCGGACTGGGTGCGTGCCGGCATCCTGAGCTACGGCAGCGCGCCCGACCACCCGCAGCACGATGCCGCGCACTGGGGCCTGCGGCCCGCGATGTCGCTGCGCGCCAAGGTGCTGGCGGTGCAGCAGCTGGAAGCCGGCGACACCGTGGGTTACGGCAGCAGCTTCACGGCCGAGGCGCCGATGCGCATCGGCGTGGTGGCCTGCGGTTATGCCGACGGTTACCCGCGGCTGTGCCCCACCGGCACGCCGGTGCTGGTGGACGGTGTGCGCACGCGCACCGTGGGCCGGGTGTCGATGGACATGCTCACGGTCGACCTCACCGGCCTGCCTGAACTTCGCTCGGCGGGGCCGGGCAGCGAGGTCACGCTCTGGGGCCAGGCCGGCAACGGCGCCGTGCTGCCCATCGACGCCGTGGCACAGGCTGCCGGCACCATCGCCTACGAGCTGATGTGCGCGCTGGCGCCGCGGGTGCCGGTGCGGGCGGTGGACTGATGCGGCACTGTCCGGTGGACCCGGGCGAGGTGGAGATCACCGCCATCCGGGCCCAGGGCGCCGGCGGCCAGAACGTCAACAAGGTCTCGACCGCGATCCACCTGCGCTTCGACATCGCCGCGTCGTCCTTGCCGGACGATGTCAAGCAGCGCCTGCTGGCCCGCGCCGACAGCCGGCTGACGAACGAGGGCATCCTGGTCATCAAGGCGCAGACCGCCCGCACGCAGGAGCTCAACCGCGCCGACGCGCTGGCCCGGCTGCAGGCCCTGGTGGACAGCGTGGCCGAACCGCCGCGCACCCGCCGCGCCACCAAGCCGACCTGGGGCTCGCAGCAGCGGCGGCTGGAAGGCAAGGCGGTGCGCAGCCAGGTCAAGGCCGGGCGCGGGCGGGTGACCGGTTCCGACTGAACCTGCATTTCACGACACCCGCTGTCGATTCGTCGCAAGCCGGTGGTGCCCGCGGGGGCCGGGCGCGAGCATCCCGTCACCCCCCTCCACTTGGCCCGACGAGACCCGCCATGAACCACCGCGCCCTGATGTTTGCCGCCCTGTTGATCAGCCCATTGGCCCGGGCCAGCGACTGCACCCTCGTCGAGGTGCAGAACGTGCGCCCCACGCAGGGCGCCGTGATGCTGGCCGTCTACACGGATGGCGCCGACTACAACCGCAAGCCGATGGCGTCGCAGCGGCAGCTGGCGGGCAGCGCCGAGGTGCTGCGTTTTGCGGTCTGCAACCTGCAGGGCCAGCCCGTGGCCTTGTCGCTGGTGCAGGACCTCAATGCCAACGGCCGCATGGACTTCAACCCGATCGGCCTGCCGGCCGAGCCTTGGGGCACGTCGGGCACCGTGCCGGCGATGTCGGCGCCCACCTGGGACAGCAGCAAGGTCGTGCTGAACGGCCAGCCGCTGGTGATCCGCCTGTCGCAATGAACACGCGCGTCATGGCCACGCTGACCCGCCGTTCGGCCCTGGCCGCCCTGCTGGCCGTACCTGCGGTGGTACGCGCCGCCACACCCGTCGAGGCCTTTGACGCCAGCGCGGCGCGCGAGCCCTGGCGCCTGCCGCTGAAGGGTGTGGACGACATCACCGGCAGTCGCGACTGCGCGGCGCTCACGCTCAGCGGCCGCTGGCCCGAGGCCCTGCGCGGCCGCTTCTACCGCAACGGCCCGGCCTGGTACGAACGTGGCGGCAAGCGCTACCGGCACTGGTTCGACGGCGACGGCATGGTGCAGCAGTTCAGCATCACCGGCCCGGCCGGCGCGCCGGTGGTGGCGCACCGCGGGCGCCTGGTCGGCACGGCCAAGCTGCGCGCCGAGCAGGCGGCCGGGCGCTTTTTGGTCAGCGCCTTCGGCACCGCGATCCCGCACGACGGCCGCACGCCGCTGCAGGGGCCGGACAGCTTCAACACCGCCAACACCAACGCCATCGAACACGCCGGCCTTGTGCTGGCGCTGTGGGAGGGCGGCTCGGCCCACGCGCTGGACCCGGCCGACCTGCAGACCCGGGGGCCGGTGACCTGGGGGGAAGGTCTCGCGCAGATGCCCTTCAGCGCCCACCCCAAGGTGGACCCGCAGGGCCAGCTGTGGAACATCGGCACCGCCGGCCAACGCCTGGTCGTCTGGCACATCGACGCGCAGGGCCGGCTGGTCAGCGCGCGTGTCGGTGAGCTGCCGCTGGCCCACGCGATGGTGCACGACATGGCCGTGACGGCAAACCACATCGTCGTGCCCATCCCGCCGGTCACGCTGCACTTCGACCGGCTGCTCAACGGGGGCGAGCCGGCTGACGCGCTGCGCTTCCATGCCGGGCAGCCGCTGCGTGTGCTGGTGATGCACAAGGCCGACATCACGCAGCGCCGCGTCTTCGAGCTGCCGCCGCAGATGGTGTTCCATGTGGGCAACGCCTTCGAGGCGGCGGACGGGGCCATCGAGCTGAGTTTCATCGGCTCGCCCGGCCACCATTTCCTGAGCCAGACCGCCGTGGCGCTGATGAACGGCGGGGCGATCACGCACCCCGAGCCGTCGCGTACGCAGCGGGTGCGTCTGCACCTGGCCACGGGCCGCACCGAGCTGCAGGCCTTCGACGACGACGCCGAGTTCCCGCGCATGGACCCGCGCCGTGTGGGCAGCGCCGCGCGCTGGCTGCTGACGGCGGCGGCCTGGCGGCCCGGCCACGACACCGGCTTCATGCACGGCATCCAGTTGCGCGACCTGGTCAGCGGTCGCAACACCCGCTTTGACTATGGCGAAGGCCGGGTCGCCGAAGAGCACATCCTGGTGCCCAAGCCCGGCCGGGCCGGCGAGCTGGACGCCTGGGTGCTGGGCACACATTTCGACAGCCACCGGCGCGTGACCATGCTCAGCGTGTTCGAGGCCGCGGCGCTGGCCGATGGCCCCATCGCGCAGGCCGCCTTGCCCTATGCGCTGCCCTACGGCTTCCACGGCAACTTCACGGCGGGGGCCTGAGACAATCGGCCCGTGGCCAAGGAAAAGTCGATTTACGTCTGCCGGGAGTGCGGCGGCAACACGCCCAAGTGGCTGGGCCAGTGCCCGCATTGCAAGGCCTGGAACACGCTGGACGAAACCGTGGCCGAGCCGGCTGCGGGCAGCAAACACCGCTTCCAGTCGCTGGCACGCGCGCAGCCGGTCACCACGCTGTCGGCCATCGAGGCCAGCGACGTGGACCGCGCCCCCACCGGCATCGACGAACTGGACCGCGTGCTGGGCGGCGGCCTGGTGGCCGGCGGCGTGGTGCTGATCGGCGGCGACCCCGGCATCGGCAAGAGCACGCTGCTGCTGCAGGCGCTGGACAGCCTGTCGCGCCAGGCCCAGGCGCTGTACGTCACCGGCGAAGAAAGTGGCGCCCAGGTGGCGCTGCGGGCGCGCCGGCTGGGCCTGGGCGATTCCGGCGTGCGCGTGCTGGCGGAGATCCAGCTCGAGAAGATCCAGGCCGCGATCGAAGCCGAACAGCCCGCCGTGTGCGTGGTCGATTCCATCCAGACCGTGTACTCCGAGCAGCTCACCTCGGCCCCGGGCTCGGTGGCGCAGGTGCGCGAATGTGCGGCCCAGCTCACGCGCCTGGCCAAGTCCAGCGGCACCACCATCGTGCTGGTCGGCCATGTCACCAAGGAAGGCGCACTCGCCGGCCCGCGGGTGCTGGAGCACATCGTCGACACGGTGCTGTACTTCGAGGGCGACACCCACTCCAGCTTCCGCCTGGTGCGCGCGATCAAGAACCGCTTCGGCGCCGTCAACGAGATCGGTGTCTTTGCGATGACGGAGCGCGGGCTCAAGGGCGTGGCCAACCCGAGCGCGATCTTCTTGTCCACGCATGGCGAGCCGGTGCCGGGCTCTTGTGTGCTGGTCACGCTGGAAGGCACGCGCCCGCTGCTGGTGGAGATCCAGGCCCTGGTGGACAGCGGCGGCCCCAGCCCGCGCCGGCTGAGCGTGGGCCTGGACCGCGACCGCCTGGCCATGCTGCTGGCCGTGCTGCACCGCCACGCGGGGGTGTCGTGCATGGACCAGGACGTGTTTGTCAACGCCGTGGGCGGTGTGCGCATCAGCGAGCCGGCGGCCGACCTGGCCGTGCTGCTGGCGATCCAGGGCAGCCTGCGCGGCAAGCCGCTGCCGCGGGGCTTCATCGCGTTTGGCGAGGTCGGCCTGGCCGGTGAGATCCGCCCCGCGCCGCGCGGGCAGGAGCGGCTGAAGGAGGCCGCCAAGCTCGGCTTCAGCGTGGCCCTGGTACCCGCCGCCAACGCGCCCAAAAAACCCATCGAAGGCCTGACCATCCACGCCGTGGAGCGCGTGGAGCAGGCCGTGGACCTGGCGAGGAACTTGTGAACCCAATTCTCGGATGGGCGCTGGCCGTGTTGGGCACGGCGCTGGCCTGGTTTCAGTACGGCTGGCAAGGTGTGGTGCTGGCGGTCAGCGTGATCGTGTTCTGGCTGCTGCTGCAGTTCAGCCGCGCGATCCGCGTGATGAAAAACGCCGCCGGCGCGCCGGTGGGCCACGTGCCCAGCGCCGTGATGTTCAATGCCCACCTGAAGGCCGGCATGACGATGCTGCAGCTGGTGACGCTGAGCAAGAGCCTGGGCGAGCGCATCGGCGACGAAGGCGCCGACCCCGAACAGTGGCGCTGGGCCGACGAAGGCGGGGTGTCGGTCACGGTGCAGTTGCAGCGCGGCAAGCTCGTCCAGTGGGATCTTCAACGTCCGGCCGAATAGAATCGCGATCCCCCTCGAAACGACCCGGAGTTCCCCATGTCCATGGCCGACCGCGACGGCAAGATCTGGATGGACGGCACGATGGTGGACTGGCGTGACGCCAAGATCCACGTGCTGTCGCACACGCTGCACTACGGCTGCGGCGCTTTCGAGGGCGTGCGCGCCTACGACGCGCAGGGCGGCACCGCGATCTTCCGCCTGCGCGAGCACACCGAGCGCCTGTTCAACAGCGCCAAGATCCTGCGCATGAAGATCCCGTTCACGCCCGAGCAGGTGATGGAGGCCCAACGCGCCGTGGTGCGCGCCAACAAGCTGGCCAGCGCCTACATCCGGCCACTGGTCTGGATCGGCGACACGAAGCTCGGCGTCAGCCCGCGCGGCAACACCATCCACCTGATGGTGGCCGCCTGGACCTGGGGCGCCTACCTCGGCGAGGACGGTCTCAAGCGCGGCATCCGCGTGAAGACCAGCAGCTACACCCGCCACCACGTCAACATCACGATGACGCAGGCGAAGGCGGTGAGCAACTACACCAACTCGATCCTGGCGAACCTGGAAGTCACCGAAGACGGCTACGACGAGGCCCTGCTGCTCGATGCCAGCGGCTTCGTCAGCGAAGGCGCCGGCGAGAACCTGTTCATCATCAAGAACGGCGTGGTCTACACGCCCGACCTGTCGGCGGGCGCGCTCAACGGCATCACCCGCAACACCATCTTCGCGATCTGCAGCGACCTGGGGCTGAAGATCGTCGAAAAGCGCATCACCCGCGACGAGGTCTACATCGCCGACGAGGCCTTCTTCACCGGCACCGCGGCCGAGGTGACGCCGATCCGCGAGCTCGACCGCGTGCAGATCGGCCAGGGCAGCCGCGGCCCGGTGACCGAGAAGATCCAGTCGGCCTTCTTCGACATCGTCAACGGCCGCAACCCGAAGTACGCCGAATGGCTGACCCTGGTGTGAGCGCCATGCAAAGCAGCGAAGCGAGGCCGGTGGTCGAGGTCACCGCGAAGGAGGTGCAGGGCCCCGGCGTGGTGTTCTGCCCCAACCCGAAGATGCCGCTGTGGAGCGCCCACCCGCGCGTGTTCATCGACGTGGCGCACGGCGAGGGCCGCTGCGCCTACTGCGGCACGGTCTACCGACTCGCGGCCGGCGAGACGCTGCACGCGCACTGAGCTGGCCGTTGCGGCCAACCCGGCCGGAACACCGGTCGCGTCCCGGCCGCCCCTCAGCTCTCCAGCTTCCCGAGCGACAGGATCGGGCCCGTCGGGGCCCCTGTCGGCGAGCCGCCTTCGGGCTCAAGGCTGACCGCGAAGGCCGCGGTGCCGTCGAGCAGCTTCGCGCGCAGCACCGTCGTCGCGCGGTCGGAGCGCACCAGGCCCAGCGAGCGCGGCGCGCCACTGCCCGGCACCGACCACAGCTCCAGGGCCCGGCCCGCCTCCAGGGAGATGGCATCGAGCGGCTTCAGCACCAGCGCCCGGCCGTCCGGCGTGAGGCTGGCCACGAAGCTCGCTGCCGGCGCGCCGGCAGCGCCGGGGTTCGCGCCGAGCACGATGACGATCGGCACGGACGGCGGCGGCGGCTGCATCAGCACCATGCCGAGTGCCAGCGCCGCCACCGAGGCGAACGCGGCGACGCCGCGCCACAGCGCCAGGCGCCGCCACCAGCGCGCCGGTGCGGCTTCTGCACCGAACACGCGCTGCTCGATACGGGCCCAGACGCGCCCGTGCGGCCTGACCGGCGTCACGGCCCCCATCAGCGGCATCAGCCGCTGCTCCCAGTCGCGCACGGCCGCGCGCAAGGACGGATGCGCCGGCAGCAAGGCCTCGAAGCGTCGTTTCGCCGGCCCGCGCAGCGTGCCCACCACGTACTCGGCGGCGAGCCGATCGGCCAGCGCGGGGCGTCCGTAGTCCATCGCGCGCTCCGCTCAGCCCGCCGCGCCGCCGGCGCGCTCCAGGCAGGATCTCAGCGCCAGCAGCGCACGCCGCAGCCAGCTCTTCACCGTGCCCAGCGGCTGGCCCAGGTGCTCGGCGACCTCGCCGTGCGACAGCCCCTGATAGAACGCCAGCGCGAGGCTCTGCTGCTGCGGCCCGCTCAGGGCACTGACGCAGCCTTGCAGCGCCAGCGCATCGGCGGCACGCGCGAGCCGCTCGAGCGGCCCCTCATCGGGCGAAGGAATGTCCTGCAGCATGTCGTGATCGTCGTCGTCGCCCATGACGGAGGTCGCACTGATCGTCGGCTCGCCCTGGCGACGACGCAGGCTGTCAATGGCGCGGTGGCGTGCAATGCTGGTCAGCCAGGTTAGCGGTTGGCTCAGTGCGGCATCGAAGCCCTGAGCGGCGCGCCAGACGTTGACATAGACCTCCTGCAGCACATCCTCGGCCTGGGCGCGATCTCTCTGGATACGCAGCACCACGCCCAACAGATGCGCGCTGGTGCTTTCGTACAACGCGGCGAAGGCGGCACGGTCACCGAGCGCGATGCGCGCAAGCAGCGCAGCAAGCTCACGGTTGCGGTCGGTCCAGGGCTGCAAGGGGCTGGCCATCGGTCGTGGGGTCGGCGGATTCTAGGGACGCGGTGCTTCGTACAATGCCCCGGTATTCCCGCAGATACGCCGCATGCCCCATCCGCCGAAAGCCCCGCCCTCGTCGCCCGATGACATCGAGCAGCAGTTCTACGAGGCGCTGCAACAAGCCGATGTCGACAAGCTGATGGTGGTGTGGGCCGACGACGAGGAGATCGCCTGCGTCCACCCCGGCGGGCCGCGCATGGTGGGCGCCGGAGCGATCCGCGCGTCCTTCGACGCGATCTTCGCGAACGGTGCCATCGATGTGGTTCCCGACAAGGTGCGCCGCCTGCACACCCACTCGAGCGCGATCCACCATGTGCTCGAGCGCGTACAGCTCGTCGGCGAGAGCGGCACGCAGACCGCGTTCGCGATCGTCACCAACGTCTACATCAAGACGGCCCAGGGCTGGCGCATGGTGTTGCATCACGCCAGCCCCGGCATGGCGCGCGAGCTGCAGGAGATCGCCGAGGCGCCATCGACGCTGCACTGAGCGCGCGATGGCCACGCCGCTGACCGCCGCCGCCGTGCCCGAACGCGGCGCGCCCTGGTGGCTGCCCGGCGGCCACGCCCAGACGGTCTGGGCGGCGCTCTTCGCCCGCTCCGGCGACGGTCCGGCGCCACACTGGCGCCGTGAGCGCTGGAGCACGCCGGACGGCGACTTCATCGACGTGGACTTCGCCGATGCCGCGCCCGGCGCGCCGCTGCTGGCGCTGTTCCACGGTCTCGAGGGCTCGTCGGCCAGCCATTACGCCAGCGCTTTCGCGCGCTGGGCGCACGCGCTGGGCTGGAGCTGCGCGGTCCCGCACTTCCGCGGCTGCTCGGGCGAGCTCAACCTCGCGCCGCGCGCCTACCACTCGGGCGACTTCGAGGAGGTGGGCTGGATCCTCGCCCGCCTGCGCACCGCGCAGGGCCGACCGCTGGTGGCCGCGGGCATCTCGCTCGGCGGCAATGCGCTGCTGCGCTGGGCCGAGGAGGCCGGGGACAGCGCCGCGGGCGTCGTGCGCGCGGTCGCCGCCATCTCCTCGCCGCTCGACCTGGCGGCCGGCGGTGCGGCGCTGTCGCGTGGCTTCAGCCTGCATGTCTACACGCGCATGTTCCTGCGCACGATGGTGCCGAAAGCACTCGCCAAGCTGGCGCAGCACCCCGGGCTGTTCAGCCGCGAGCGGCTGCTGGCGGCGCGCACGCTGCACGACTTCGACGACGTCTTCACCGCCCCCCTGCACGGCTTTCGCAATGCCGACGACTACTGGGCACGCGCCTCGGCCAAGCCGCAGCTCGCGCGCATCCGCATCCCGGCGCTGGCGCTGAACGCGCGCAACGACCCCTTCGTGCCGGCGGCCTGCCTGCCGCGGCCCCACGAGGTCGGGCCCTGGGTGACGCTGTGGCAGCCGGCCGATGGCGGCCATGTCGGCTTCGCGGCCGGGCCCTTCCCGGGCCGTCTGACCCCGCTGCCGGAGGCGGTGGGCGGCTGGCTGCGCGAGGCCATGGCTTGAGAGCGCGATGGACGCGATCGTCGCCGCCGCGCTGAAGAAATGGCCCGCGGTGCCGGCCTGCTACGGCTGGCTCGCGCTCGACGCACGCGGTCAATGGTGCCTGCGCGACGACCGGGTGCAGGCCGCCGGGACCTTCCCGCAGGCCAAGGGCAGCGTGCTACATCACGAGGGCCTGCGCGCCTTCATCGCGCGCAACTACGCCCCGGATGCCACGGGCTGCTGGTACTTCCAGAACGGGCCGCAGCGTGTCTATGTGGAGCTCGAGGCCGCGCCGCTGGTGCTCGGGGTGCAGCGCCACGGCGAAGCCTGGTCGGTGCACGCGGACCAGCTGGCCGGCACCGGCCCCCTCGCGGTCCAGGGGGCCTGGCTCGACGAGCAGGGCCGCCTCTTCCTCGAGACGGAGCGCGGCTACGGCCTGGTGCACTCGCTCGACATGGACGCAGCGGCCGATGCGCTAACGGCCGGCCGCTGGCCGTTGAGAGGGGAGCTGCGCTTTGAACACATGCCGGCGCGCTTCGGCTACCGGCTCAGCCCCCAACGCGCGCAAGCGCCGCGCTGAGGGCCCGCGCGCTCAGTTGGACGCCGCGCTCGCCGCCGGCGCCGGGGCCTTCGGCTCTTCGAAGCTGGCGCCACCGGCATTGGCCATGTAGACCACCGCACGGCCGATCTCGAGCTCGCTCAGGTCGCCACCGCCTTGCGCGGCCATGTTGCCCTTGCCCTTGAGCGCCGAATTCAGCAGCGCGTCGTAGCCCGTCTTGATGCGCGGCTCCCAGGCCGCCGCGTCGCCGAACTTCGGCGCCCCGGCGACACCGGCCTCGTGGCACACCGCGCACTGCGCCTTGAAGGCGTCCGTACCGCTCTTCATCGCGGCCGCGTCGGAGGCGTCCTTGACCTGCACGCTGGCCACCGGCGCGATGCGCTGCTCGACCGCCTTGGCCGCGAGGCCGTCGCTGCCGGCCGCCGGCTTGGTGCCGCTGGTCACGTACTGGGCGAGCAGCACGATGACCGCGATCGGCACGATGAAGGCCAGCAGCACAGCCACCACCAACTGCTTGGGCGTGCGGATCGGCCCCTCGTGGTGAGGCTCGTGGTCGTCGTGTTGGGGCGCTGCGCTCATGGTCTCCTCGGCTGCCGTCAGGGGTGGGGGAATACGGCTTCGCGCTCGGCCCGCGACGCGGACAGCGCAAAACCGCGGGATTATAGAAGTGCCCCCCGCCCGACCCGGCCGCCCGGATGGGCCGGGCTAGAATGGCAACGCTGCGCCCGTAGCTCAGTGGATAGAGTACTGGCCTCCGAAGCCAGGGGCCGCTGGTTCGATCCCAGCCGGGCGCGCCACCCCGCCTCAACCGACCGCCGACGCCTCGTAGCCGGCCTCGTCGAGCGTCTGCTTGAGCGCCTCGCGCGGCAGCGCCGACTCGATGCGCACCCGCTTCGTCGCCAGATCGATCTGGACCGTCGCTTGCGGGTCCCGCACGTGCACCGCCTTCGTGATGACGGCCGCGCAGTGGCCGCAACTCATGTCCTGGACATCGAACTCGATCATCGCGGTCTCCGCTGAGGGGGAGGGCGTGCACCGTCGACGCCGCCCCCGGGGCCCGGCCAAGCACCCTGCGTTGACCCGGGTCAAGGTGGTGCGGCCTTGACTTTGCCACGATGGAAGCGTTGAAGCTCCCGGTCTCGCCCGCGAGAGTGCCTTTCCTCGAGCCGCCATGAACCCTTCCGCGACCGCCCTGACGCTCAATGTCGAGGGCATGACCTGCGCCTCCTGCGTGCTGCGCGTCGAGAAGGCCCTGAAGAAGGTGCCCGGCGTCGCCAGCGCCACCGTCAACCTCGCGACCGAGAGCGCCCACGTCGAGGCCACGCCGGGCACGTTGCCCAGCGCGCTCGAGGCCGCGGTGGCCGCGGCCGGCTATGCGGCGCACCTGCAGCCCGCGGATGCACCGCCTGCGCGCGCGGCGGCGATCGACGGCAGGCCGCTCGCCCTCGCCGCCGTGCTGACGCTGCCGCTTGCGCTGCCGATGGTCGCGCTGTTGTGGGGGACGCACTGGATGCTGCCCGGCTGGCTGCAGTGGCTGCTGGCCACGCCGGTGCAGTTCTGGGCCGGCGCGCGCTTCTACCGCCACGGCTGGGCGGCGCTGCGCGCCGGCAGCGGCAACATGGACCTGCTGGTCGCGCTCGGCACCAGCGCGGCCTACGGCCTGAGCGTCTGGACGCTGCTCGCGCACGCCGGCCACGCGGGCGCGCCGCACCTGTACTTCGAGGCCTCGGCCGCGGTGATCACGCTGGTGCTGCTCGGTAAATGGCTCGAGGCCCGCGCCAAGCGCCAGACGACCGAGGCGATCCGCGCCCTGCAGGCACTGCGCCCGGAGACCGCGCGCGTCCGTCGCGACGGCGTCGAGCTCGAGCTGCCGATCCCGGCGCTGCGCCGCGGCGACCTCGTCATCGTGCGCCCCGGCGAGCGGCTGCCGGTCGACGGCGTCATCGAGGCCGGCGCGAGCCACCTCGACGAGTCGCTGCTGACCGGCGAGAGCCTGCCGGTCGCGCGCGGCGCCGGCGAACGCGTGATCGGCGGCTCGCTCAACGGCGAAGGCCTGCTCGAGCTGCGCGCGACCACGCTCGGCGCCGAATCGACGCTCGCGCGCATCGTGCGGCTGGTCGAGACCGCCCAGGCCGCCAAGGCGCCGATCCAGCAGACCGTCGACCGCGTCAGCGCGGTGTTCGTGCCGGTGGTGGTCGCGATCGCGGCCGTGACGCTGCTCGGCTGGGGCCTCGCCGGCGGCGACTGGTCGGTCGCGACGCTCAACGCGGTCGCGGTGCTGGTGATCGCCTGCCCCTGCGCGCTCGGCCTGGCGACGCCGGCGGCGCTGATGGCGGGCACCGGCGTGGCGGTGCGCCACGGCATCC
>CAYOXW010000064.1:0-13459 GCA_964408005.1 uncultured Methylibium sp.
CGACGACGTCATCAACGTCGCCGGCCACCGCCTCGGCACGCGCGAGATCGAGGAGAGCATCTCCAGCCACCCGAACGTCGCCGAGGTCGCGGTGGTCGGCGTGGCCGACCAGCTGAAGGGCCAGGTCGCGATGGCCTTCGCGATCGCGAAGGACGCCGCGGGCCTGGGCGAGCCGGCCGCGCGGCTCAGGCTCGAAGCCGAGGTGATGAAGCTGGTCGACGGTCAGCTGGGCGCGGTGGCGCGGCCCTCGCGCGTGCACTTCGTGACCGCGCTGCCGAAGACGCGCTCGGGCAAGCTGCTGCGCCGGGCGATCCAGGCGGTGGCCGAGGGCCGCGACCCGGGCGACCTGACGACGATCGAGGACCCGCTGGCGCTGCAGCAGATCCGCGACACGCTCAAGGGCTGAGCGGCGTGCCGGCGCCCGCCGGCGGCGGCTCGAGCAGCGCCTGCAGGGCGCCCGGCGCGAAGTGCGCGTCGAGCAGGTCGGCCAGCCCCTCGAAGACCGCGTCGGGGGTGCGCGGCACGGCGGCATCGAACAGCGCCCGCACGAGCGCGGGGTTCTCGAACAGGCCGTGCAGGTAGAGCGCGAGCACGTTGCCGCGCTGCCAGCCGAGCGGCGCCGCGTCGCCCAGCGCGACGCGCAGGTCGCCGTCGCGCGACTCGCTGCGGCCGCTGTGGATCTCGTAGCCCTCGACCGCGAGGCCGGAGAGCGCCGCCCAGGGGCCGTCGAGCGCCGCGAAGCGCGCCGCCGTGCGGCCCAGCCGCTTGGTCGGCGCGAGTCGCGTGGCCAGCGGCAGCAGGCCGAGCCCGGCGCTGCGGCCCGGCCGGTAGCCCTCGACGCCGGCCTCGTCGTCGACCTGCTCGCCCAGCATCTGCAGCCCGCCGCAGACCGCCAGCAGCGGCCGGCCGCTGGCCGCATGGGCCAGCACCAGCGCGTCCAGGCCCTGCTCGCGCAGCCAGGCGAGGTCGGCGCGGGTGTGCTTGCTGCCCGGCAGCAGCAGCCAGTCGGCGCCGGCCAGCGTGCGGCGGTCGCGGCTGAACTGGAGCGCGACGCCGGCCTCGCGCAGCGGCTCGAACTCGTCGAGATTGCTCGCATGCGGGTAGGCGAGCACGACCACGCGCGGCCCGGCGCGGCCGTCCGTGTCGGCCGGCACCGCGTCCTCCTCGGGCAGGCCGTGCTCGCGCCACATCGGCAAGGTCGCGAGCGTCGGCACGCCGGTCAGCGCCTCGAGCTGCTGCGGCGCGGGCGCGAGCAGCGCCGGGTCGCCGCGGAACTTGTTGAGCACGAAGCCGCGCAGCTGCGCGCGCACGCCGGCATCCATCAGCGCGTGAGTGCCGAACAGGTGCGCGAAGGCGCCGCCGCGGTCGATGTCGGCGAGCAGCAGGCAGGCCGCCTCGCTGGCGCGCGCGGTGCGGGTGTTGACGTAGTCGCTCGCCGCCAGGTTGATCTCGGCCGGCGAGCCGGCGCCCTCGATCACGACGACGTCGAAGGCATCGCGCAGCGAGGCGAGCGCGGCCTGCGCGGTCGGCCACAGCAGCGCGCTGCGCTCGCGCCAGGGCAGCGTCGTGAGTTCGGGGCGCGCCTCGCCCATCAGCACGACCTGGCTGCGGCGGTCGGACTCGGGCTTGAGCAGCACCGGGTTCATGCGCACGTCCGGGCGCACCCGCGCGGCCAGGGCCTGGAAGTGCTGCGCGCTGCCGATCTCACCGGCGCTGCCGTCGGGGCGCAGCGCCACGCGCGCGTGGTTGCTCATGTTCTGCGCCTTGAAGGGCGCGACCCTCAGGCCCTGGCGCGCGTACCAGCGGCACAGCGCGGTGGCCAGCCAGCTCTTGCCGGCGCCACTGGTGCAGCCGAGCACCATGACGGCCCGCGCGCTCATCGAGCGCTCGGGCGGCCGGGAAGACGGCGCGGCAGGACGGGGTGAGGGCGGGGCGGCATCGAGGGCGCGGCGCAGGCGTCGCCCGCGGCCGGCGCCGAGTATCGCCGCGGCCCGCGCGGGCTCAGGACAGCATGCGGCCGAGCTCGGCGAAGCTGTGCGCGATCTCGGCCACGTCGATCATCTCGCCGAGCTGGCGCTCGATCTGTGCCTTCGAGATGATGCCGCGCAGCCGCTGCGGCGGGTGCTGCGCGCTGCCCTCGACCACCAGCAGGTGGTTGCGGCCCTGGCGCTGCAGCGTCGCGATCACGTTCGCGACGCTCGCGCGGCGGATGTCGTGCAGGTCGATCGCGTCGAGCATCGCCAGCGGCGTCATCACGTCGGCGACGCTCAGCTCGTCGTAGCGCAGGCCGCGCAGCTGCACCGCGCGCATCGCGGGATCGCCGCGCAGGTCGGAGGTGGTGATCAGGCCTTCGACCGCCGGCACGTCGCTGACGACGAACAGCAGCCGCACCCCTTGGTAGATCATGCGCAGCTCGGCCTGCTGCAGCGTCTCGGCGGGGTGCACGGTGGCGGCCTTGACGAGCGTCAGGTCGGTCATCACCTCGAGCGCCGGCGAGTCGCGGCGCACCGGGGCGGTCTGCCACGGGCGGGCCTGGGAGAGGGTGACGCCGGCCGCCAGGCGGCGGGTCGACAGCGGGGCTTCTCGTTCCATCTGGCACTCCTCGACGGGTTGGGCAGGGGCATCGCGGTTGCGTCTTGACACATTACTCCGCTCGGGACGGCAACGCCACCACCGGCGCGAGACCGCGATCCCGGCAGGGGGCGTGACACAAGCCGCTACGCATTGACCCTCCAGGGTCGGCGGGCGATGACCGAAATCCGGGGCGAGCCCGCGCCACGTCCCGGCGCCGGTCCCGCTACAAGGAGTTCGCGATGGCTTCCATCCATGCCCTGTCCGCTGCCGCCTCCGGCGCGGCCCCGATCCGCCCGGCGACGCCGCGCTTCGAGCGAGCACCCGAGGCCGTCGAGAGCGCCGACACGCCGGCGCGTCGCGGTCCCGGCGCGCTGCGCGAAGCCTTGCAGACCGCGGTGAGCGAGCTGGCCGGCGGCGCGACCCCCTCGTCGGGCGAAGCCACCGCGGCGCTGCACGACTTCGGCGCGGCCTTGTTCGACGCGCTGCGCGCCGAGGGCGGTCGCGAGGTGGGCCACGGCCCGGGCCGTCACCTCCAGCACGGCTGGGCCTGGGGACGCCAGGGCGGCGACCTGGCCCAGCGCCTCGAGGCGCTGGCCGGCCGGCTCGGGGCGCCCGCCGCCGTGGCGGGCGAGACGCCGGCACTGCCGAGCGACGCCGCGCCGCCCGATGGCGCGATCCCGACCCCGGAGGGGGCGAGCGCCAGCGCCCCGGCCGACACGGCCGCACCGCCGCCCACGACCGTCACGCCGCTGGCCTCCGGCTTTGCCGCACTCTGGCAGTCGCTGCAGCCGGCGGACAGCACGGCGGCGGCGCCCGATCTGGCCGGTTTCCTGCTCGACCTCGCGCAGCGGCTGGGCGGCGGCACGGCGGCGCCGGCGCTCGGCAGCCTGCTCGACACGACGGCCTGAGCCGCCCGCTCAGCGCCGTGCGGCGCGCAGCGTGCGCTCGAGCTCGTCGCGCGTGAAGGGCTTGGACAGGAAGCCGTCCATGCCGGCGTCGATGCAGTGCTGGCGGTCCTCGGCCATCGCGCTGGCGGTCAGCGCGATCACCGGTGTGCGGCACCGCGCCGGATCGGCCGCCTCGTGGGCGCGCAGCGCCCGCGTCGCGGCATAGCCGTCCATGCCGGGCATGTGGCAGTCCATCAGCACGAGGTCGAAGCGGCGCAGCAGCAGTAGCTCGAGCGCCTGCGCGCCGTCGGCGGCCGCATGGCTGCGGTGGCCGAGCGCGGCGAGCTGTGCCTCGACATAGATCTGGTTCACCGGGTTGTCCTCGACCACCAGCACCTCCATCGGCGTCAGCGCGGCCTCGGGCCGGAGTGCGCGGGCCGTCGCCGGCAGCGCGGAAACGGCGGGCAGGCGCGCGGTGAAACTGAAGCGCGAACCGCGGCCCGGTGCGCTGTCGATGTCGAAGCGCCCGTCCATCGCCTGCACCAGCTCGCGCGAGATCGCCAGCCCGAGCCCGGAGCCGCCATGGCGTCGCGCCGTGCCGCTGTCGCCCTGGGCGAAGGGCTCGAACAGCCGCTCCTGCACCGCCGGCGCGATGCCGACGCCGGTGTCGGTGACGATGAAGCGCCAGTGTTCGGGGCCGAGGTCGGGGGCCCGCTCGGCCGTCAGCGTCACCTCGCCCTGGACGGTGAACTTGATCGCGTTGCCGAGCAGGTTGTTGACGACCTGCTGCAGCCGCATCGGGTCGCCGACCACCGCCGCGGCGCCGGCCGCGGGCAAGTCGGTGCGCAGCCGCAGGCCCTTCTGCGAGGCGCGCGGCGCCATCAGGTCGACGCAGGCCTGCAGCGCCTCGCGCAGGTCGAAGGGCTGCGGCTCGAGCTGCAGCCGGCCGGCCTCGATCTTGGAGAGGTCGAGGATGCCGTCGAGCAGGCCCATCAGCGAGCGTGCCGAGCCGCGGATCGTGGCGGCGAACTTGCGCTGCTGCGCATCCAGCGGCGTGTCCTCGAGCAGTTCCGCCATGCCGAGCACGCCGTTCATCGGCGTGCGGATCTCGTGGCTCATGTTGGCGAGGAAGGCGCTCTTGGCGCGCGTCGCCTGCTCGGCCACGGCCAGCGCGCGCTCCAGCGCTGCGTGGGCGGCGTCGAGGCGGCGCTGCTGCGCCCCCACCGCGGCGGCCCCGCGCCGCACCAGCCACAGCAGCCCCGCGTACAGCCCGGCGGCCAGCGCCAGCGCCAGCGCCAGCAGCCGCAGCTCGTGGCGGCGCTGCGCCGCGAGCGTCGGCGTCAGGTCGTCGTAGACCTCGACCACCAGGGCGACGCGCCCGCCGGCATCGCGCAGCGGCAGGTAGGTCGCGAGCAGGTCGCGGTCGAACACCTGGCCTTCGAGCGCGCTGAAGGTGTCGCGGTAGCTCAGCGCGGTGACGGCCTCGCCGGCCAGGGCGCGGCGCAGCGCCGGCTGCTCGCCCTGGTGCTCGCCGATCTGGCGGCGGTCGGTCGAGTAGACGGTGCGTCCGCGAGCGTCGAACAGCTTGACCTTGACGACGCTGCTGCCGCGCAGCGCGGCGCGGACCGCGGCGTCGGATAGCACCACCTGGCGCGCGCCCGGCAAATCGGCGTCGGCCAGCGCGAACCAGCCGCTCGCGTGCAGGCGCTCGCCGAGCGTGGTTTCGAGCAGGTTGGTGACCGTCCGCGCCAGGTTGGCGTTGGCGCGCGCCCCCTGGTCGAGCAGATCGCGCTGCGCGAGCGCGCGGTAGCCGCCGCCGAGCAGCAGCAGCAGCAAGACGATGCCGAACAGCGCGCCGAGCGCGAAGCGACGCTGCAGGCGTGCCAGCGCGAGGGCGGCGCGGGTCGGCGATAGGGCGGAATCGGTAGACATGCAGGGCCGGGGAGGTGACCCCGGCGCGCAATGTGACACGGCGACGGCGGGGCAAGGCGTCCACCCCCCCCAGGCTCCCTATGTAAACCCTGACAGGTTGCGGGCCGTGCGCCGGCGCTTAAGGCTGGCGCCCAGCTGCCGAAAACGACTCCGTGACCCCGGGCCGGTGCCCTCAGACCCCGCCATGATCGACGCCATCACCCTCGACGTTCGCCAGTTGCGACTCGGCCTGCATGTCCACCTCGAGCTCGGGTGGATGCAGCACCCGTTCCCGCTGGGCAGCTTCCGCATCGCCAGCGAGCAGCAGCTGCAGACGCTGCGTGGCCTCGGGCTCGAGCGCGTGAAGGTGCTGCTCGACCGCAGCGCGGACGACGCGGTCGAGGCGCTGGTCAGCGCGGGCGTGCTGGCGCCGCCGCCGGCCGCGGCGCCCGTCGCCGCGCCGGCGCCGGCCGAGGACCCCGAGGCGCGCCGACGCGAGGCGCGCCGCGCCGCGCTCGAGGCCGAGAAGGCCTGCGCGCTGCTGGCCGAACGCCGCTACGCCGAGGCCGGTCGCGGCCTGCGGCGCTGTTTCGACCAGGCGCTGTCGCAGCCGCAGCAGGCACGCGAGCAGTGCGAGGCCCAGGTCCTCGGCTTTCTCGAGCAGGTGCTCGGGGCCGACGAGATGGCGATCCGGCTGATCAGCGAGACCGCCGGCGACCGCGGATCGCTGCATGCGGTGAACGTCACGGTGATCGCGCTGTTGCTCGGCCAGCAGCTGGGACTGGACAAGGCGGCGATGTTCGACCTCGGTGTCGGCTCGATGCTGCACGACGTCGGCAAGATCGAGCTGCCCGAACGGGTGCGCTGGGTCGACCCGCTCTCCACCGACGTGACCCAGGCCGAGCGCCAGTTCTACCAGGAGCATGTCGCGCACGGCGTCTCGATCGGCCAGCGCATGGGGCTGGCGCCGGGGGCGCTGCTGGTGATCGGCCAGCACCACGAGCTGGCCGACGGCAGCGGCTTCCCGCAGCGCCTGCGGCCCGAGCGCACCAGCATGGCGGCGCGCATCGTGGCGCTGGTCAACCGCTACGACAAGCTGTGCAATCCGTCGACGCCCGCGAACGCGCTGACGCCGCACGAGGCCCTGGCGCTGATGTACGGCCAGATGCGCAGCCGCTTCGATGCGGCCGTGTTCACCGCCTTCATCCGGATGATGGGCGTGTATCCGCCGGGCTCGGTGGTGCAGCTCAACGACGACCGCTACGCGATCGTGCTGTCGGTCAATGCGGCCCGTCCGCTGAAGCCGCGCGTGCTGGTGCACGACGCGCGCGGCAAGCGCGAGGACGCGTTGCCGCTGGATCTCGAAGCGCATGCCGAACTGGGCATCCGCCGCAGCCTCAAGCCGCAGCAGCTGCCGCGCGCGACACTGGAGTTCCTGTCGCCGCGGCCGCGCGTGTGCTACTTCTTCGAACAGGCCCGCGAGCCCTTCGTGAACAGCGAGGGGGGCGCGCTATGAACGCGCCGGCACGGCCGCGCCGCCAGGCGCCCGGTGTGCCGAACGGCGCGGCGGGGGCGCCGCGATGAGCGCGCGCGAGGACATCGCCGTGACGATGACCGCACCCTCGGACTGGCAGCCGCTGATCGACAGCCTGCTCGAGGCAGTCTGCGTCGTCGAGCCGATGGCGCTGCGCGTCATCGCGGCCAACGCCGCGGCCGAGATGCTGTTCGGCACCGGCCCCGGCGGGCTGGACGGCCGGCCGGTGATCGATCTCGCGGCCACGCCCGAGGACATGTTCTTCTGGGAGGACGTCGCCTCGGGGCGGGCCGCCGCGACGGTGCCGCCCGGCGCCTGGCTGCATTCGGACAGCTTCGTGCGCGGCGCGCACGGCAGCTTGCAGCCGGTCGAGCGGCGCGTCGGCCGCGTCTGGGTGCGCCCGGGGCAGATGGTCTACGTCGTCGGGCTGCGCGACCAGCGGGCCCAGCGCGAGGCCGAGCACGAGCTCGAGAAGCTCGTCGCCGAGCTGCAGGCGACGCTCGAATCGACCGCCGACGGCATCCTCGTGACCGACCTGTCGGGCGCGATCCGCGGCTGCAACCGGCTGTTCGCCAAGCTGTGGGCGCTGCCCGACGAGCTGCTGACCCAGCGCGATGACGCCGCGGTGCACGCCTGGCTGCGTGCGCAGGTGCTCGACGCCGACAGCTATGACGCCGCCCTCGAGGCGATCGCCGAGGCCCCGCTGCTGCAGCGGCGCGACCAGCTGCTGCTGCGCTCGGGCCGGGTGCTGGAGCGCCTGACGCTGCCGCAGTACGCGCGCGGCCAGCCGGTCGGGCGCGTCGCCTCGTTCCGCGACATCACCGAGCGCCTCGCCGGCGAGGCCCAGCTGCGGCTCGCGGCGCAGGTGTTCGAGTCCAGCCTGGACGCGATCTTCGTCACCGATGCGGCCCACTGCATCGTCGCCGCCAACGCCAGCTGCGAGAAGCTCGCCGGCGTGCCGCGCGAGCGGCTGATCGGCCTGCGCCTGGACGCGCTGCTGCACCACGCCGAGCAGCCGGGCTGGTTCGACGCGATCCGCGCGCAGCTCGACGCGACCGGCGTCTGGGAGGGCGAGCTCTGGCACCGCCGCAATGACGGCGGAACGCTGCCCGGACAGGTCTCGCTGGTGCGGCTCGCGCCGGGTGAGGCCGATCTGCCCGAGCTGCCGAGCGCCGGCGTGCGCCACGTCGGCTTCTTCAAAGACCTGACCGAGATGGTCAAGGACCGCGAGCACATCCGCGAGCTTGCGCGCACCGACCCGCTGACCAAGCTGCCGAACCGCGCGACGCTGAAGGACAAGGTCGACGGCGCGCTCGCGCTGGCGCAGCGCCACCAGACCGCCTTCGCGCTGCTCTTCCTCGACCTCGACCGCTTCAAGCAGATCAACGACTCGCTCGGCCACCTCTACGGCGACCGCGTGCTGGTCGAGGTCGCGCAGCGCCTGCAGGGCTGCGTGCGCCAGGTCGACACCGTCGCGCGCCTGGGCGGCGACGAGTTCGTGCTGCTGCTCGACCAGACCGACGCGCGCGGCGCCGAGACGATCGCGCGGCGCGTGATCGAGGAGCTGGCGCGGCCGTTCGCGCTCGACGGCATGAACTTCAGCGTCACCGCGAGCATCGGCATCGCGCTGTACCCGAACGACGGCGCGACCATGAACGACCTGGTCAAGAACGCCGACGCCGCGATGTACCGCGTCAAGGAGCGCGGCCGCGCGGGCTTCCGCTTCTACCAGCCGCAGATGAACGTCGACCTGCTGGCGCGCATGAAGCTCGACCATGCGATGCGCATCGCGCTCGAGCACGGCGACTTCCGGCTGCACTACCAGCCCCAGGTGTGCCTGTCCGACGGCACGGTGACCGGCGCCGAGGCGCTGCTGCGCTGGCGCGACGCCGACCTCGGCGACGTCTCGCCCGGCGAGTTCATCCCGGTGGCCGAGGAGAGCGGCTTCATCGTCGCGCTCGGCGACTGGGTGCTGTGCGAGGCGGTGCGCCAGGCCGCGGCCTGGCAGGCCCAGGGGCGGCCGCTGCTGGTCTCGGTCAATGTCTCGGCGCTGCAATTCCAGCAGGCCGGCTTCGTCGGCCGCGTCGCGGCGGTGCTGGCCGAGCACGGCCTGCCGGCCCGGCTGCTCGAGCTCGAGCTGACCGAGTCGATCCTGATCCAGGACGCCGACGAAGCGCTGGCGCGGCTGCGCGCGCTCGACCAGCTCGGCGTGCAGCTCGCGATCGACGACTTCGGCACCGGCTACTCCAGCCTCGGCTACCTGAAGCGCTTCCCGATCCGGCGCCTGAAGATCGACCGCAGCTTCATCCGCGGCCTGCCCGACGACGACAGCGACGCCGGCATCGCCCAGGCGGTGATCCACCTCGCGCGCGCGCTGCGCCTGCGCGTGATCGCCGAGGGGGTCGAGACCGCGGCGCAGCGCGACTTCCTGGCGGCGGCCGGCTGCGACGAGTACCAGGGCTTCCTGTGCGCGCCGGCGTTGCCGGCGGCGGAGTTCGAGAAGCAGCGCGCGGGCTAGAAGGGCGTTCGCAGCGGGCGCTGGATAACTGTATATAAATACAGTATTCTGGTGGCATGAACGCCGAACCGGCGCGGCCGATCAAGGGCCGCGGCACCCCGATCCGCATCGCCCACCGCTTCGAGTCCGCTCAGCGCGAGGCCGTCGACGACGGCTGGGCGCGCGAGCCCGAGGACGGCGAGCCCCCGCCGCCGCCCACCGAGGTGCGCGAGGAGCGGGTGCGCTCGATCCTGAGCGCCAACGACTCGCCGGACGTGCCCTTCGAGTGGTCGGTGAACCCCTACCGCGGCTGCGAGCACGGCTGCAGCTACTGCTATGCGCGGCCCGGCCACGCCTGGCTGAACCTGTCGCCGGGCCTGGACTTCGAGACCCGGCTGGTCGCCAAGGTCAACGCGGCCGAGCGCCTGCGCGTCGAGCTCGCGCGGCCCGGTCACCGGCCCAGCCCGATCAACGTCGGCTCGGTGACCGACGCCTACCAGCCGATCGAGCGCCGCTGGGGCCTGACGCGCGCGCTGCTGCAGGTGCTCACCGCCTGCGAGCACCCGTTCACCCTCATCACCAAGTCGGCTGGCATCGAGCGCGACCTCGACCTGATCGCACCGGCCGCGCGGCGTCGCCAGGCGCGGGTGTCCATCAGCATCACCACGCTCGATGCCGCCCTTGCGCGCCGGCTCGAGCCGCGCGCCGCGGCGCCGCAGCGGCGCCTGCAGGCGGTGCGGCGGCTCGCCGAGGCGGGCGTGCCGGTCGGCGTGAACCTCGCGCCGGTGATCCCCTTCGTCAACGAGCCCGAGATCGAGCGCATCGCCGCGGCCGCCGCCGCGGCCGGCGCGCAGTCGCTGCACTACACCGTGCTGCGGCTGCCCTGGGAGGTCGCGCCGCTGTTCCGGCAATGGCTCGAGCAGCACCTGCCCGAGCGCGCCGCGCGCGTGATGGCGCGGGTGCAGGAGATGCGCGGGGGCCGGGACTACGACGCCGACTTCGCCACCCGCATGCGGGGCAGTGGCGTCTGGGCCGAGCTGATCCGCCAGCGCATCGACCAGGCCGCGGCGCGCCACGGCCTCGCGCGCCGCACGCCGGCGCTCGACGCCAGCCGCTTCAGGCCGCCGGCGGTTGCCGCGCCGGATGCGCGCCAGGCATCGCTGTTCTGAGGTGCCAGGCGGCCGCGGCGAAGGTCCAGCACAGCCACGCGGTCCAGGCGCTGTGGCTCGGGTGGTGGGCGCCGCGCGCCAGCTGGGCCACGCCGTAGGCCAGGCCCAGCAGCAGCAGCACCGCCAGCCACGCGCGTGCGAGCCGCGGCAGGCGCCCGCGCAGCACGAACCAGCCGGGCAGGAAGCCGAAGGCCGCGGCCGCGTGACCCGAGGGGAAGCAGTGGCCCGGGCCGCCGTCGCCGACGCCCCAGGCCCAGTGCGAGACCCACACCGCCCGCCCGCCGAAGTCCTGCAGCTCCCAGGGACAGCTGCTCAGGCTGTGCTGCTTGATCAGCGCGGGCAGCAGCAGGGCGACCGCGCTGGTCCCCAGCCACCACAGCCGCTCGCCCCGAGTCAGGCGCCGCAGCGGCGCGCCGAGCGGCCGCATGGCGTTCACGGCCAGGCCGAGCAGCACGAGCGCCGCGAGCCAGCGCCCGCCCTGGTGCGCCAGCCCGGCGCTCAGCCAGTGCTCGCGCCACGCGAAGCCCTGCGCGGTGCCGAACAGCCGGTCAACCGGGAGGTCGAGGTGGCTCGCATCCCAGGCCAGCAGGCCCAGCAGGCCGAGCAGCGTGACCAGCAGGTCGCGCCGCCACCAGCGTGCCTCACTCGCCGCGGCAGGGCGCGAGGGCATCGAGCGGGGCACGGTATTCGCTGGCGTTCACCCGCGCGAGGCCGAGCACGGTGTGGAACAGGTGGTCGTGGCTGAGCGCGACATCGAGCTGCGCGCGCAGGCAGCCGGCGTCGAGGCGGTCGGCGGCGAGCCGGCGCGGCGGCAGCCAGGCGATCATCGGCACGTGGGTCTGCTCGGCCGGCGCGACCGAGCGGGGCATGCCATGCAGGTACAGGCCGTTCTCGCCCAGCGATTCGCCGTGGTCGGACAGGTAGAGCAGCGCGGGGTCGTAGGCGTCCTGCCGCTGCAGCCAGCCGATCGCCTGGGCCAGCAAGGCGTCGGTGTAGGCGATCGAGTTGTCGTAGGCATTGACCAGCGTCTGGTGCTCGCACTGCGACAGCGCGGTGCTGCGGCATTCGGGCTGGAAGGGCTTGTGCCCGGCCGGCGAGCGCGCGGCATAGGCCGGGCCGTGGCTGCCCATCTGGTGCAGCACCAGCACCACGCCGCGCGCGCGCCGCTCGGCCGGCAGCGCGGCGAGGCGCTCGTCCAGCCCCTGCAGCAGCGCGCCGTCGAGGCATTCGCCGCCGGGGCACAGTGTCGTGTCGGGGGGCGCCGCGCCGGCGGCCGGCTGCTCGGGCCGGGTGTGCGGCACGCGGTTGCAGACCGCCTTGCAGCCGGCCTGGTTCTCCACCCACAGCACCGCCAGCCCGGCGCGCTGCAGCAGGTCGAGCAGGTTCTCGCTGTCGCGCTTGCGGGTTTCATGGCGCTCGCGGCCGACGGCCGAGAGCATGCAGGGCAGCGACGCGGCGGTGTTGGTGCCGCAGGCGCTGACGTGGCGGAAGCTCAGAACGTCGAGCGCGCGCAGCGCCGGCGTGGTGTCGCGCGGGTAGCCGTTGAGGGCGAAATGGTCGGCCCGCGCGGTCTCGCCGATCACCAGCAGCACGAGCGGCGCCTGCTGGCCCGTGCGCAGGGCTTGCGGGCGCGCATCCAGGCCGATCGGCAGCAGCGCCGTCTGCTGCGGTCGTGCCTGTGCCGCCCGCGCGACCGAGTACAGCGCGTTCAAGGGGCTGATCTCGTAGCGCAGCGCCTTGTGGGTGCGCATCACCGAGGCGAGGTCCTGGTAGTCGATCAGGGTCAGCGCGGCGGCGCTGCTCAGCCCCAGCGCCAGCAGCGCGGCGTTGCGCAGCGCCGCGGCGGCGGGGCGTGCACAGGCCAGCGGCGTGCGCCACAGCCAGAGCAGCGGCAGTCCGGCGAGCAGTGTCAGCGAGACGGGCAGCCGGACATCGAGCAGGTCGCGCACCTCGCGCGCGTCGGTGCCGAGCGCGTTGACGATCATCGTCGGATCGATCACCACGCCGTAGCTGCCCATGAAGTGCGCCGCGACGGCGCTGATCAGCAGGCCGGCGCTAATCGCCGGCTTGAGCGTGTGGCACCAGGCCAGCAGTCCCAGCAGCGCGGTCAGCAGCGCGAAGACGATGCCGCCGAGCACCAGGCCGAAGCCCAGCCGGGCCGGGTCGCTGAGCTCGGACAGGGCCGAGACGCTGCGCCACAGCGGCCAGTTGGCCGGGCCGGTGAGCCACAGCGCGGCGAGCAGCACGATGGCGGTCGGGGTGACGGCGCGCGGCGCCGGCGGCGCGCCACGCGGGTGGGGCGCCGGCAGCGCCAGGGCGGAGGTCCAGGACATCCGGGCGAGCATGCCCGGCCGGCCTTAAGCGCACCTTAGCTTGGCGGGCCGGGCGCCCGCGCCCGGCCTACTTGAACAGGTCCTTGACCCGGTCGGTCCAGCTCTTCGCGTTCGGCGAATGGCGGTCGCCGCTCTTCTTGAAGCTCTCGTCGAGCTCCTTGAGCAGCTTGCGCTGGTGCTCGGTCAGCTTGATCGGCGTCTCGACCGAGACATGGCAGTACAGGTCGCCCGGGTAGCTCGAGCGGATGCCCTTGATCCCCTTGCCGCGCAGCCGGAAGGTCTTGCCGTGCTGGGTGCCCTCGGGCAGCTCGATCTCGGCCTTGCCGCCGAGCGTGGGCACGGCGATCGTGCCGCCGAGTGCCGCAGTCGCGATGCCCACCGGCACGGTGCAGTGCAGGTCGTCGCCGTCGCGCTCGAAGATCTCGTGGTGCTTGATGCGGATCTCGATGTAGAGATCGCCCGGCGGACCGCCGTTGGTGCCGGGCTCGCCGTTGCCGCTCGAGCGGATGCGCATGCCCTCGTTGATGCCGGCCGGGATCTTGACCTCGAGCGTC
>CAYOXW010000065.1:0-13399 GCA_964408005.1 uncultured Methylibium sp.
CCGCGGTTCTGGTTGAAGGCGTTGACCCGGAAGCGCGCCAGGCCCTGGATCTCGAAGGAAAAGTCGCATTCGAGCGACTCCTCGTAGGCCTTGCGCTGCGCGTCGTTCATGATGTCGTACACCATGTCGTGGACGTTCTTGTGGTCCAGCGGGTCGACATTGATGCGGCGCACGTCGCCATGCACCCGGATCATCGGTGGCAGGCCGGCGGACAAGTGCAGGTCGGATGCCTTGTTCTTGACCGAGAAGGCCAGCAGCTGGGTGATGTCCATGGGAGGGGTCCGGCGCTGGTGCGCCCGGCGGCAGAGGGTCGAAGAATTATGGCGACGATCGCTTCCAAGATACAACAAGTGAGTGAACGCATCGCGAACGCCTGCGATGCGGCGGGGCGTCCCGTGTCAAGCGTCACGCTGCTGGCGGTCAGCAAGATGCAGCCGCCCGAGGCGGTGCGCGAGGCGCATGCGGCCGGGCTCGCGCACTTCGGCGAGAACTACGTGCAGGAGGCGCTGGACAAGATCGCCGCGCTCGCCGATCTGCGCGCGGTGCTCGAATGGCACCTGATCGGGCCGTTGCAGAGCAACAAGACGCGCGCGGTCGCCGAGGCCTTCGACTGGGTGCACACGATCGATCGGCTCAAGCTCGCCGAGCGCCTGTCGGCCCAGCGGCCCGACGGCCTGCCGCCGCTGCAGGTGTGCGTGCAGGTCAACGTCAGCGGCGAGGCGAGCAAGAGCGGCGTCGCGCCGGCCGAGGTGCCGGCGCTCGCGCACGCGGTGGCGGCGCTGCCGCGGCTGCGCCTGCGCGGCCTGATGGCGATCCCCGCGCCGGCCGCCGAGCTCGAGGCCCAGCGCCGCCCGCACCGCGCGCTGCGCGAGCTGCTCGATCGGCTGCGCGCCGAGGGCCTGGCGCTGGACACGCTGTCGATGGGCATGAGCGCCGACCTCGAGGCCGCGATCCGCGAGGGTGCGACGCTGGTGCGCGTGGGCACGGGGATCTTCGGCGCGCGCGGCTGAGCCGGCGCGGGCCGGGCGCCTTCGGTCACACTCGACGCACCGCTGCCCAGACCCGCGAGGCCGTCATGTCGATGCCGATCCCGCCCCAGCGCCTGCCCCCGCCGCTGCGCGAGGAGGCCGACGTCGCCGCGCAGCGCCTGCGCGCGCTGGCCGGCGCGCTCGACTGGCGCGCGGTCCAGGCCCGGGCGCGGCCCTGGGTGCAGGCGCTGCGCGACGCGCCGATGCCGTTCTGGGCGCTCGAGTCGCTGCTGCGCGAGTACCCGATCTCCAGCGCCGAGGGCCTGGCGCTGATGCGCCTGGCCGAGGCCCTGCTGCGCGTGCCCGACACCGAGACCGCGGTCGCGCTGACCGCCGATCAGCTCGGCCGCGCCGATTTCGGCGCCGCCGCCGAGGGTCCGCACCCCTGGCTCGCCAGCCTGTCGGCCAGCGCGATCGCGCTGTCGAAGAAGTGCCTGCCCGATGCCGAGCACCCGCCGGGGCTGCTGCGCCGGCTCGGCGCGCAGACCGTGGTCGCCGCGACGGTGCGCGCGATCCAGCTGCTCGGCCGGCAGTTCGTGCTCGGCCAGGACATCGACGCGGCCTTGGCCGAGGCGGCGACGCAGCGCCGCGCCCAGCCGGGGCTGCGCCACAGCTTCGACATGCTCGGCGAGGGCGCGCGCTGCGAGGCCGACGCGCGGCGCTACCTGGCGGCCTACCGGCGCGCGATCGCGGCGATCGCCGCCCAGGGCCCGGCCGAGGGCGGCCCCGAGGCGCGCGACGGCATCTCGATCAAGCTGTCCGCGCTGTTCGCGCGCTACGAGGAGTCGCAGCGCGCGCGCGTGTTCGCCGAGCTGCTGCCGCGCCTGCGGGGCCTGGTCGAGGCCGCGGCCGCGGCCGACCTGAACCTGACCATCGATGCCGAGGAGAGCGAGCGGCTCGAGCTCTCGCTCGACCTGCTCGACGCGGTGGCGGGCGAAAGCGCCGCGCACCACCCGAACTGGCGCGGCCTCGGCCTCGCGGTGCAGGCCTACCAGACCCGCGCCGAGGAGGCGGTGCACGCGGTCGCGGCGATCGCGCGCGCGCGCCGGCGGCGTCTGATGGTGCGACTGGTCAAGGGCGCCTACTGGGACGCCGAGATCAAGCGCGCCCAGGAGCTCGGCCTGGCCGGCTACCCGGTGTTCACGCACAAGGCGCACACCGACCTGTCCTACCTCGCCTGCGCGAAGGCGCTGCTCGACGAGGGCGGCGTGCTCTACCCGCAGTTCGCGACCCACAGCGCGGCCACGATCGCGGCGATCGTGCAGATGGCCGGCGCCGGGGGGGCACGCTTTGAGATGCAGCGCCTGCACGGCATGGGTGAAGGCGTCTACCGCGAGCTGCTGAAGTCGCCCGAGGCGCCGCCGCTGCGCGTCTACGCGCCGGTCGGCGAGCACCGCGACCTGCTCGCCTACCTGGTGCGGCGGCTGCTGGAGAACGGCGCGAACTCCTCCTTCGTGCACCAGCTCGCCGATCCGCAGATCGACGTCGACACGCTGCTGGCCTCGCCGCTGCACGCCGAGGCCGCGCCCGGCCAGCCGTCGCCGCGCACGCTGTACGGCGCGCGGCGCAATGCCGCCGGCGTCGACCTCGCGGTCGCGGCCGAGCGCGCACCGTTGCTCGCCGCGGTCGCCGCGACGCACGTGCCCGCGGTGCCGGAGGCGACGACGCGCGAGGTCGCGCCGCTGATGCAGCGCCTGCACGCCGGCCAGCCGGGCTGGGACGCGCGGCCGCTGGCCGAGCGTGCCGCGCTGCTCGAGCGCTGCGCCGAGCGGCTCGAGTCCGACCGGGCCGGCTGGTGCGGCCTGCTCGTGCGGGAGGCGCACAAGACCCTCGGCGACGCGCTCGCCGAGCTGCGCGAGGCGGTCGACTTCTGCCGCTCCGACGCCGAGCAGGCGCGCGCCCCGCTCGCCGAGCGCGAACTGCCCGGGCCGACCGGCGAGCGCAATGTCCTGCGGCTGCGCGGCCGCGGCGTGTTCGTCTGCATCAGCCCGTGGAACTTCCCGCTCGCGATCTTCGCCGGCCAGGTGACGGCGGCGCTGGTGGCCGGCAACGCGGTCGCGGCCAAGCCGGCCGAGCAGACGCCGGCGGTGGCCGCGGCCTTCGTCGCGCTGCTGCACGAGCTCGGCGTGCCGCGCGACGCGCTCGCGCTGCTGCACGGGCCGGGCGAGACGGTCGGCGCCGCGTTGGTCGCGCACCCGCTGTGCGCGGGCGTGTGCTTCACCGGCTCGACCGCGGTCGCCAAGGCGATCCAGCGCGCGCTGGCCGCCACCGACGGGCCGATCGTGCCGCTGGTCGCCGAGACCGGCGGGCTCAACGCGATGATCGTCGACAGCTCGGCGTTGCCCGAGCAGGTGGTCGACGCGGTCGTGCAGAGCGCCTTCCGCTCGGCCGGCCAGCGCTGCTCGGCGCTGCGCCTGCTGTGCGTGCATGAGAGCGTCGCCGCGGGTGTGCTGGCGATGCTGGCCGGCGCGCTGCAGGAGCTCGTGCTCGGCGACCCGGCCGACTACGCGAGCGACGTCGGCCCGCTGATCGACGCCGAGGCCCGCGAGGGCGTCGCGCGTCATGTCGATCGGCTCGAGCGCGAGGCCGTGCGGCTCGCGCGCCGCAGCCTGCCCGCGGGCCTGGAGGGGCACTACGTCGCGCCGGCGGTCTACGAGATCGAGCGCGTCGCCGCGCTGCGGCACGAGGTCTTCGGCCCGGTGCTGCAGGTCGTGCGCTGGGGTCCCGGCACCGCGGCGCCGGACGTCGAGGCCCTGGTCGCGCAGGTCAACGCGCTCGGCTACGGCCTGACGCTGGGCGTGCAGACCCGCATCGACACGCGCGCCGAGCGCATCGCCACGACGGCACGCGTCGGCAACGTCTACGTCAACCGCAACATGATCGGCGCGGTGGTCGGCGTCCAGCCCTTCGGCGGCGAGGGGTTGAGCGGCACCGGCCCGAAGGCCGGCGGGCCGCTGTACCTGCTGCGCTTCGTGGCCGAGCAGACCGTGACGGTCAACACCGCGGCGGCCGGCGGCAACGCGGCGCTGCTGGCCGGTGGGCCCTAGGCGCGCCAGGGGCTGACGCGGCGCGTCGCGCCTGTAAGCGGTTGCACGGCCGGCGCCCGCCGTGGCGGCCCCCGCGGTGTGACATCGGCCACGAAGCGCCGGGCCGGCCCCCGGGTTCGCCCGGGGCGCGCCGCGGCTGGCATGCAAGCTGCGTGGGACAGGTCACCCCCTGTCCCGAGGAGCGAGCATGTCATCGAGTGGCAAGTCCCGACCGACCCTGCGCAGTGCCAGCGGAGCGGCCGCCGGCGGCGCGACGATGTGCTCGGTGCTGCGCCTCGCGGCGCGCGACCGGCTGGCCCGGGCGGCGGCGCCGGGCTGGCTCGACGGGCTGCGGCGCGCGCTGCGCGCGGCCGGCCCGACGGCCCACGCCCGCCCGCTGCACGCGATGCTGTGCGACTTCCCGGCCAGCGAACTGCGGCCGGGGCGATGAGCATGACGCTCCCGTCGCGCTTCGCACTGCGAGCCGGTGTCACGGGGACGGCGCCGCTTGGCGCCGGCGCCGCGGCGCCGACGGTGGCGCGCGCCCAGGTTCTGCCCCTGCGCCATGCGCCACGGCAGTTGGAATTACCGCTGATGTCCGCGCCGACCGCGGCCGCACGTCAGGGTCGATTGCGGACCGGTTGACGTCCACGGGGGAGCGGGCGGGTCGGGGTCGATGAGAGCGAGCCCCTGACCACCACGTCCCGCTCTCCCCTCTTTTTTTGGCGCCCCGGGTCCGCACGAGTCCGTCGCGAGCGCCGGCGGGCTAGCCGTGCGCGAGGCCCGTGCCGCCGCGGCTGGCCAGATGCCGGTCCAGGCAGGCGAGCAAATCGGCGAGGTCGACCGGCTTGGTCAGGTAGTCGTCGAAGCCCTGCTCGCGCGCGAAGCGCACATGCTCGGGCAGCGCGTCGGCCGACAGCGCGATGCGCGGCACCCCGGCGAGCGCCGGCTCCTCGCGCAGCGCGGCGAGCACGTCCACGCCGGTCATGTCGCCCAGGTGCATGTCGATCAGCATCAGGTCCGGCGGCGTCGCGCGTGCGCTGGCGATCGCCTCGCGGCCGTTGCGTGCGATGCGCAGCTCACAGCCGCGCCGGCCGAGCAGCAGCTGGCGCACCAGCTCGACATTGAGCTCGTTGTCCTCGGCGTACAGGATGCTGTGCGGCGCGCCCGCGCGGGCGCCGGGCCGCTCGGGCACGGGCGCCGGGCTCGGCGGCGCGGCCGCGCGCGGCAGCGTCAGCGCGAAGGTCGAGCCCGCGCCGGCGCGGCTGGTGACCTCGATGCCGCCGCCCATCAGGTGCATCAGGCGGTGCGAGATCGCCAGGCCCAGCCCGGTGCCCTCGATGCCGAGCCGCTCGGCGCCGAGGCGGTTGAAGGGCTCGAACAGATGGGCCAGCTGCTGCGGCTCGAGGCCGTGCCCGGTGTCGCTGATGGCCAGACGCACCGTCGTGGCGTCGGGCGCGCCGACCTCGACCACGACCTCGCCGCCCGGGCGGTTGTACTTGATCGCATTGCCGAGCAGGTTGGCCAGCACCTGGCGCAGCCGGATCGGGTCGGCCAGCACCCGCAGCGGCTCGGCCGCGGGGCGCTGCCGCAGCGTCACGCCGCTGGCGCGCGCGGTCGGCGCGACCAGCGCCAGCGCCTCGTCGACCAGCGGCGCGACCGCCAGCGCCTGAGGCGCCAGCGGCAGGTTGCCCGACTCGATGCGCGACAGGTCGAGCACGTCCCCGATCATCGCCAGCAGGTGCTGGCCGGCGCGCTCGATGTGACCGACGCGGGTGCGCTGCTCGATGGCCAGCGGCGCGGCCTGGTCGGCCAGCAGCAGCTGCGCGAAGCCGAGCACCGCGTTCAGCGGGGTGCGCAGCTCGTGGCTCATGCGCGAGAGGAACTCGGTCTTGGCCGCGTTGGCCTGGGCCGCGGCCTGGGCCTCGACGAGCGCGGCGTCATAGCGCTTGCGCGCCGTGATGTCGTGGACATAGCCGTGCCACAGCGTCGAGCCGTCGGCGAGCCGCTCCGGGCTGCCCTGGCCCTCGAGCCAGCGCCGGCCGCCGCGAGGCAGCTCGACCTCGAACTCGGCCAGCCAGGGGCGCAGCTCGTGCGAGCCGTTCAGCAGCGCCTCCCAGACGCGCCGGCGCTGCGCCGGCACGATGCGCTGGAGCAGCGGCCGCGCGTCGCCGCGCACCTGGCCGTCCGGCTCGAGCTCGAACAGCTCGCGCAGCGCCGCGCTCGCGTAGGGCAGGCTCGGGCGCCGGGCGGCATCGATGCGGAACTGCAGCAGCACGCCGGGGACGCGGCTCGCGAGCTTGCTGAACGCCGCCTCGCGCTCGCGCAACGCCGCCTCGGCGCGCTTGCGCTGGTCGATGTCGAGCACGAAGGTGACCGTGTGGTCGAAGGCGCCGGTGGCGTCGAACACCGGCGTCACCGACAGCTGCACCCACAGCGCGCTGCCGTCGGCGCGCAGGTAGCGCTTCTCGAAGCCGCAGTCGCCGCCCGTGCCGGCGAGCATGCGCTCGAACTCGGCCCGGCCGATCTCGAGGTCGTCCGGATGGGTGATGTCGCGGTAGCACAGCCCGAGCAGCTGCTCGCGCGGGCGCCCGAGCATCGTGCACAGCCGCGCGTTGACCTCGAGGAAGCGCCCGTCCGGGCCGACCCGCGCGAGCCCGACGCCGGCGCGCTCGAAGCCGATGCGCCAGCGCTCGTCGCTCTCGCGCAGCGCGGCCTCGGCGGCGCGGCGGCGGCGGTCGAGCTGCACCGCCGCGACGATGCCGGCCATGCTCTGCCACAGCGGCTCGAGCCGCTCGACCAGCGCCGGGTCGTAGCCCGGCCGCCGGTTCGCCAGCGCGACCATGCCGACCATGCGGCCGCCGTAGTGCAGCGGCACGCCGAGGAAGGTGTGCAGCGGCGTGTGGCCCTTGGGCAGCCCGCCGCCGCTGCGCGGATCGTTCGGCGCGTCGTTGGCGATCACCGGCGCGCCGCTCGTCAGCGCGGCGCCGAACAGGGTCTTGAGGTTGCGGAACTCGATGCCCTGGCGGCGCTCGCGCTCGACCATCGCCCGGGTCGACTCGTCCCAGGCGATGTTGGTCATCGTGAAGACCTTCAGGAAGGGCGCGCCGGCCGCGTCGTGCCAGACCTCGGCGATGAAGCCGTACTCGCTGGCGCCGACGGCGAGCAGGTCGGGCAGCAGCGCGTCGAACACGCGGTGCGGCTCGTCGCTGCCGATCAGGCTCGACTGGATGCGCCGGATCAGCGGCCCGAGGTCGTCGATCGCGGCAGGGGACGGGGCGGAGGACAAGGTGCGGCTCGCTGCGAGCTCATCCTAAGCCATCGCCTGCGCGCCCGGACCCGCGCGGGAACCCGGGTGGCGGCGCCGACGCGCGGGCCCGCGGCGCGTGAAAACCCGCATGGCCTGCGCCATCCCGTGATGGCCGCTCTGTGACCGGCGCGTATGCTGGCGGCACACTTGCACCCCGACCATGGCCATCGACCCCGCCCTGCGCTCCCTCGACATCGATCTGCCGGCCTGCCCGCAGACGCTCGTGCAGCTGTCGCTGCTGATGCACGACGAAGACGCCAACCTGCAGTCGATCAGCGCGCTGATCGAGCGCGACATGGCGCTCGCCGCGGCGGTGGTGCGCACCGTCAACTCGGCGCTGTTCGGGCTGCTGCGGCGCGTCGAGTCGGTGCCCGAGGCGGTGCGCTATCTCGGCACCCGCGAGGTCTCGGCGCTGACCTTCGAGCTCGGCCTGCGCGGCGCCTTCCCGCCGAGCCCGACGCTGACCGCGCTGTGGGATCGCGCCGGGCGGCGCGGCCTCGCGATGGGTCGCGCCGCGCCGGCGCTCGACATCGATCCCTGGCTGGCGCACACCGCCGGTCTGTTCGCCGAGGGCGGCCAGGCGGCGCTGATCGCGCATGACGCGCCGGGCTATGCGGCGATCGCCGCGGCCCAGCCCGACGAGCTGCTGCGCCTGGACGCCGAGACCGCCGCCTACGGCCTGAACCATGCCGCGCTCGGCGGCGCGCTGTGCCAGTCCTGGGGGCTGGCCGGCGATGTCGCCGCGAGCGTGCGGCTGCGCCCGCTGGCGCTGCGCACGCTGGCCAACGCGATGGGCGCGCAGACCGGCTTCGTGCCCGACGACACCGAGGCCGAGTGGGCGATGGAGCCGCTGTCGGTGCAACGCCTGCTGGCGCTCGGCGCGGTCGTCGATGCGGCCATCGCCGGCGGCAACGAGGTCGTGCTGGCCCACTGCAGCGTGGCGCTGGCGCCCAGCGCCGGACTCGACCCCGAGCTGCTGCAGGAGGCCGCGGCCAGCAGCGTCGCGCGCCTGCCGCGCGCCTGAGGGCGCCTCAGGCCGACTGCGCGCGCAGCACCGCCAGCAGCACGCTGGCTGTCAGCGGCTTGACGAGGAAGGCGTCGCAGCCGGCCAGCCGGGCGCGGGCGCGCTCCGCCGGGCTCGCGCGCCCGCTGACGATCGCGACCGCCGGGGCCGACGGGCCGGCCGCCTTCAGGTGCCGGCACAGCGCCGGACCGTCGAGCCCGGGCAACTCGGCGTCGACGAACACCAGCCGGGGGGCCTGCCGCTGCGCGTGCTCGAGCGCCTCGCGGCCGTCGGCCGCGACCGCGACGCGGCAGCCGTAGCGCTGCAGCTGCACCTGCAGGTAGCGGCGCGCGATGTCGCAGTCTTCGACCACCAGCACGTCGAGCGCGTAACGGGGCGCCGGCCCGGCGGGGTCGGGCGCCGGGGCCGCGGGGCGCGCGGCCGGGCGGGCCTGCGCCAGCGCGTACAGCGCGCGCGCGACCTGCAGCGCGTCGAGCGGGCGGCTCAGGCGCACCGGCGCGTCCGCGGGCGCCTGCGCGCCGACGAACACGCTGACGGCCACCCGCCCGCCGGCCTGTACCGCCTGCACCGCCAGCGGGTGATCGGCGTCGACCACGCAGCAGTCGGCCTCGGCCAGCGCGGCGACCGGCTCGAAGCCCGGGCCGTGGCGCGCCGACAGCCGCAGGAAGCCCTCCAGCGCCTGGCGCTCGACGGCGCCGAAGCCCTGGATCGCGACGCGCAGCGGCGTGGCAGCGGGCGACGACGGGCTCGGTGAGGCGCTCATGCGGCCATGCTCCGGGGGAGCGGCGCGCGCGGCAATCCCACAGGGCGACGCGGCGGCGCTAGCATCGAATTCCGTCACGAAACCGACCCGCAGGGCAGCCCCCATGAGCACCGTGTACGACTTCGAGGCCCGCCGGATCACCGGCGAGGCGGTGTCGCTGGCCGGCTACCGCGACCGCGTGCTGCTGATCGTCAACACCGCCAGCGCCTGTGGCTTCACGCCGCAGTTCGCCGGGCTGGAGGCGCTGTGGCGGGACTACGGCGCGCGCGGCCTGACCGTGATCGGCTTCCCGAGCAACCAGTTCGGCGGCCAGGACCCGGGCAGCGACGCCGAGATTGCGAGCTTCTGCCAGCTCAACTACGGCGTGAGCTTCCCGATGATGGTCAAGGTCGAGGTCAACGGCGCCGACGCCCACCCGCTGTGGCGCTGGCTGCGCAAGGAAGCGCCCGGCATCCTCGGCACCCAGGCGATCAAGTGGAACTTCACGAAGTTCCTGGTCGGCCGCGACGGCCGGGTGCGCAAGCGCTACGCGCCGAACGACAGGCCCGAGGCGCTGCGCGCCGACATCGAGGCGGCGCTGGGGGCCTGAGGCCGGGGCTCAGGGCCCGTCGATCGACAGCGTGACCAGGGTCTGGTTCAGCAGCTGGTAGGCCACCTCGCCGAAGGTGATCGGGCCGGTGATCGGGCCGGTGCGCTTGCCCTCGAGCTCGGAGTACAGGTAGTTCAGGATGCAGTTGCAGCTCCAGGCCGTGCGCGCGGCGTCGGCCGGCAGCGCGGCGGCCAGCGCGGCGCCGTAGTCGGGCACCGGGCGGGCGATGCGGTACTCGGTGTCGTCGAACACCGGCGCGTAGAAGTCGACGCGCCGCTCGGCCGCGTCGACGCTCTTGATCGAGACGTTGATCATCGCGCCCGAGTAATCGGCCACCAGCGGCAGGCGGGTGTCGATGCCCTGCACGCGCAGGTAGTCGGCGAAGTTCACCAGCTTGCCATTGACCAGGCATTCCTGGACGTGGAAGCCCGTTTCGGGGAAGCGGATGCGGTCGCCCTCGCCTGGCTCGAACAGGTTGACGATGTCCAGGCGCGCGTACTGCGTGTCGGGCAGCGGCACATGCATCACCAGCGCGCGCGCGCCGTCGCACTCGCCGCTCTCGCCGTGGAAGACCTTGGGCGCGGCCTGGCCGAGGTCGTCGAGGTGGATGCCCGCGATCCAGCCCAGCAGCGGCTTCAGGTACATGTCCTCGTACTGCGGCGCCTCGCGCGCGAAGCGCAGGTGCGTGTCGGTGAAGGCGGGGATGATCAGCAGGCTGTAGCCGTTGGCCGGCGCGTCGGTGCACACCGAGGCCAGCGCCGCGGCCTCGTACCAGCGCAGGGCCGGCGTCAGGCCCGCGGCGACCGGCAGCGCGGTCACGAAGACCTCGCTGCGCGTCGTGCGGCCGCCGTCCTGGCCGACGAAATAGGGGATCGTGCCGCCGATCCAGTGGCCGCGCGGCAGGCGCGCGAGCAACGCCTCCTCGCCGGCGATGCTGTACCAGCCGCCGCTCTTGACGAGGATCGCGGCCTCCTCGACCGACATCAGCGCACCGCTGACCGGGCGCAGTGAGGACACGGGGCGGGGGGCGTTCATGCCGCGGCCCTCAGCTGGGCCAGCTCGTGGCCGAGCACGCGCTCGTTCTTGACGAAGTAGCGGTGCAGGTCGCGCAGCTTCAGCAGCCGCACCTCGTCGTCGGAGATCACCTCGAGCTGCGAGCGCACCCTGGTCAGCATCAGCTTCAGGCTCAGCACGCGGATGTCGAGCTTCAGGTCGCCGTCGACGACGCGCAGCCACACCGGGTCGGTGACGTCGGGCACGCCGCTGCCGGCCGGCGCCGCGTCGGGCGCGGCGTCGGCCGCGCTCTTCGCCGCGGGTGCCGGCTGCTCGCCCTGCACCAGGCCGTTGTCGATCGCGAAGCGGTAGCGCCACACGTCGTTGAGCGACAGGCCGAGCAGCTTGCACACCGCCGGCAGCGGCAGGCCCTCGTTGAACATCACGAAGACCTGCTGGGCCAGCGTGTGGGTGAAGGGCATCCCCGGGTCGCCGCTCCAGGGCAGGCGGCCGAGCGGGGCGCCGACCGGCACGTTGACGTGCAGGAAGAAGCGCAGGCCGCCCAGGGGCACGTGCTGCCAGGAATGGGCCTGGGTGCGCGGCGGCGCGCTCTTGGGCCGGCCGAACCAGCCGCGCTCGACCTGCGGGCCGACCCAGACGTCGCAGCGCTGCTTGCGCGGATCGAGCTGGTAGTCGTCGATCTCCCAGGCGCCGTTGATCGATAGCAGCTGGCGCAGCAGCGCCTTGTCGATGCCCGTCATGTGCTTGTCTCCTTGTGGGGGGCGCGGCCCTTCTGTCCCGTCTCGGGCGGGGCCGTCGCCGGCTGCCTCGCTTTGCAAGTCGCGCGCCGCCGGCGGCTGGCGGGCGCACGCGCCGGCGCGGCCTGTCGAGTCCGTCACGCCGGCGCGCGTTGCTGCGCTGCGGCATCGGCGGCCCGGCTGCGGGTCGGTCCCGACCCGCCCTGTTCCCGGGCTGCGACGCGGCGGCGCAATGTGTCGCAGGACGGATCAACCGCGTCGCCTTCGATAATCGGCCGACCTACGGAGACGACCCCATGTTCCAGCATGTCGAGCCCTACGCCGGCGACCCGATCCTGAGCCTCAACGAGGACTTCCAGCGCGATGCGCGGCCGCACAAGGTCAACCTCAGCATCGGCATCTACTTCGACGACGCCGGGCGCATCCCGGTGCTCGACGTCGTGCGCGAGGCCGAGGCGCGCCTGCTCGCCGCCGACGGCCCCAAGCCCTACCTGCCGATCGAGGGTGCGGCCAACTTCCGCCGCGAGGTGCAGACGCTGCTGTTCGGCGCCGACCATCCGGCGCTGGCCGCCGGGCGCGTCGCGACGCTGCAGACCGTCGGCTCCAGCGGCGGGCTGAAGGTCGGCGCCGACTTCATCGCGCGCTGGCTGCCCGGCCGCGCGGTCTGGGTCAGCGACCCGACCTGGGACAACCACCGCGCGATGTTCGAGGGCGCCGGCCTGACGGTGCAGACCTACCCCTACTACGACCCGGTGGGCGGCGGCGTGCGCTTCGAGGCGATGCTCGAGGCGCTGCGCGCGCTGCCGCCCGAGAGCGTCGTGCTGCTGCACGGCGGCTGCCACAACCCGACCGGCGTGGACCTGAGCGCGGCGCAGTGGGCGGCGCTGCTGCCGCTGCTGCGCGAGCGCCGGCTGATCCCCTACGTCGACCTCGCCTACCAGGGCTTCGGCGAGGGCCTCGAGGCCGACGCGGCGGCGGTGCGCGCGCTCGCCGACGCGGGCCTGACGGGTTTCGTCGCGAACTCCTTCTCGAAGAACATGAGCGTCTACGGCGAGCGCGTCGGCGCGCTCAGCGTGCTGTGCGCCGACGCCGACGAGGCCTCGCGCGTGCTCGGCCAGCTGCGCGCGACGGTGCGGCGCAACTACTCGAGCCCGCCGATCCACGGCGGCCAGATCGTCGCCACCGTGCTCGGCGACGCGGCGCTGCGGGGGCAATGGGACGGCGAGCTCGCCGCGATGCGCGAGCGCATGCTCGCGATGCGCCGCGCGCTGCACGACGCGCTGGCCGCGCGCCTGCCGGGTCGCGACTTCGGCTACCTGCTGACGCAGCGCGGCATGTTCAGCTACACCGGCCTGAGCCCGGCCCAGGTCGACGCGCTGCGCGAGCAGCACGCGGTCTACCTGGTGCGCTCGGGGCGGCTGTGCATCTCGGGGCTCAACCGTGGCAACGTCGGGCGCACGGCCGAGGCGATGGCGGCGGTGCTGGGCGGCTGAGACCGCGGGTCGGTGCATCCGCGCGGGCGCGGCCTGCGTAGACACCGACATGACCGATCCGATGCGCTTCGCGAGCGGCCGCCTGCGGCGCGGCCTCGCCCTGCTGCTGGCGCTGAGCCTGCCGGCGCAGGCCGGGGCCGTGGCGCTCGAGCGGGTCGTGGCACCGGCGCACTTCCATGTCGCGGCCGGCGGCCCTGCCGAGGAGCACGAGCCGGACCACCACCATCCAGGCATCGACCACCACGCTCATGAGGCCGATGCGCCCGGCGTGGTCGCGGTCGACGACGGCGGGGCCGGCACGCCGCCGCTGATCGACCAGCCCGCGGTGCCCGCGAGCCCGGCGCTCGCGCCGCCCGGGGCCTGCGCTTCCCCGCGGGCGGCCGCGCCGCCGGCGTGCTTCGACAGCCGGGCGCCC
>CAYOXW010000066.1:0-13330 GCA_964408005.1 uncultured Methylibium sp.
GGCAGGGGAGGAAGGACTCGAACCCTCGCATGTCGGAATCAAAATCCGATGCCTTAACCAACTTGGCGACTCCCCTACACAGGACCCGACCGGCTTGCGCCGCCCGTGCCCTTGAAACCATCGACTCGCACCTGCCACCGCCCGATCAGCCTTGCGCCCAATCGGCCAGCGGATGCCGGCTCAAGCCCCGGCAGATCCGCCCCTGCCACGCGTCGGGAAGCGCTAGCGCCTCAACCCGCTCGCGCGGCGCGCGGTCGGTCGCGCCGGCTTCCGCAAACACCGCACTGCCCGAGCCCGTCATCCGGCTTGCGCCGAAGTGGGCTTGCAGCAGCGCCAGGGCCTCGCTCACTTCGCTGCTGTAGGCCTCGGCGGGCGCTTGCAGGTCGTTGCGGCCAAACCCCAGGGGGTCTGCAAGAAAGTCCGAGATTGTAGCAGCAGCTGTGTCGCGAACCAAGATCGGGCTGCCGAAGATCGCCGCGGTCGGCACCGCCACCGGCGGCTTCAGCACCGCCCACCAGCGGGGCGCCAGCTCGATCGGGGTCAGCCGCTCGCCGACGCCCTCCACCCAGGCGTTGTGGCCCCCGACGAAGAAGGGCACGTCGGCGCCGAGCGCCAGGCCGATCGCCAGCAGGCGCTCACGCGACCACTGCAGCCCCCACAGCCGGTTCAGCGCCAGCAGCGTGGTGGCAGCGTCCGAGCTGCCGCCGCCGAGGCCGGCGCCCCACGGCACCCGCTTGTCGATCGAGATGTCGGCGCCGAAGGCGGTGCCGCTCTCGGCCTGCAGCCGCCGCGCGGCGCGCAGGCACAGGTCGTCGGCCGGCAGCGCGGCGCCAAGGTCGTGGCGCACGAGACGGCCGTCGCCGCGACGCTCGAAGTGCAGGGTGTCGCTCCAGTCGATCAGCGCGAACACCGACTGCAGCAGGTGGTAGCCGTCGGCGCGCCGACCGACCACGTGCAGGAACAGGTTCAGCTTCGCCGGGGCCGGCACGTCGACGAGGCTGGGCACGCTCACCGCGCGGCCTCGTCGAGCTTCACGCGCACCGTCACCGGCGGCGCGGCGCGGCGCTGCGCCAGCACCCAGCCCTCGGCGTGGCGCGACAGGTCGACCGACCAACCCAGCTGCTCGAAACCGGACGGCGTCGCGGCGCTGGCCGCCCCCGGCCAGGCGCGGCCGCGCAGCCAGTCGAACAGCGCGGCGATCGGCACGGCCTCGCCGAGCGCGTCCTGCGACAGGCTGTCGAGATCGGGGTAGAACCGCTCGCCGTCGCCCGAGCGCAACCGCACGCGCCCGCCGCCCCAGTCGGCCGCAGCGGCCTGGCTGCCCAGCGGCGTGCTCAGCACGAGGCGGCCGAGCTCGGTCGAGCCGCTTAGCTCGAAAGCGGCACTGAAGGAGCGGGGGGCGTCACCGGCCACCTGGACCGCCAGCCGCCCCTCGAAGCGCTCGCCCGGCGGCGGCGGCAGGCTGGCGCAGGCCGCGACGAGCAAGGCCGCGGCGGCCGCCGCGACGCGCCGGCGCCCCCCGCTCACAGGTCGACCTTGAGGCGCGCGAGCGTGCTCTGCAGCAAGGCGTTGCCGGCGTCGCGGGCGCGCGCCTCGGCCCAGACCTTGCGCGCCTCGTCACGCTGGCCGGCGACCCACAGCACCTCGCCGAGGTGGGCGGCGATCTCGGTGTCGGGCCGCGCGCGATAGGCCTGGCGCAGCCACTGGATCGCCACCTCGTGGTTGCCGAGCCGGTATTCGACCCAGCCGAGGCTGTCGACCAGGAAGGGGTCGCCGGGGGTGAGCTGCAGCGCGCGCTCGATCAGCCCCTTGGCTTCAGCGAGCCGCTCGTTGCGATCGGCCAGCGTGTAGCCGAGCGCGTTGTAGGCGCCTGCATGGTCGGGCTTGAGCGCGATGATCTTGCGCAGCAGCTGCTCCATCTGCTCGAAGCGGTCGAGCTTCTCGGCCATCATCGCCTGCTCGTAGAGCAGGTCGGCGTCGTCGGGGAAGCGCCGCGTGGCCTCGACCAGCACGCCGTGCGCCGGCGCCCACTGCTTCTGCTCGCGCAGCAGGTGGGCCTCGGCGAGCAGCTTGGCGCGCGCCTCCTCCGGGCTGCGCTCGGGCAGGCGACGCAGCAGTTCGCGGGCTTCGACAAGCTTGCCCTGCTGGGCCAGCAGCGACGCGCGGCGCGCCTGCACCGTCAGCGCCTGCGAGCCGTCGACCTTGGCGAGCCAGGCCTCGGCGGCCTTGAAGTCGCGCCGCTGCTCGGCCGCCTGCGCCAGCATCAGATGGGCCTGAGCCTGGCGCTGCGCGGGCGTCGCCGCCTCGTCGTCCTCGGCCGCCGCGGCCGGGGTCTCCTGCGCCTCCTTCTGGCTGCGCGCGAGAAACTCGCGCAGCACCACCTCGGCATCGCCCGGGCGCCGCAGCTCGAGGTAGAGCGCGCCGAGCGTGAGCCAGGCATCGATGAACTGCGGCGCGTCGCGCGTCACGGTCTCGAGCTGCGGCGCCGCCTCGGCGTAGCGCTGCGCCAGCGCCAGCGCGCGCGCGTAGACCAGCCGCACCGCGCTGCGCGGCGTCTGCGCCGCCGGCGGCTCGGCCGCGAAGAAGCGCTGCACCAGCCCCTCGGCGTCCGGCGCCGCACGCATCAGCGCGATCGCGAGCAGCGCGACCGACTCGGCGTTCGGGGCGAGCGCCGCACCGCGTCGTGCCGCCTCGAGCGCCCCCGCGACGTCCCCGCCCGCCTGGCGCGCACGCCCCAGCGCGACCCAGGCTGCCACCGCGGTGGCGGTCGGCTCCGCGGTGCCGCTCGCCTCCGCATAGGGACGCAGCACCTGCTCGAGAACCGCCGTGACGCCCTGGCGGTCGGTCGTGCGGGCAAAGAAGGCGTTCAGCGACTGGATCGCGTCGGCGCGCTCGTCGGCCGGCATGAGGGCGAGCGTCGCGCGCAGCGGCGCCACCACGTCGGCCAGCCGGTTGAGCACGAGCAGGATCTGCATTTCATAGCGGTGCGCCTCGCCGGACTTGGGCACCGCGGTGCGCCAGGCCCGCACGGCGGCGAGCGCCTCCTCGCCGGCCTTGGCCTGCAGCGCCACCTCGGTCGCGCGACGGAACAGCCGCTCGTCGCCGGTCTTGCGCGCCGCGTCCAGCAGCACCTGGTAGGCGGTGCCGGCATCGCCGTCGCGCAACTCGATCTCGCCGATCAGCAACTGATAGAACAGCGGCGCGTCGAGCGCCGAGTTGATGATCGGCACGACCTCGTCCGCGGCGTCGGTGCTGCGCGCTGTGGCGCTGAGGCTCGTGCAGGCCAGGAATGCCAGCGCAGCGAGACGGAAGACGGGCATCGGCGACTCCATAAAGCCGGTCGGATTCTATGCAGCGCCGATAATTCCCCGATGCCCGAACTGCCCGAGGTGGAAGTCACGCGCCGCAGCCTCGTCGAGCGGGTGCGCGGAGCGCGCATCGAGGCCGTGTGGCTCGGCAAGCCGCTGCGCTGGCCGCTCGGCTGCGAGCCCGCCGCGCTGGTCGGGCGGCGCGTCGACGACGTCTCGCGGCGCGGCAAGTACCTGTGGTTCGCGCTCGACGGCGGCGATGGCCTGCTGATGCACCTTGGCATGTCGGGCTCGCTGAACTTCGCCGACGCACCCGCTCCGCCCGGCCCCTGGGACCATTTCGACCTGCGCACCAGCCGCGGCACGCTGCGGCTGACCGACCCGCGCCGCTTCGGCGCGGTGGTCTGGTCGGCCACCGCGCAGGCGGGTGCGGCCGGCAAGCTGCTCGCGGGCCTCGGCGTCGAGCCCTTCGACACCGGCTTCACCGCGGCGGGCCTGCACGCGGGACTGCGCGGGCGGCGCGTCGCGATCAAGCAGGCCCTGCTGGCCGGCGATCTCGTCGTCGGCGTCGGCAACATCTACGCCTCCGAGGCGCTGTTCCTCGCCGGCATCGACCCGCGCACCGCGGCCGGCCGCGTGAGCCTGGCGCGCTGCGAGCGGCTGGTCGACGCGGTGCGCCGCGTGCTGGCGCGCGCACTCGAGCTCGGCGGCTCGACGCTGCGCGACTTCCGTGACGCGCATGGCGCCGGTGGCGCCTTCCAGCACGAAGCGAAGGTCTACGGCCGCGCCGGCGCCCCCTGCACCGCCTGCGGAGCAACGGTCCAGCGCCTCGTGCAGGGCCAGCGCTCGACCTACTACTGCCCCCGCTGCCAGAAGCGCTGAGCCCGGCCGCCGACGCGGCGGCACGGCGATACATCCGCTCACGCTTCGTTGCGGCAACCCGTCACGCCCGCGCCCCATTGCAGGGCATGCTCGTAACCCCCTGCGCTACCATGATCCGCTCCCCCTCCGGAGCGCCGCGCCCGTCTCGCATGTCCGCCTCGTTCGCCCACCACATCGATGCCCATGGCGGCTGGCGTGCCGCGCTCGAGGGGCATGTGCGCGAACTGATCCGTTTCCTGCGCGAGCATGAACTGCTCGACGCCCCGGGCGCCGACCTGCTCGAGTCGCTGCGCCAGCGCCTGGCCGGCGAGAAGCTGGTCGTCGCCTTCGTCGCCGAGTTCTCGCGCGGCAAGTCCGAGCTGATCAACGCCATCTTCTTCGCCGACACCGGCCGGCGCATCCTGCCCGCCACGCCGGGACGCACGACGATGTGTCCGGTCGAGCTCGGCTACGACGCCGACGAGCCGGTCGGCCTGGCGCTGCTGCCGCTCGACACGCGGCTGCGCTCCGGCTCGCTGGCCGACTGGCGCCGCCAGCCCAAGGCGTGGACGCGCATCCCGCTGGTGGCGGGCGACGCCGACGGCCTTGCCGACGCGCTGACCGAGGTGACGCAGACCCAGCCGGTCAGCGTCACGATGGCCCGCGAGCTCGGCCTGTGGTCCGACGAAGAGGGCGCCGACAACCCCCCGCTGCTGCCCGACGGCCAGGTCGAGGTGCCGCGCTGGCGCCATGCCTGGATCAACCTGCCGCACCCGCTGCTGATGCGCGGTCTGGTCGTGCTCGACACGCCGGGGCTGAACGCGATCGGCGCCGAGCCCGAGCTCACCCTCGGGCTGCTGCCGTCGGCACATGCGACGGTGTTCATCCTCGGCGCCGACACCGGCGTGACCAAGTCCGATCTCGCGATCTGGCGCGACCACCTCGACGCCCAGGGCGTGAGCCGCTACGTGGTGCTCAACAAGATCGACACGCTGGCCGATGCGCTGAGCAGCGCCGCCACCATCGAGGCGCAGATCGACCGCCAGCGCAACGACGCCGCGCACACGCTGAACCTGCCGCTCGAACGCGTGTTCCCGCTGTCGGCCAAGCAGGCGCTGACCGCGCGCGTGGCCGGCGACGAGGCCGGCCTCGCGGCCAGCCGCCTGCCGGCGCTCGAGGCCGCGCTGAGCGAGCGGCTGCTGCCGCAGCGCCGCCAGATGCTGGCCCAGGTCGGCCTCGAGGGCATCGCGCAGATCGAGAGCCAGGTCACGCGCCGCCTGACCGACCGGCGTCGCCAGGTCGCCGAGCAGCTGCTCGAGCTGCGGGGGCTGCGCGGCAAGAACAGCGCCAAGGTGCGGCTGCTGCTGCAGCGCGTCGACGCCGAGGTGGCCGAGTTCGAGCAGTGCACCGCCCGCCTGCAGGCGATGCGCGTCGTGCACAGCCGCATGCTGAAGGACGCGCTGCTGGACCTGTCGAGCGACCGGCTGCGCGAGCATGTCGACGAGATGCAGGAGAACATCCGCGGCTCGCTGCTGCAGCTCGGCGCCAAGAGGGCCTTCCTGACGCTGTGCGCCCACCTGCGCGAGCGCATGACGCAGACGCAGCAGCGCGCGCAGGAGATCCGCCAGATGCTGGCGGCCTCCTTCGAGATGCTCAACAGCGAGTTCGGCTTCAGCCTGCTGCTGCCCGGCGGCCCCGACCTGGCGCGCTTCGTCGCCGACCTCGAGCTGATCGAGCGCAACTACGTCCAGTACCTCGGCCTGACCCAGGCGCTCAAGCTCAGCCAGGGGCGCTTTCTCGACCAGTTCCGCCGCATGCTGGTGTCGCGGCTACGCGTGGTCTTCGAGAGCGCCAGCGGCGAGCTCGAGCTGTGGAACAAGACCGCCTCGGCCCAGATCGACACCCAGCTGCGCGACCGCCGCCGCGGCTTCAAGCGCCGCCGCGAGGCGCTCGAGCGCATCCAGACCGCGGCCGGCGAGCTGGAGTCGCGCGTCGCCGAGCTGGAGGCGCAGGACAAGACGCTGCAGCGCCTGCAGCAGCAGCTCGCCAAGCTGGTGCAGGCCGCGCGCGTCGAGGCCGACCCGACCCTGCGCCCGTCGATCGACCTGACCGCCGAGGCCGACCGGCCACCGCCGCCGGTCCGGCTGAACCTGGGCGCCGAGGTCGACCTGCTGCTCGATCTGCCGGCCCGGGCCGGCGCTTGAGCGCCCGCAGCCGGCCCGAGCGGGCCGCCACGGACACCGTTGCCGCGCGCGTCGTCGCCTGGCAGCGCAGCCACGGCCGTCACGGACTGCCCTGGCAGCACCCGCGCGAGCCCTACCGCGTCTGGCTGTCCGAGGTGATGCTGCAGCAGACCCAGGTCGCGACCGTGCTCGACTACTACCCGCGCTTCCTGGCGCGCTTCCCGGACGTCGCCGCGCTCGCCGCGGCGCCGCTCGACGAGGTGCTGGCGCTGTGGAGCGGGCTGGGCTACTACAGCCGCGCGCGCAACCTGCACCGCTGTGCGCAGGCCGTCGTCGCCACGCATGGCGGACGCTTCCCTGCCAGCGCCGAGGCGCTGGCGCAGTTGCCGGGCATCGGCCGCTCGACCGCGGCGGCGATCGCCGCGTTCTGCCACGGCGAACGCGTTGCCATCCTCGACGGCAACGTCAAGCGCGTGCTCACGCGCCTGCTTGGCTTTGGTGACGACCTCGCGGTCGCCCGCCACGAGCGCCGGCTCTGGCAGCACGCCGGCGCGCTGCTGCCCGCCGATGGTGCGGACATGCCCGCCTACACCCAGGGCCTGATGGACCTCGGCGCGACGGTGTGCCTCGCCAAACGGCCGGACTGCCTGCTTTGCCCGCTGGTCGATGCCTGCACGGCGCGCGAGCAGGGCCGGCCCGAGGCCTACCCGGTCAAGACCCGCAAGCTCAAGCGCAGCCGGCGCGAGCATGCGTGGCTGTGGCTGCAGTGTGCTGGCGCGGTGTGGCTGCAGCAGCGGCCGGCGACCGGCGTGTGGGCGGGGCTGTGGAGCCTGCCGCTGTTCGACGACGACACGGCCTTGCACGCCGCCGCCGCGGCCCTCGACGCACGCCCCGAGGCCTTGCCGCCGATCGAGCACGCGTTGACGCATTTCGACTGGCGGCTGCGGCCGTTTCGCGCCGCGCTGTCCGCGGCGGCCGAGCCGGCGGCCCTGCTCGGCGAGGGGCGCTGGGTCGCGCTCGATGCGCTGGCCGAGGTCGGGCTGCCCGCGCCGCTGCGCAAGCTGCTGCTCAGCCCGCCAGCGACTTGAGCGCGAGCTTGATGCCCTCGCTGACGCCGGCGCCGGGGGGCAGCTTCTTCGCCGCGGCCTGCGCCTCGCGATCGCTGTAGCCCAGCGCCACCAGCGCCTGCACGATGTCGGCCTGGGCGTCGCTCGCCGGCGCCGCGCCGGGTGTGCCGAGGTCGGCGCCGAGCTTGCCCTTGAGCTCCAGCAGCAGCCGCTCGGCGGTCTTCTTGCCGATGCCGGGCACCTTGACGAGGCGGCTGGCGTCCTGCGCCGTCACCGCCTGCGCGAGATCGGCCACGCTCAGGCCCGACAGCAGCGCCAGCGCCATGCGCGGGCCGATGCCGGAGATCTTGATCAGCTGGCGGAAGGTCTCGCGCTCGCCGGCGGTGAGGAAGCCGAACAGCAGCTGCGCGTCCTCGCGCACCACGAAGTGGGTCAGCAGCACGAGCCGCTCGCCGATGGCCGGCAGGTTGAAGAAGCTGCTCATCGGCACATCCAGCTCGTAGCCGACCCCGGCCACGTCGAGCAGGATCTGCGGCGGCGCGGACTTGTCGGCGAGCGTGCCGCTCAGCCGGCCGATCATCGGCGGAACAGGCCCAGGCGCTGCGCCTCGAGCGCCGCTTCCGCGCGCGAGCTCACGTTGAGCTTGCGGTAGATCTGCTTGACGTAGTCGGCGATGGTGTGGCGCGACAGGTTCAGCTGCACGCCGATCTCGGGCAGCGTGAAGCCCTTGGCGACGCGCAGCAGCACCTCGTTCTCGCGCTCGGTCAGCGTCACGCCGGGCATCAGCGGCTGCTGCTCGCGGAACTGGTTCTTGGCCTGCGCCGCGAAGTACTGGATCACGCGCCGTGCGATCGACGGCGACAGCGGCGGTTCGCCCTGGCTGATGCGGCGCAGCTGCTCGCCGAGCTGCTCGCGCGACTGCTCCTTCAGCAGGTAGCCGAAGGCGCCGGCCTGCAACGCCGGGAACAGGTGGTCGTCGTCGTCGTGGATCGTCACGACCACCGACTGGGCCTCGGGCTGCTGCTCGCGCAGCGCCTCGACCACGTCGACGCCCGAGCCATCGGGCAGGCCGAGGTCGATCAGCGCCAGGTCGAACTTCTGCGCGCTGATCTGCTGGCGCGCGTCGTGCACACGCGCCGCCTCGGTGATCTCGGCACCGGGAAAGACCTGCAGCGCGAGCGCCTTCAGCCAGGTGCGGATCTCCGGCAGATCTTCGAGCAGCAGGATGCGCGTGACGGAAGCCATGGCGATCATGGTAGCGGAAGCGCCGCCGTCCACCGAGCCCCCGAGCGCACGGGGTGCCCCTCGCTCACAGCGGCAGCGTGAGGCGGATCACGGTTCCGTAGCCCGGACCGGACTCGACCAGGCACTGGCCCTGCATCTGCTTGGCGCGGTGCTTCATGCTGGCCATGCCATGGCCACGGTCGAGCCGGCCGTCGAGCTCCATCGGGATGCCCCGGCCGTTGTCGCGGATCACGAGGCGGAGATCCTCGCCGATGCGGCAGCTGACACCGGCGCGCGAGGCGCCGCTGTGCTTGATCAGATTGCTGGTCGCCTCACGCAGGATGCGCGTGGTCTGCACGTACATGCGCGCCGGCAGCGTGCGCGGCTCGTCCGGCTCGTCGCCGGACCACTCGACCTCGATGCCGGCGTCGCCGAGCCGCGACACCGTCTCGGCGCGCCAGTCCGCCAGCGCGTCGGCCAGCTGCACCGGCTTGCCGGCGATGCCGCGCACCGACAGGCGCATCTCCTCGAGCGCCTCGCGCGCCAGCGTCGAGATGCGCTCGTCGGCGCTGGTGTGCACGATAGTCAGCAGCTTGGCGCCGAGGTCGTCGTGCAGGTCGGCGGCGATGCGCTTGCGCTCCTTCTCGGCGACCTGCTCGACGCGCGCCTCGGCCAGGTGCGCGAAGTTGCGCTCGATCTGCGCCGAGATCTCGCGCACGCGCTGCTCGAGCTGGCCGCGCGCGACCTCGGCGGCGCCGAGCGCGCGCGCGAAGACCTGCACCAGTCGAAAGGCCAGCGCGCAGAACAGCAGCGGGATCGCGAAGTGGATCAGGTGCACGTCGGGCCAGTCGAGCAGCCCGTTCTGGATCGCCACCTCGACCGCCACCGCCACCGCAAGAAAGCCGAAGATCGCCGTGGCCACCCAGCGGTCGGAGCGCTGGTGCCGCCACGCACGCCACAGGAACAGGCCGATCGCGGCGAGCACCTCGGCGGCGAGCAGCGTGTAGCTGGCGCTCGCGCCAGCGAACAGCCGCTGCGGCGCGAGCGCGGCCAGCGCGATCAGCGCGCCCGGCAGCAACAGACATTGCGCCGCGAGTCCCGCCTCCAGGGCGCGACGCCGCATGCCCGCATAGCGCAGCAGGAACAGCAGCGCACAGCTCGCCAGCGGCACGAAGGCGATGCAGGTCGCCAGCTCGAGCGGCAGCGTCGCGAACGGCACCTCGCGCCACCACAGCCGCGCGCTCACGGCCGCCCAGCCGATCGACAGCAGGCCGAACCAGCCGAGGTAGTCGATGCGCCGCACCCAGGCCAGCGCCAGCATCAGCGCGCCGATCAGCACCAGCATCGCGGCGACGATCTGTGCCAGCGTGATGTTCCAGAACAGCTGCGAGGACTGCAGCGCCGCGAGCTCGGACTGCGGGCCGATCAGCACCTCGGAGAGCCCGCCGGCGCGCTGGCGCGACGCCACCATCGGCAGCGGATAGCCGGCCACCTGGACGTCGAGCCGGTTGCCGAGCGGCTGCAGCAGCGCCGCCGGCAGCGTGACGAGCTGGGGCTGGTAGCAGTTGCGCGTGATCGGCTCGCTCAGGCGCCCGCCGCGGTGCAGCAACTGTCCGTTCAGGTAGACCTCGAGGTTGCTGCAGGCGCGCGGCAGGTAGGCCGCCAGCAGCGTGCCGGGCGCCACCGGCGGTGTGTCGAAGGCGAGCCGGTACCAGGTGACGCGGCGCTGCGGCTCGACCCAGGTGTGCGGCAGCATCACCACTTGGGCGCGCCCGCCGGCCGGCGGCGCGGCACTCGGCGCGGGCAGCTCGATCGCCTGGGCGGTGGCCAGCGTCAGCGTCGGCGTCGGCACCGACTCCGACGCGGCGGCCCAGGCGCACACCGCGCCGGCCAGGACGAAGAGGAGCAGCGCGCGCAGCAGGAGGAGCATCGCGGCGCATTGTGCAGAACACGGGCGCATGGGCAAGCCCGGCGTGGCGCGAGACAATGCCGCTCCCGCCCACCGCCGCCCACCCCTTCCGTGATCCTGCGCCACGCCTTCATCCCGCTCGACAACGTCCGCCTTGCCCATCTGTGCGGCGCGCTCGACGAGCACCTGCGCGCGATCGAGGCGGCCTTCCAGGTGCAGATCACGCGGCGCAACGAGTCCTTCCGCGTCGAGGGGCCGAAGCCGCGCGCCGAGCGCGCCACCGCGCTGCTGCAGTCGCTGTACGACCGCGCGCAGCGGCCGATCGCGCCGGCGAGCTTCCAGCTCGCGCTGGCCGAGGCCACGCAGGGCAACGGCGCGGCAGCCGAAGGACCGGACGGCGACGCGATCATTCTGCGCACCCGCCACTCGGACCTGGCCGGCCGCACGCCCAACCAGGTCGCCTACCTGCGCCACATCCTCGCGCACGACATCACCTTCGGCATCGGCCCGGCCGGCACCGGCAAGACCTTCCTCGCGGTGGCCTGCGCGATCGACGCGCTCGAGCGCAGCGCGGTGCAGCGCATCATCCTGACGCGCCCGGCGGTCGAGGCCGGCGAGCGCCTCGGCTTCCTGCCCGGCGACCTGGCGCAGAAGGTCGATCCCTACCTGCGACCGCTGTACGACGCGCTCTACGACCTGATGGGCTTCGAGCGCGTCACCAAGGCCTTCGAGCGCGGCTCGATCGAGATCGCGCCGCTGGCCTTCATGCGCGGGCGCACGCTGAACCACGCCTTCGTGATCCTCGACGAGGCGCAGAACACCACGCCCGAGCAGATGAAGATGTTCTTGACGCGCATCGGCTTCGGCAGCAAGGCCGTCGTCACCGGCGACGTCAGCCAGATCGACCTGCCCAAGGGCAGCACCAGCGGCCTGGTCGAGGCCGAGCGGGTGCTGCGGCGCGTCAAGGGCATCGCGATGACGCGCTTCACCGCCGCCGACGTGGTGCGCCACCCGCTGGTGGCGCGCATCGTCGAGGCCTACGAGGCGGCCGCCAAGCGCGGTGAGGACTGAAGCCGTGGCACGCCCCGAGCTCACGCTGTCGCTGCAGTTCGCCGACGCGCGCCACCGCGCGCTGCTGCCGCGCCACAAGGTCTCGCGCTGGATCCGCGCCGCGCTCGACGCGCCGGCCCAGCTCACCGTGCGCATCGTCGATGCCGACGAAGGTCGCGCGCTGAACCACGGCTACCGCCGCAAGGGCTATGCGACCAATGTGCTGACCTTCGACTACGAGCACGAACCGGTCGTCATCGCCGACCTGGTGCTGTGCGCACCGGTGGTCGAGCAGGAGGCGCAGGAGCAGGGACGCGCGCTGGAGGCGCATTACGCGCACCTGCTGGTGCACGGCGCGCTGCATGCGCAGGGGCACGACCATGTGCGCGTCGCCGAGGCGCGGGTGATGGAGGCGCGCGAGAGCGCGATCCTGCAGGCGCTCGGCTTCCCCGATCCCTACGCCGCCTGACCCCGCCGCGATGCCACTGGTCGCCCTGGCCTGCGTGGGACTGATCGTCGCCACCACGCTGCTGCACTACGAGACGCTGAGCCTGCTGACGCGGCTGCTCGAGCGCCTGCGCTGGCACGGCCGCGTCAAGCTGGTGGTGGCGCTGCTCGGCTGCTTCGTCGGCCACGGCGCCGAGATCCTGCTCTACGGGCTGGGCTACTGGCTGCTGATCACCTCGGCCGGGCATGGCACGCTCGGCGGCAGCCTCCAGCCCGATCTCGCCAGCGCCTTCTACTTCTCGGCCGAGACCTACACCTCGCTGGGCTTCGGCGACGTGGTGCCGGCCGGCCCGGTGCGGCTGCTGGCCGGCGTCGAGACGCTCAACGGCCTGCTGCTGATCGGCTGGTCGGGCTCCTTCCTCTACCTCGAGATGGAGCGCTACTGGAAGCGCAACCGGTCCTGAGCTACTGCCTCAGGATCGCCAGGCCCTTCAGGTACTCGCCCTCGGGGAAGACGATCGTCGTCGGGTGGTCGGGCGCGGCCTCCAGCCGCTCGAGCAGGTAGCCGTCGACGCCGGCGTCGATGCCGGCGCCGGCGACGATCTTGTGGAACAGCGCCGCGTCGACCCCGCCCGAGCACGAGAAGCTCAGCAGCAGCCCGCCCGGCACCAGCAGCATCAGCGCGAGGCGGTTGATGTCCTTGTAGGCGCGTGCCGCGCGCTCGGCATGCGCGGCGGTCGGCGCGAACTTCGGCGGGTCGAGCACGATCGCGTCGAAGCGCTCGCGCGCCTCGAGCAGGCGGCGCAGCGTCGCGTTGACGTCGGCGTCGAGCGCCTCGTGGCGCGCCGCCTCGAAGCCGTTCAGCGCCACGTGCGCGCTCGCGCGCTCGAGCGCCGGCCCCGACGAGTCGACGCTGACGACACGCTCGGCCCCGCCGGCCAGCGCCGCGACCGAGAAGCCGCCGGTGTAGCTGTAGCAGTTCAGCACGCGCTTGCAGCCGAACTGGCGCACCAGCTCGGCGAAGCGGCGGCGGTTGTCGCGCTGGTCGAGGTAGTAGCCGGTCTTGTGGCCCTCGGCGACGTCGACGGTGAGCCGCCAGCCGTGCTCGCGGATCGTCAGCTCGGTCGCACCGCTGTCCTCGTTCGGCTTGCGCAGCCAGCCGCTCGCCGTCGGCAGGCCTTCGAGCTCGCGCACGCTGGCGTCCGATCGCTCGTAGAGCCGCGCGCAGCCGGTGGCGGCCAGCAGCGCGTCGGCGATCGCGGCCTTCCAGCGCTCGACGCC
>CAYOXW010000067.1:0-12883 GCA_964408005.1 uncultured Methylibium sp.
CGTTCGCGGCGTTGCCGGCATCGACGAACACGGCGCCGAACCAGTCGCGCCAGCGGCCCTCGGTGGCGAGCCGGCGCAGCAGCTCGACCGAGCCGGTGGCCATCACGTCGCCGCCGACCACGCTGCCGTCGCGCAGCGGACCGAGGGTGCGGTAGCCGTAGCCGCGCACCGAGTTGTCGCCGCCGGCGCGAAACAGCAGTGAGTCCGGCACGCCGAGCGTGTCGCGCTTGAACACCTGCGCGCCCTCGGCGCGCAGCTGCGCGTACCAGCCGCTGCCGAGCGGCTGGTACCAGGTGGCCTGCAGGTGCAGGCGCAGGAAGGGGCCCTGGCCCCCCTCCGCGTCGTCGGCGTAGCCGCCACCGCCCTGCACGTTGATCGTCAGGCCGCTGGTCGGGAAGACGACGCTGTTGACGTCGCGGCGCACCAGCTCGTAGTTGGCCCACAGCGCGCGGTCGGCGCTGCGCGACAGCGCGGTGTCGACGGTGGTGCGGTTGAGCTCGAGGTAGTAGAGCCGGTCGACCCGCTCGCTGTCGTGGCTGCGTCCGACGCGCAGGCGCTGGGTCTGCGTCAGTGCGCCGCCGGCGTTCAGGTAGTCGACCTGCGCGCCGAGCAGGTTGCGCACATTGCCCGGCAAGGGGTAGCTCAGCAGGTCGAGCGAGAGCGCGCGCTCGTCGCGACCGAGCTTGAGCTTGGTGGCCGCGACGAGGTCGCGGTCGAACGGCCGCCGGTGCGTGTGCTCGAAGCCGGTGCGCGGGCCGGTGTTGCTCGAGAAGCCGACGCTGACCGTTGCCGACTGGGCCTTCTGCTCGCGCAGCCGCACCAGCACGGCGGCGTGCTCGGCGCGCGCCGGGTCGGCGTCGAGCTCGACCGCGACGCCGTCGTACAGGCCGGCCTTCTGCAGCGCTTCCTGGTAGTCGAGCAGCAGCTTCTCGGTGTACGGCGCGCCGTACTCGAAGGGGCGCACGTTCAGTGCCGCCGACTCGGGCGTGCGCTGCAGGCCCTCGACGCGGACCTCGCCGATGCGAAAGCTCGGGCCGCTGTCGACGACGACGAACAGCCGTGCCGTGGCCTGCTCGGCATCGACCTCGGCGCCGGTGCCGGCAAAGCTGGCGGTCGCGTAGCCGCGCGACTGCAGGCCGGCCAGCAGCTCGGCCTTGGCGTGCTCCCAGGCGGCCTTGGTGAAGGGGGCATCGACCGGCAGGCGCCATGCGGCCTGCAGCCGCCGCCAGCGGTTGCGCGCGCGCGCATCGCCACGCTCGACGGCCTCGGCCAGCGCGCCCTGCAGCTCGAGCTGCACGCGCGCGACATGCGCCTGCACGCCGGGCTCGACCTCCACGCGCAGCAGCGGCGCGCCGCCGTCGGCGGTGTCGACACGCTGCACCTCGACGCGGGCGTCGAAATAGCCCTCGGGTTCGAGCAGGCCGCGGGCCTGCGCCGGTGTCGCCGCGAGCAGGCGGCCGAGCTCGGCCTGCGAGATGTCGGGCTGTTCGCGAAAACGCGCCAGATCCAGGTGCCGCACCAACAGCTCGCGCAGCCGGCCCGGCGCGCGCACCTCGAGCCGGTAGGCGCCAGCCGGCGCGGCCGGCAGCAGGGTCGAGCCGCTGTCCGGGGCGCTCGGTGCGGCCGCGGCCGACGCGGCGGCGGAGGGCGGCTCGGGCGGCTCGTCCTCGTCGTCCTCGGGGCCGGTGGCGGCGCCGGCCGCCGCGGCGGCGGCCAGCAGCAGGGCGGCGGCAAGGGCCGCATGCCAGCGGCTCGGCGGGCGGCGAGGGCTCACGTGCGGAGCCTGCGCATCGCCCCCTCCCGCCCCTGCAGCCTCAGCCTGGGATCGTGGTGGTGGTGGTCGCGGATCAGCCCCCGGGGCGGGGCCGACGGCTTCGCCTGGCGCCGCGCGTGGAGGAAGTCGATCAGCATGGTCGTCGCGCTCTCGGCGTCGGACGATGGTAGCGAACGTGGCTCAACGCTGCCGGTTGCGTGGATCGCCGGGCGAGATCACCGGGCGGTCATCGCCCGGTGGGGCGCGGCGCCGCGGCGGTGCCGGCACCGGGCGCGTCGCGGCCGTCGTCGTTTGCGCGGGCCGGCGCCGGCCCGCGGTGACCGGCGCTCGGTGTGTCTCACGCCAGGCCCCGGCCGCGACGCAGCCGATGCCCGACAGCTCGAGGAGGCCGTTCCAGCGCAGGCCCAACGCCGTCTCGGTCAGCATCAGGTCGACATGGTGGAAGGAGGCCGCGCGCACGAGCACGAACACGATCACCAGGGCGATGCCCGCCAGTGCGATGCGGCGCCCCGGCGAGAGCGGCCGGGCCAGCTGCACCAGGTAGCCGCCGGCCAGCAGCCCGGCGAGCACGACCCAGGCGATGAACAAGAGCTGCACCGCGCGGCGCTCCCGGTACCAGCCCTGCGCGAGGGCCAGATCGCGCGCGAACTGCGTCAGCCAGCCCTGCAGATCCAGCTGCTTGTTGAACGCGAGCAGCAGCATCGTCGCCGCGACCAGGATCCAGAAGCGCAGGGCCATGGGCGAGGCGGCCGTCGGTGTGCGGCGCGCCCGCCAGCACAGCCATGCGGCCCCGGCATAGGCCCCGACCGTCACCCAGCCGACGACGGTCGGGTCGCCGGTGCCGAGCTGCCAGCGGCCGTCGACGTAGGCCAAGTCTCAGCGCTCCTGCTCGAGCTGCCAGCGCAGGTGCTGGTGCACCGCCGGCCACTCGGCGGCGGTGATGCTGTAGACCGCGGTGTCGCGCAGGCTGCCGTTGGCCAGGCGCTGGTGGGCGCGCAGGATGCCGTCGAGCTGGGCGCCGAGGCGCTCGATCGCGCGGCGGCTCTGCGCGTTCAGCCGGTGGGTGCGGAACTCGACGGCGATGCACTCCAGCGTCTCGAAGGCGTGCCGCAGCAGCAGCTGCTTGCACGCGGTGTTCAGCGCGGTGCGCTGGGCCGAGCGGCGCGTCCAGGTCGAGCCGATCTCGACGCGACGGTTCGTGGCGTCGGCGTGCATGTAGCTCGTCATGCCCACGGCACGGCCGTCGGCATCGAACACTGCGAAGGGCAGCATCGAGCCGGCGGCCTGCAGCGCGAGGCGGCGCGCGATCTCGGCGGCCATGCCCTCGGGCGGCGGGACGCTGGTGTACCAGAGCGTCCACAGCGCGCCGTCGCGCACCGCCTCGCCCAGGGCCGCGGCGTGCGCATGCGTCAGCGGCTCGAGGCGCGCGTGCCGGTCCTGCAGCGTGACGGGTTCGAGCCAGACCATCGGGCCGTCAGGGGTGGCGACTGGGCCGGGGCGCGACCGGCGCGACCCGGCTCGCGTCCCGAGCATCCCTCGGCAGCGCGCCGACCCGCGGCGCGATCGCGCTCCCGACCGTCCGCATCAGGTCCGGGGTGGCGACATACGGGGCGGAGCCGGGGGATCTCATGCAGCGGGGCCGCGCGGCCGGTATGTAGGGGCGGACCGAATCAGTATAGGGGGGGCCGTATACTCGCGCGCTGTCTTCCCCAACCCTGCCTTGCCCGGACCATGAAGATCACGTTGCCCGCGTCCCTCGCTCTGTTCGCCGCCGCGCTGATGACCGCGGCCACCGTCGTGCAAGCCCAGGAAGTGAAGGGCGATGCTGCGGCCGGTGAAAAGAAGAACGCCATGTGCATCGGCTGCCACGGCATCCCGGGCTACCAGGCGAGCTTCCCCGAGATCTACAAGGTGCCGATGATTGCCGGCCAGAACGGCAAGTACATCGCCGCCGCGCTGCACGCCTACAAGAAGGGCGAGCGCAAGCATCCGACGATGCGCGGCATCGCCGAGAGCCTGAGCGAGCAGGACATGGCCGATCTGGCCGCCTTCTACGAGGCCCAGGGCGGCACGCCCGCCGCGGTGCCGGAGGCGCCGGCCGCCGCCGACGCCAAGACCGCCGAGCTGCTCACCAAGGGGGCCTGCAACACCTGCCACGGCCCCAACTACAACAAGCCGATCGACGGCAGCTACCCGAAGCTGGCCGGCCAGCACGCCGACTTCCTGCTCGCCGCGCTGAAGGCCTACAAGACCGAAGGCAACGCGAACGTCGGTCGTGGCAACGCGATCATGGCGGCGCAGGCCAAGAACTTCAGCAACGCCGAGCTCAAGGCGATCGCCAAGTACCTGGGCTCGCTGCCCGGCGACCTGAAGACGGTGCCGGAGTCGAAGTTCCGCTGAGACCCGTCCGCGCCGTCCCGCGAAGCCGCCCCCCGGGCGGCTTCGTCGTTCCTGGGCCTCACTACACTGGCCCCCCCGTCTTCCGGAGCCCTGCGATGCACCGATCGTGGAGGGCGCGCCTCGGCGCGCTCGCACTGCTGTTGATCCTGTCCGCAGCCGCGTCGGCGCAGACTTTGCGCTGGGCCGCCCAGGGCGACCTGCAGACGACCGACCCGCACTCGCAGAACGAGGCGCTGACCAACGCGATCAACAGCCACGTCTACGAGACGCTGGTGGTGTTCGGCAAGCAGCTGGAGTTCCAGCCCGGCCTGGCGACCGAGTGGAGCCGCGTCACGCCGACGCTGTGGCGCGTCAAGCTGCGGCCCAACGTGAAGTTCCACGATGGCAGCCCCTTCAGCGCCGACGACGTGGTGTTCTCGGTGCAGCGCGCGGCCCAGGCCAGCTCCGATCTGAAGGTCTATGCGCAGGCGCTCGGCGAGGTGCGCAAACTCGACGCGCTGACGGTCGAGTTCCGCCAGCCGCATCTCAACCCGGTCTTCCTGAACCACCTGAGCACGGTGTTCATGATGAGCCGGGCCTGGTGCGAGCGCCACCAGGCGACGCGCCCGCTGGACTTCAAGGCGAGGGAGGAGGGCCATGCCTCGCTGCACCAGAACGGCACCGGGCCCTTCGTGCTGGTGTCGCGCCAGCCCGACGTGAAGACCGTCTACAAGCGCAACGCGGCCTGGTGGGGGCGTTTCGAGGGCAATGTCCAGCAGGTCGTGTTCACGCCGGTCAGGAGCGACGCGACGCGCTCGGCCGCGCTGATCTCCGGCGAGCTCGACTTCGTGCTCGACCCGGCGCCGCAGGACCTGCCGCGGCTGCGCCGCACGCCGGGCGTGCAGGTGATCGACGGGATCGAGAACCGCATCCTCTTCATCGGCATGGACCAGTCGCGCGAGCGGCTGCTCTACGGCAAGGTGCCGGGCGATCGCAACCCGTTCAAGGATCTGCGGGTGCGCCGCGCGCTCTACCAGGCGATCGACATCGAGACGATCAAGGCCAAGCTGATGCGCGGCCAGAGCGCACCGACCGGCGCGCTGACGCCCTCGCCGCTGGGCAGCTACAACGATCCGGCGCTCGAGCGGCGCCTGCCCTACGACCTGGCCGCGGCGAAGCGCCTGATGGCCGAGGCCGGCTACCCGCAGGGTTTCGAGGTCACGCTCGACTGCCCGAACAACCGCTACATCAACGACGAGGAGCTCTGCCTCGCGCTGGCGGCGATGTGGTCGCAGCTCGGCGTCAAGGTCAAGGTCAACGCGATGCCGCGCACGACCTACTTCGCGAAGCTGCAGCGCTACGACACCTCGATGTACCTGCTCGGCTGGGGCGGCGCGACGACCGACGCCGAGATCATCTTCGGGCCGGTGATGCGCAGCCGCGGCGAGGGCGTCGGCACCTGGAACTTCGGCGGCGTCAGCAACCCGCGCTTTGACGAGCTCGCGATTGCCTCGGCGCGCGAGCCCGACGCCGCCAAGCGCGAGGCCCTGGTCAAGGCGGCACTGGCCGAGTACCAGCAGCAGGTGCACCTGATCCCGCTGCACCGCCAGGTGATCCCCTGGGCCGCGCGCAGCAACGTCACGGCGCTGCACCGTGCCGACAACTGGCTGGTGTGGCAGTGGGTCGTGCTGCGCTGAGCGAGCCGCCTCAGGCGGTCGCGCGACGGCGCACGCAGTCGAGGTAGGCGGCGCCGTCGGGCGGCAGGCCGCTTCTCTGCGAGGCCCAGATCATCTCGCCCAGGCACTCCATCATCTCGTGATGGGCCGCATGCGCCGAGCCGCGCCGCGCGGCCAGCAGTTCGAAGGCCTGCTTGATGCCGGGCGGCTGGTCGATGCCGACCTGCTCGCTCAGCGACAGGTGCATCGACAGGTGCAGGAAGGGGTTGGTCCGGCCGTCCTCGACCGCGTAGACCGCGGCGAGCGCGGCCTCGAGGTCGGCCAGCTCGGCGTGGTATTCGGGGTGCTCGGCGATCCAGTCGGCCGCCAGCGCCTCGATCGGCGCGAGCAGCTCGCCGGTGCGCTGCTTGCGGTGCGCCTCGCAGAAGAAGCGCCGCACATCGTGTTGCGAGGGGGCGAACATGCGAGGATTCTCGCCGCATGATGAGCCTGCCGCCGCCGATCGCCGAGCCCTGGTTCTACGCCGTCGCGGTGCCGGCGGTGCTGCTGATGGGCCTGTCCAAGAGCGGCTTCGGTGGCGGGCTGGGCGCGCTCGCGGTGCCGCTGATGGCGCTGGCGGTGCCGGTGCCGCAGGCCGCGGCGATCATGCTGCCGCTGCTCGCGGTGATGGACGCCTTCGGGCTGGCCGCGCTGTGGCGCCAGGCCGACCGCGCGCTGCTCAGGCTGTTGCTGCCGGCCGGGCTGCTCGGCACCGTGGTCGGCACGGCCAGCTTCGGGCTGCTGGCGCCGGCGGCGGTCGCGGGCGTGGTGGGCGCGCTGACCTTGCTCTTCCTTGCGCAGCGCCTGTTCTTCCCGCCGCACCTCGACGCGCCGCCGCCGCCGCGCTGGGCCGGCGCGCTGCTGGGCGTGGCCGCGGGCTTCACCAGCTTCGTCGCCCATGCCGGCGGCCCGCCGGTGATGGCCTATGTGCTGCCGCTGAGACTCGCGCCGATCCGCTTCACCGCGACGATGGCGGTGTTCTTCGCGGCGGTGAACACGAGCAAGTGGCTGCCCTATGCCTGGCTGGGGCTGATCGACGCGCGCAACCTCGCGACCGCGGCGCTGCTGATGCCGCTGGCGCCGCTGGGCGTGTGGCTGGGGGTGCGCTGGGCGCGGCGCATGGACCCGGTGCTGTTCTACCGGCTGGTGCACCTGGGCATGCTGCTGACCGGTGCCAAGCTGCTGTGGGACGGGCTGCGCGGCTGAGCGCGCGTACCGGAGCGGGGTGGCAGGCGCGGACTCAGGGTTGATCCCAGGGCCCGGGATCGTTGTAATTATGAATTTTGTCGACTAGGCTTCGATCGTTGCCTGCCCATCCCATGTCCGACCTCAGCGAACTCGCCTCCGCGATCCGCCCCGTCTCGCTGCACGAGGAGGTGGCGTCGCGGCTGCGCTCGATGATCTTCGAGCGCCGCCTCGAGCCCGGCCAGTGGATCGACGAGCAGGCGCTGGCGCGCGAATGGGCGATCAGCCGCACGCCGGTGCGCGAGGCGCTGAAGGTGCTGGTCGCCGAGGGGCTGGTGACGCTGCTGCCGCGGCGCGGCTGCGTGGTCGCCGAGGTCTCGGAGGAGGACGCGGCCCAGCTCTTCCCGGTGATGGCGCTGCTGGAGGGGCGCTGCGCGCGCGAGGCGGCGCTGCAGGCGAGCGAGGCCGAGCGCGGCGAACTGCTGCGCCTGCACGACGAGCTCGAGCGCCACGCCGAGGCGCGCGACCTCGAGGCCTATTACCGCGCCAACCACCGCTTCCACTGCCTGGTGCAGAGCGCCGCGCACAACCCCTGGCTGGCGCGCTCGACCGACCAGCTGCGCGTGTTCATGCGCCTGTTGCGCGGCCGCCAGCTCAAGCGCCCGGGGCGCATCGAGGCGTCGATCGCCGAGCACCGTGCGCTGATCGAGGCGCTGGTGCGGCGCGATGGCGAGGCCGCCGAGCGCGTGATGCAGGCCCACCTGATGGCCCAGCTCGCCGCGCTGCAGGCGCTGCGAGCCGGCGAACGCGCCGCGGCGCAGGGAGACTGACGATGTGGGCCCCCTGGTCGCCGGCGCTGCGCACCCGACCGATGCCGAGCCCGGCCGAGGCCGTGCCGCCGTTGCGCCGTCGCGCAGCGGCGCGGCCGGCGGATCCTCGGCGCCTCGAGCGCATTGCGCGCACCGCCCGGCGGCTGATCTCCGAGCCCGGTGAAGCCAACAGTTTCGCGATCGCCGGCGAGCTGCTGGCCGAGATCGAGGCGCTCGCGCCGGCCCAGCAGCTCGAGCTGTTCGAGCTGCTCGAGCGCCAGTTCGGCCCCGACCCGCAGGCGGTGCTCGAGGCCGCGCAGCGCTATGCCGCCGAGCCCAGCGCGGCCCACCTGATCGCGCTGAGCGCGCGCGCCGAGCCGCCGCGCCAGGAGTTGCTGCGCCGGCTCAGCCGGGTGCCGGGCGGCATCGCCGCGATCGTCGCGCTGCGCCGTGCGCTGCTCGCGGCGCTGAAGCAGCGGCCGGGGCTGGCGGCGGTCGAGGCCGACTTCCAGCACCTGCTGTCCTCGTGGTTCAACGCCGGCTTCCTGCACATGGAGCAGGTCGACTGGGGCTCGAGCGCGGCGCTGCTCGAGCGCATCATCGAGCACGAGGCGGTGCACGCGATCCAGGGCTGGGGCGACCTGCGCCGCCGGCTGCAGCCCGACCGCCGCTGCTTCGCCTTCTTCCACCCGCAGCTGCCGGGCGAGCCGCTGATCTTCGTCGAGGTCGCGCTGCTGCCCGAGATGCCCGAGGCGATCGCGCCGCTGATCGACCCGGCCGCCGCGCCGCGCCCGCCGCGCGAGTTCAAGGTCGCGACCTTCTACTCGATCAGCAACTGCGAGCCGGGCTTGAAGGGCGTGTCGCTCGGCAACTTCCTGATCAAGCGCGTCGCCGAGGTGCTCCGGCACGAGCTGCCGCAGATCAAGACCTTCTGCACGCTCTCGCCGATGCCCGGCTTCGCCGACTGGCTGAAGAGGAGCGGCGGCTGGACCGAGCGCGCCGAGCTGGCGCCGCGCCAGCGTGCCCGCCTGGGCGAGGCCGACGCGCGGCTGCGCGCCGACTTCGGCGCCGCGCTCGAGGGCCTGGCCGGCTTCGATCCGCACCGCGCCGGCGAGGCGCAGCGCGAGGCGATCGAGCGGCTCGCGACCCACTACCTGGCACGCGAGTCGGTCACCCCGGGCGGCAACGCGGTCGCGAAGTTCCACCTCAACAACGGCGCGCGGCTCGAGCGGCTCAACTGGGCCGGCGACCTGGGCGCCAAGGGCCTGAAGCAGTCGCTCGGGCTGATGGTCAATTACCTCTACAACCTCGACGAGGTCGAGGCGCAGCACGAGCGCTTCGTCCACGGCGAGGTGGTCACCTCACGGCGCGTGGCGCGCCGTCTCTAGGCGGCGGTCGCCCGCCGCCACCGATCAAGAGCACACGACGGAGACATGACGATGAGCCACCCGACCTCCGTGCCGCGCCACCGCGCGTGGCGCGCCCTGCTGACGCTGGCGGCCGCCTGCGCCGCCGTCCCGTTTGCCGCGGCCGAGACGGCCGGCTGGCCGAGCAAGCCGGTGACCCTCGTCGTGCCCTTCCCGGCCGGCGGCGGCACCGACGCCTTCGCGCGGCCGCTGAGCGCGGTACTGACCAAGCAGCTCGGCAAGCAGGTGATCATCGACAACAAGGGCGGCGCCGGCGGCACGCTGGGGGCCGGCATCGCCGCGCGCGCGACGCCGGACGGCTACACCTGGTTCGTCGGCGCGGTGCACCACGCGATCGCGCCGGCCATGTACCCGAAGCTCGACTACAACCTGCAGACCGACTTCGTCCCGGTCGCGCTGATCTCGAAGGTGCCGCAGGTCATCGTGGTCAGCCCGGGCAAGGTGGCGGCCAAGGACCTGAAGGAGCTGCTCGCCTACATGAAGGCCAACCCGGGCAAGCTGAACTACGGATCGGCCGGCAACGGCACCTCGCACCACCTGGCCGGCGAGCTGTTCAAGCTGCAGACCAAGACCTTCGTGACCCACATCCCCTACCGCGGTGCCGGGCCGGCGCTGCAGGACCTGATGGCGGGGCAGGTGGACATCATGTTCGACGGGCTCGGCTCCTCGGCCACCCACATCAGGAGCGGCCGCATCAAGGCGCTGGCGGTGGCGTCCGACAAGCGCGCGCCGGGCTTTCCGGACGTGCCGACCAGCGTCGAGGGCGGCGTGCCGACCTACCAGGTCTCGACCTGGTACGGCCTGTGGGCGCCCAAGGGCACGCCGAAGGAGCTCGTCGACCGCATGAGCGAGGAGCTGGGCAAGGCGCTGAACTCGGCCGAACTCAAGCAGCAGTGGACCAGCCTCGGTTCGGAGACGCCGACGCTGAGCGGCGCGGCCTTCGGCGGCTTCGTCGACGCCGAGATCAAGCGCTGGGCCGAGGTGGCCAAGGCCTCGGGCGCCAAGCTCGACTGAACGGGTGAGCGGCAGCCTGCGCTTCGAGCGCGATGCGGCCGATGCGCGCATCGGCCATCTCGTGCTCGCCCACCCGGGACGGATGAACGCGATCGGCGTGGCGATGTGGCATGCGCTGCGCGAGATCGCCGCCGGCCTGGACGCGCAGGCGCCGGCGCTGCATGCGGTGATCGTGCGCGGCGAGGGCGGCTGCTTCGCCGCCGGCGCCGACATCGCCGAGTTCCCGCACTGGCGCTTCGAGACGCAGAGGCTGCGCGAGTACCACGAGCGCATCGTTGCGCCGGCGCTGCAGGCGCTGCGCGCGGCCGACGTGCCGCTGGTCGCGCAGATCGACGGCGCCTGCATCGGCGGCGGCCTCGAGATCGCGCTGTGCTGCGACCTGCGCATCGCCGCGCGCGAGGCGCGCTTCGGCGTGCCGATCGCGCGCCTGGGCTTCCCGATGGCGCCCGACGAGGCCGCGGTGTTGCTCGACGTGCTCGGTCGCGACACCGTCGCCGAGCTGCTGCTCGAGGCGCGTCTGCACGACGCCGACTGGGCGCTGCGCCGCGGTCTCGTGCAGCGCCTGGCCGACGACCCCGCCGCCGAGGCGCGTGCCACCGCGCTGCGCATCGCCGCGCTGCCGCCCGAGGTGGCCCGCGCCAACAAGCGCTCGCTCAGGCTGTGGACGCGCGGCGGCCCCACCGAGGCCGAGCGCGCGGCACACTTCGATTACGCCGCCTCGCCGGCACACCGTGCGGGCGTGGCCGCCTTCCTGGGCCAAGCCGCCGAACCGAGCTGACGCCATGCCACACAACGCCAACCTCTACGCCGCACTGCGTGCCGGTTTTCCGGCCGACCTGGACACGCTCGCGATCGAGACCGATGCGGGCCTGCGCTACAGCTGGCGCGACCTCGAGCGCGCCAGCGCGATGATCGCCAACCTGCTGGGCTCGCTCGAGCTGCCGGCGGGCACGCGGGTGGCGGCGCACACCGACAAGTCCGTCGAGGCGCTGATCCTCTACCTCGCGACGCTGCGCGCCGGCTTCGTCTACCTGCCGCTGAACAACGGCTACCAGCAGGGCGAGCTCGCCTACTTCATCGAGAACGCCGAACCCGGCGTCGTGGTGTGTGCGAGCCGCAACTTCCCCTGGGTCAGCCAGCTCGCCTTCCAGCGCGGCGTGCGCAATGTCTTCACGCTCGACGACGACCGCAGCGGCTCGCTGATCGAGCGGGCCGCCCAGCACAGTGATCAGCACGACGTCGTGCCGCGCGCGACCGACGACCTGGCCGCGATCCTCTACACCTCCGGCACCACCGGGCGCAGCAAGGGCGCGATGCTGAGCCACGGCAATCTGCTGTCCAACGCGCGCACGCTGCAGGGCTACTGGGACTGGCGAGCGGGTGACGTGCTGATCCACGCGCTGCCGATCTTCCACGTGCACGGCCTGTTCGTCGCCTCGCACGGGGCGCTGCTCAACGGCAGCCCGATGCTGTGGCTCGCGAAGTTCGAGCCCAAGGCCGTGATCGAGCGGCTGCCGCGCGCCAGCGTCTTCATGGGCGTGCCGACGCTGTACGTGCGGCTGCTGCAGGAGCCCGGGCTGACGCGCGAGGCCTGCCGCCACATGCGGCTGTTCCTGGCCGGCTCGGCGCCGCTGCTGATCGAGACCTTCCGCGAGTGGCAGTCGCGCAGCGGCCACACCATCGTCGAGCGCTACGGCATGAGCGAGACCATCATGCTGACCTCCAACCCGGTCAAGCCGGCCGACGGCGAGCGCCGCGGCGGCACGGTCGGCAAGCCGCTGCCCGGCGTGCAGCTGCGCGTCGCCGGCGAGGGCGACCGGCCCGTGCCGACCGGCGAGATCGGCAACATCGAGGTCCGGGGCCCGAACGTGTTCGCCGGCTATTGGCGCATGCCGGAGAAGACGGCCGAGGAGTTCACCGCCGACGGCTGGTTCCGCACCGGCGACGTCGGGCGCTTTGATGCCGACGGCTACGTCACGATCGTCGGCCGCAGCAAGGACCTGATCATCAGCGGCGGCTACAACGTCTACCCGGCCGAGATCGAGGGCTATCTGAACGAGATGGACGGCGTGGCCGAGTCGGCCGTGGTCGGCGTGCCGCATCCGGACTTCGGCGAGGCGGTGGTCGCGGTGATCGTGCCCAAGCCCGGCGCGGCTCCCGACGGCGCGGCGCTGATCGGGCAGTTGAAGAACCGCATCGCCGGCTTCAAGGTGCCGAAGAGGTTGTTCGTCGTCGCCGACCTGCCACGCAACGCGATGGGCAAGGTGCAGAAGAACCTGCTGCGCGCCGAGCATGCGGCGCTGTTCGCCGGGCCTACTGGCTGATCGCGCGCGCGGCCTCGACCTGGGACTCGAAGTAGCGCTGGCTCGCGAAGGCGATCGTCGCCATCAGCACCGTCGCGCCGACCATCAGCGCGACGATCACGCCGAGGACGACGAGCCAGCCGCTGCGCGGCGAGCGGCCGCCGCCGTTGTGGCGCGCGTCCCAGCGCTCGTCGGGCGTCAGGCCGTAGACGATCGCGCACAGCATGCTGCCGGCCAGCACCAGCCCGAGCAGCGGGATCAGTGCCCAGGCGACGCG
>CAYOXW010000068.1:0-12859 GCA_964408005.1 uncultured Methylibium sp.
GCTCAACGAGATCAAGGAAGTGCTGGCCTCGCGCGGCCTCACGCTCGGCGGGCGGCTCGAGAACTGGCCGCCCCAGGGGCTCGACAAGCGCTGATCGATTTTCAGGAAAGGGGCCGCTCGCGGCTCCGGTGCACCCGCCAGTACCTGATCCGGCTGGCGGTCATTAGACAGTCAGAAAGGAAAGCACCATGCGTCACCGTCAAGGACTCCGCAAGCTCAACCGCACCTCCGAGCACCGCCTCGCGATGCTGCGCAACATGGCCAACTCGCTGCTGACGCACGAGGCCATCAAGACCACCGTGCCCAAGGCCAAGGAGCTGCGTCGCGTGGTCGAGCCGCTGATCACGCTGGCCAAGGAGCCGACGCTCGCGAACCGCCGCCTGGCCTTCGACCGCACCCGCGATCGTGCGGTCGTCACGAAGCTGTTCAACGAGCTGGGCCCGCGTTACCAGGCGCGCCCGGGCGGCTACACGCGCATCCTGAAGATGGGCTTCCGCGTTGGCGACAACGCGCCGATGGCCTTCGTCGAGCTGGTCGATCGCCCTGAGCCGGCCGCGGCGCCCGCCGAAGAGGCGCAGTGATCGGCGGGATCGTCCCGTACAGCGAAAGGCCGGCGCAAGCCGGCCTTTTTGCATTTGCGGCCGCGGGGCCAATCGGGCCGGCGCGGGCGCGATCCGCCGCGGGCGGTAAGCTCGCGGCGAGCCGCACGACCGAGAGCCGATGAATCCGATCCCACTGCTGCGCCGCGGCCTTGCCCTGTTGCTGCTGCTTGCGCTGTCAGGTGGCGTGGGGGCGGCCGAGGACTTTCTGCCGCCCGAGGAGGCCTTTCGCTTCGAGGCGCGCGCCGTCGATGAGCGCACCGTCGAGGTCGCTTTCGAGATCGCCGAGGGCTATTACCTCTACGGCGAGCAGTTCCGATTCCGCGCCGACGAGGATGCGGCCATCCTGGGCGCGCCGCAGCGGCCCCCGGGCAAGATCAAATACGACGAGACTTTCCAGAAGGACGTCGAAACCTATCGAGGCCGCATCGCCATCCGCCTGCCGGTCGAGCGTGCCCCGGCCGCCTTCGGCCTGACGGTGGTGAGCCAGGGCTGCGCGGACGCCGGCCTGTGCTATCCGCCGATGGAAAGCAAGGCGCAGGTGCGGCTGGCCGGTTTCGGCGGGGACGGCAGCGTGCACGTCGGCGGCGGAGAGCCGCTGGGCGTGAAGGCCCTGGGGGCGCCTGCGGCCGCGGCGAGCCGCGCGTCGGCCACGCCCGCCGCCGCGTCGGCCGTTGTCAGCGGCGACGCCTCGATCGACGCCGCACTGCGGGGCGGGCAGGGCTGGGCCATCGCCGGCGTCTTCTTCCTGGCCGGCCTGCTGCTCTCGTTCACGCCCTGCGTACTGCCGATGTTGCCGATCCTGTCGTCGATCATCGTCGGCCCTGGGCACAAGGTGACGCGCGCGCGCGGCCTGCTGCTCGCGGGCGCCTACTCGCTGGGCATGGCATTGCTCTACACCGCGCTCGGCGTGGCCGCCGGTCTGGCCGGCGAGGGGCTGGCGGCCTGGCTGCAAACCCCCGGGGTGCTGAGCGCCTTTGCGCTGTTGCTGGCGGCCTTGGCGCTGTCGATGTTCGGCTTCTACGAGCTGCAGCTGCCCGGTCGCTGGCGCCAGGGGGTGAACGCGGCGTCGACGCGCCTGCGCGGCGGACATCTGGTGGGCGTGTTCGCGATGGGCGGCCTGTCGGCGCTGATCGTCAGCCCCTGCGTGGCGGCGCCGCTGGCCGGCGCGCTGCTCTACATCAGCCAGACCCGTGACGTCTGGCTGGGGGGCGGCGCGCTGTTCGCGCTTGCGGCGGGCATGAGCGTGCCCTTGCTGCTGCTGGGCGCGTCGGCCGGGGCGCTGCTACCCCATGCGGGCGCGTGGATGGACGGCGTCAAGCGCCTGTTCGGCGTGCTGCTGCTCGGCGTGGCCTGGTGGACGCTGAGCCCGGTGCTGCTGCCGCCGCTGGCCGTGGCCGGATGGGGCGTGCTGCTGCTGCTCGCGGCGAGCTTCCTGCGCGCCTTTGACGGCGCCTCGGCCGAGCCGGGCGCCGGACGGCGTCTCGCGCAGGCGGCGGGCGTCGCGCTGGCGATCGCGGGGGCCGCCGAGCTTGTCGGTGCGGCGGCTGGTGCGCAAGACCCGCTGCGACCGCTGCAACCGTTCGCGGCCGCGGCCGCGGCGGGGCGCTCGGCCGCCACCGCCCCGGACGGGGAGGGCGTCCGTGCCGTCGCGCCAGAGCCCGAGGGCCTCGTATTCCGCCGCGTGGCCAGCATCGACGAACTCGACGCCGCATTGCGCAGCGCCGGCCGCCCGGTGATGCTGGACTTCTATGCCGACTGGTGCGTGAGCTGCAAGGAAATGGAGCGTTATACCTTCAGCGATCCGGCGATCCGCGCACGCCTCGGCAAGGCCGTGCTGTTGCAGGCCGACGTGACGCGCAACACCGAGGCCGATCGCGCGCTGCTCAAGCGCTTCAAGCTGTTCGGCCCGCCGGGCATCGTGTTCTTCGATGCCCGCGGGCGCGAGCTCGAGGGGATTCGGGTGATCGGTTTCCAGAATGCCGAGCGCTTCGGCCGGAGCCTCGACGCGGCCGGGCTCTGACGCGGGCGTCGTGCTATACTTTCAGACTCAGTCGCGGGGTGGAGCAGTCTGGTAGCTCGTTGGGCTCATAACCCAAAGGTCGTAGGTTCAAATCCTGCCCCCGCAACCAACACAGAAAAGGCGCTCCCGGTGAGCGCCTTTTCGCATTGGGGCCGCGGGACGGGGTGCCACCCGCTGCCGGCAGGGACGTCGCCTGGGAGCTGCACGATGACGCAACGAGGACTGGCCGCCTACACCGTCGCCTTGCTCGCGCTGCTGGGGTTGTCGGCCGCTGGCCCGGCGGACCGCACGACCTGGCTGCTGGAGGTGCTGCCGGTGTTCGTGGTGTTGCCCGTGCTCTGGGTCACGCGTGAGCGCCACCCGCTGACGACGCTGCTCTATGCGCTGATCCTTGCCCACGCCGCGGTGCTGGTGCTCGGCGGGGCCTATACCTATGCGCGCGTGCCGCTCGGCTTCTGGCTGCAGGAGGCGCTGGCGCTGGGGCGCAACCCCTACGACAAGATCGGCCACTTCATGCAAGGCTTCGTGCCGGCGATTGCGGCGCGCGAGATCCTGCGGCGCGGCAGCCACGTCGCCGGCCGGCGCATGCTGGCCTTCCTGGTCGTGTGCGTGGTGCTGGCCGTCAGCGCCAGCTACGAGCTGGTCGAGTGGGCCGCCGCGCTGGTGCTGGGGCAGGGCGCCGACGAGTTCCTGGGCACCCAGGGCGATCCCTGGGACACCCAGTCGGACATGTTCATGGCGCTGTTGGGCGCCGTGCTTGCGCTGGCGCTGCTGTCACGCTGGCACGACCGCCAGCTGGCGACGCTGGGACCGGCGCGCTGAGCGCTCGCGTGCCGGCGCCGCGGGCCGCGCGAGCACCCGCCTCGCGCCTCAGCCGACGCGGTGCTGCAGCGCCGGCAGCTGGGTGCGCACCTGCTGCAGACGCTCGGCGCTCAGCTCGGCGAGGACCACTCCTTCGCCATCCTCGGCGCGTACCGCGAGCACCTCGCCCCAGGGGCCGACCGCGAGCGAGTGACCCCAGGTGCGGCGACCGTTCTCGTGCAGGCCGCCCTGCGCCGGCGCGAGCACATAGCACTGGTTCTCGACCGCGCGGGCGCGCAGCAGCAGCTCCCAGTGCGCCTCGCCGGTCGGGTGGGTGAAGGCGGCCGGCACCATCAACAGGTCGCAGGGCGGGCGGCACAGCCCCCGGTAGAGCTCCGGAAAGCGCAGGTCGTAGCACACGCTCAGGCCGACGCGCCAGGCGCGGCCGGCGCGGTCGGTCGCGGTGAAGGCGACCGGCTCGTGGCCCGGGGCGAGCGTTGCGGCCTCGTCGTAGCGGCGCTCGCCGTCGTCGAAGCGGAACAGGTGGATCTTGTCGTAGCGCGCGACGCGCTGGCCGTCCGGTCCGAACACCAGCGTGCTGTTGTGGGCGTGGGCCGGGTCGCCGTCGATCGCCAGCGGCAGCGTGCCGCCGGCCAGCCAGAGGCGGTGTCGGCGTGCGGTGTCGGCCAGCATGGTCTGGATCGGGCCGGCGCCGAGCGGCTCGGCGTGCGCGAGCTTGTCGGCATCGCGCTGGCCCATCAGGCAGAAGTACTCGGGCAGGCCGACCAGCTCGGCGCCGGCCGCCGCGGCCTCGGCCACCAGGGCGGCGGCACGCTCGAGGTTGCGGCCCAGGTCGGGCGTGGACAGCATCTGCACGGCGGCGATCTTCATCGGGGCTCCTCGTTGGGAGTGGGGCTCAGGAGGGCGGGTTGGCGTCGGCCTCGCGCGTGCCGCTGCGGCGCTCGACGCGTTCCACCTGCGGCGCGGCCCAGGGGCCGGTGATGCGGAACTCGCGCGTGCCGGCCTCGGCCAGCGGGCGGCGCAGGAAGAGCTGCGCGAGGAAGGAGCCGAGCCCCACCGCCGGGTTGATCGCCGCATAGGCGAGCGAGGCGGCACCGGCGTTGATCTCGGGCACCACGACGACGCGCAGGTCCTGGGTCTCGCGCTCAACGTCGGCGCTGCCCTCCATCAGCACCACCGCCTGCACGCCGCGCAAGCGCAGGTTGCTGGTGTGGGCCACGCCCTGGCCGAGCTGCAGGTCGCCGCTCATCGCGTCGAAGGCGAAGCCGGTGGAGAACACGTCGCGGAAGTCGAGCAGCAGCCGTCGCGGCAGCGACTGCAGGCTGAGCACGCCCAGCAGCTTGAACAGCCCCGGCTCGGCCGGCAGGAACTGGCCGCGGCCGAAATCGACGCGCAGGCGCCCGCCGAGGCTGGCGTAGTCGATGTCCAGCGGCGAGCCGAGCCATTCGATCTTGCCGTCGATGCTGCCCTTGGCGCCGCGCAGCACCTCGGTCTCGCCGAGTCGCGTCAGCAGCGCGCCGCCGTTGTCGACCGCGAGCTTGAAGTCGAGCACGGTGCGCCGGGCGATGCCGGGGCGCGGCGCCGCCAGCCAGCGGCCGGTGGCGTCGAGCACGGCCTCCGGCGTCGCGAGGCGCAGGCGCTTGAGCTCCCAGTCACCGGCGGTGGCCGTGCCGCTGTCGGGCGCGCGGTTCTCGGCATCGATCTCGAGGCGCCCGAGCTTCTTGCCGCGCAGCTCGAAGTCGTCGACGACGATGTCGAGCGCCGGCACGCTCGAGGCCGGCGCCTGATCGAGCAGCGCGCTGACCGCGTCGTCGCCGCCCTTGGGCAGGGCCAGGCGCGCGAGCCGCGCGACGATGCGGCCGCTGCCGTCCGACGAGCCCGGCGCCAGGTACTCGGCGCGCCCGGCGAGTTCGGCGGCGTCGAGCTCAGCGCGCCACAGCCCGGCCTCGGCGCCACGGCCGCGCCGCAGCTGAGCGGTGAGCCGATGCAGCGTGTAGCCGGCGGCGTACAGCTGCTGGGCGCGCAGCGTGACCGCGCCCGGCGCATAGGGCGAATCGGCCGTGGCGGCACCGCCGGGGGCTGCCGTGAACGTGTCGGCGGCGCGCTGCCAGGCAGCCAGGTCGAGCTCGGCGAGCTGGACCTGGGCGCTGACGCCCTCGGCGGGCAGCGTCGGTTCGGCGCGGCCGAGCGCGAGCGCGCCGCGCAGCACCTGGGCGCCGCCGGGGGCCAGCTCGCGCAGGTACTGCCCTTGCAGCACGCGTGCGCCGTCGGCCCCGAGATCGAGGCGCAGCAGATCGCGCGGCAGGGCATCGGGGCCGGGGCTCGGCTGCAGCGCCACCTGGGCGCGCAGCGGCAGCGTCTGCTCGGCGCGCTTGCCCAGCGGGGCCGGGAGCTCGATCGCCAGGCCGACGAGATCGCTGCGCAACTGCCACTCGACCTGGTCGCGGACGAAGCCCAGCGCTAGCTTGTAGCCGGTCTGCCCGCTCAGCGGCGTGGCCGCGCGCGCGAGCGGACCGAGCTCCACGGCGCGCTTGAGCGCCTCGGCGGCCAGCGTGCCCTGGACGTTGAAGCGCAGGCTGCCGTCGGCTTGCCGCGCGCCGTCGAACTGCGCGTCGCCGCCGAGCACGCGCGCGCTGCCCTGGGCGAGCGAGAAGCTCGACTCGGTGAAGGCGATGCGTGCGCGCGTGCCGGCCAGCAGCGGCGTGCCGGGGCTCAGCCGCAGGTCGTTGCCGGCCAGCTGCAGCGCGCCGCGCACGCGGGTGTCGTCCGCCGTGTCGAGCGGAATGTCCAGGCCGAGCTGCAGCTCCATCGGTGCCTGGGCCCCGCCGCGCGCGCTCGCCTGCGCGAGGCCGTCGCCGAGCCAGCCGCCGATCGGTGTGGCGCCGAGGTAGCGCAGGGCGTCGTCGAGCGGCCCGCGCGCGCGGCCGTCGATCGTCAGCCGTGGCGCGGCGGCACCGAGATCGGCGATGCCGCCGCTGACTTCGCGCACCGTCAGGGCGCCGCTGCCGACCCCCGGCAGGGTGGCGCTCAGGCGCTTGAGCTGCATCGACTGCCGCTCGAACACCAGCTCGCCGCGCACGTCGGCGAAGGCCGGCCACGGGCGGCGCTCGACGTCGGCCGGGTCGCCATGCCAGCCGGGCTCGGCCGGCATGTAGGCAAAGCGCACGTCGTCGAGCTGCGCCGCGACGCGGAACTCGCCCAGGGCCGGTGTGGCGAAGGGGAAGTCGGCCAGGTCGCCGCGCAGCCGCACCGCGACGCCGAAGGCGCGACCGCCCTGCAGGGCCTGGCTGAGATAGCCGCGCACGGAGTCGCCGACCACTAGCGGCAGGTAGCGCGGCACGCTCGCGGCGTCGGCCCGGGTGAGCTTGCCCGCGAGGTCGAGCACGCCGGGCGCGGCGGACGATGCCGCGCTGCTGCCGATCCAGCGGGCGTCGAAGCGTCCCTCGAAGTCGGCGTTGGCGAGGCGCAGGTCGCGCACGCGCGCCTCGATGCGCGCGGGGGCGCCGGGGAGCGCGTTCTCGATGCGCCAGTCGAGCCGCGCGTCCAGCGAGGCGAGCGGGATGCGCGGCTGCTCGAACACGCCGGGGAAGGACAGCGCGCCATCGCGCAGCGCCAGCGTCGCCTCGCCGCCGGCCTCGCTGGCGCGGAAATCGAGGTCGAGGCCGGCGACACCGGGGCGTGCCGGCGCCGGCTCGGCCCCCGAGGCCGCCGGCGCGAGCGCCTGTGCGGCGGCCAGTCCGAGCCCGCGCGCGCGGCCGCTGGCGCGGTAGCTGCGGGGCGCGGCGCTGGGGCCGTCCCAGGCCAGCTCGAGCGTGCTGACCTCGCCCTGCGGCGCCAGCTCGGCGAGGCGCGCCTGCAAGCCGGCGCCGACCCAGCCCGCGGGGAGTCGCGCGAGCGCGGTGGCGACCCGCGCGAGATCGAGCCGCGGCGCGGCCAGCTCGCCGCCGCTCGGCCGCCCGTCGGCGCCGAGTCGCCAGCCGACCCGGAGGTCGCCGGCCGGCCAGTCGAGCGCCGCGTCGCCGACGACCGTCGGGTCTTCGGCGAAGGCGAGCTGCTGCAGCGCGAGCGACCAGCCGGCGTCACGGCCGCGGCTGGCGGCCACGCGCGTGAGCGCGACGCGGCCGTCGAGTCTGGCCAGCACCAGCGGCGGCCCATCGGGTGCGAGCCGCAGGCTCAGCGACTGCAGCTTCACGTCGGCGGTCGCCGTCTCGAGCTGGCTGTCGCGCAGGTCGACCCAGGCGCGCAGCGCCCCACGGCCGGCCGTCGGCTCGAGCGGCAGGGCGACGTACTGCCGCAGCGGTGCCAGGTCGATCGCCGGCAGCTCGGCATAGGCGGTGCCGCGCCAGCGTCGCCAGTCGCCGGGGCGCGCCAGCAGGCCCGGCGCCCCATCGCCCCGGGCGAGCAGCGGCTGGACGAACTCGCCGCGCAGCGAGAAGCGCTCGCCCCATTCGCTGGGCGGCGTTGCGTCGAGCCGCAGCGCGTGGTGGCGCACGCCGTTGCGCACGATCAGGTCGACCGAGCGCAGCACCAGCGGCGGCGCGGCGCGCAGGCCGTCGGTCCATTGCACGCGGCCGCCGCGGATCGCGAACTCGGGCTGGCTGAAGAACCAGTCGGCCAGCGTCTCGCCGTCCTGCCCGTCGCCGTGGCCGAGCTCGATGCCGGCCACCGACAGCCGGCCGTCGGCGTCGCGGCGCACGTCGAGTTCGGGGGCGTCGATCGCCAGCTGGCGGAAGCGCAGCTGCCACGTGCCGTCCCAGCCGGGCAGCAGCGAGGTGGCCGACACCGTCGCGCGCACCCGGGGCAGTCGCAAGGCCTCCTGCTGCGTGCCGGGGCGCAGCAGCACGACCTGCTCGAGCTCCAGCGCGCCGGTCCAGCCGATGCCGCTGTCGATCGCCCGCAGCGCGCCGATGCGCACCGGCAGACCGAGCGCGGCGCTGGCGCGCTGCTCCAGCGCGGGGCGCCAGGACTCGATCCGCGGCAGAATGCCCCACTGGAGCACGAGCCACAGCACGCTGACGATACTTGTCAGGGCGAGCAGCGCGAAAGCCAGCCGGCGCAAGCCCGTCGCGGTGCGGCCGCGCAGGCCGCTCCCACGCGAGGCGGATGAGGCGGTGGAGTCGGGAACGAGGGGCTGGATGGACGACATCGGTGCAAGGAACGGCGGGGCAGGCGCCCGGGCGGGCGACCGGTGCCCTGTCGGTCGAACGGGCGAGCGGCCCGGTCGGTGCACGACGCCACCGCAGCCGAGAGCGTAACGCGAGCCGCGCACCCTTTCCGGAGCGATCCAGCCCCGTCCGATGAGTTCCTCTCCCCCGGCCCCGAGCCCCACCGTTGGTGACATCGCCGCCGAGGCGGTGCATTCGCGCTTCGTGCAGCGTGTGCGGCGACGCTACGAGCCCGAGCTGGCGCTGCTGCCGCCGGGCGTACCCGACCGCGCCGCGATCGAGGCGCTGATCGATCGGCTGCACAGCGGTGGCCGCACACCCGCCGCGTCGCTGCGCGTCGCGCGCCATCTCGTCATCGAGCGCCTGGCGGTCGTGGACTGCGAGCGCGACGCGCCGCTCGACGCGATCACGCGCACGATGACGCTGCTCGCCGAAGTCACGCTGGATCGGGCGCTCGCGCTCGCCTTCGCCGAGCAGGACGCGCGCCACGGCGCGCCGCGCAAGGCCGACGGCAGCCGCTCGGCCTTCTGGGTCGTCGGCATGGGCAAGCTGGGCGCGCGCGAGCTCAACGTCTCGTCCGACATCGACCTGATCTACGTCTACGACGAGGACGTGCCGACCGCCGGCCGCGCCGACGGCACCGGCGTGGTCAGCGCGCACGAGTACTTCAGCGGCGTCGCGCGCGCGCTCTACGCGCTGATCGGCGACGCCACCGACGACGGCCAGGTCTTCCGCGTCGACCTGGCGCTGCGCCCGAACGGCAACTCCGGCCCGCCGGTGGTCAGCCTGGCGATGCTGGAGGAGTATTTCCTGGTGCAGGGCCGCGAGTGGGAGCGCTTCGCGTGGCTGAAGAGCCGCGTCGTCGCGCCGGCCGCGGCGATGGTCAACGGCGAGGCGCTGCCGCTGCGCGACCTGGTGGTCGGCTTCGTCTACCGGCGCTACCTCGACTACGGCGTGTTCGAGGGCCTGCGCCAGCTGCACCGCAAGATCCGCGACGAGGCCGCCAGGCGCGCCGCCGGCCGCCCCGAGCGCGCCAACGACGTGAAGCTCTCGCGCGGCGGCATCCGCGAGATCGAGTTCATCGTGCAACTGCTGCAGGTGGTGCGCGGCGGGCAGTTCCCCGAGCTGCGCACGCGCTCGACGCTGTCGGCGCTCGAGCGCCTGGTCGCGGTCGGCGTGATGAAGGCCGAGACGGCCGCCAGGCTGGCCGAGGCCTATGTCTTCTTGCGCCGCGTCGAGCACCGCATCCAGTACCTCGACGACCGCCAGACCCATGTGCTGCCGACCGAGGACGCCGACCTGGCCTGGATCGGCCGCTCGATGCGGCTCGTCTGCACCGCCGACGCCTGCGAGCTGTTCGAGGGGCTGTGCCGCCATCGGGAGTTCGTGGCCAACGAGTTCGACGCGCTGCTGCACGACGGCCGTGCCCCGGCCAATGGCGGCAACGGCTGCCGCGGCTGCAACGGGACGGCGCCGGCGCTCGACAGCGAGGCCTTTCTCGAGCGGCTGCCGTCGGCGCTGGCCGAGCGCGTGCGCGGCTTCGCCGCCTCGCCGCGCGTCGCGGCGCTGCGCGACGACACGCGCAGCCGCCTGGCCAAGCTGATCGGCCGGGCCTCGCTGCTGGCCGACGAGCTGCAGCTCGACCGCGGTGCGGCCCACGAGCCGGTGCTGCGCTTCCTCGACTGGATCGAGCCGCTGCTGCGCCGCGAGAGCTACCTCGCGCTGCTGGCCGAGCGGCCCGAGGTGCTGGGCCGGCTGCTGCGCCTGCTGGGCCTGGCGAAGTGGCCGATGCGCTACCTGATGCAGCACCCCGGCGTGATCGACGAGCTGGCCGACGCCCGCGCGCTGGCCGGGCGCTTCGAGCGCGAGGCCTATCTGCGTGACCTCGAGGAGCGCCGGCGCGCCTGGGCGCGCGGCGGTCAGGCCGACGAGGAGTTGCTGCTCGACACGTTGCGCCGCGCCCACCACGCTGAGGTGTTCCGCACGCTGGTGCGTGACGTCGAAGGCCAGCTCAGCGTCGAGCAGGTCGCCGACGACCTCTCGGCGCTGGCCGACGCGACGCTCGACTGCACGATCCGCTGGGCCTGGCAGCACCTGAAGGCGAGGCACCGCGAGCAGCCGCGCCTGGCGGTGGTCGCCTACGGCAAGCTCGGCGGCAAGGAGCTGGGCTATGGCAGCGACCTCGACGTGGTCTTCCTCTTCGACGCCGAGGGCGATCCTGATGTCGACCGCGCCGCCGAGGTCTATGCCGCCTTCGTGCGCAAGCTGGTCACCTGGCTGACGCTGCGCACCGCCGCCGGCGAGCTGTTCGACATCGACATGGCGCTGCGACCGAACGGCAACTCCGGGCTGCTGGTCACCAGCATCGACGCCTTCGAGCGCTACCAGGCCGGTCGCGGCAGCAACACCGCGTGGACCTGGGAGCACCAGGCGATCACGCGGGCGCGCTGGTGCGCCGGCGACGCCGGCCTGGCGCCGCGCGTCGAGGCGGTGCGCCGCGCGGTGTTGGCCGCGCCGCGCGACGCCGCGGCGCTGCGCGAGGAGGTGCGGACGATGCGCGAGCGCGTGCGCAGCGCCCACCCGGCGCCGCATGAGGACGGCGTCGAGCGCTTCGACGTCAAGCATGGCGACGGCGGGATGATGGACGTCGAGTTCGCGGTGCAGGCCCTGGTGCTCGCGCACAGCGCACGGCACGAGGGCCTGCGCGACGACATCGGCAACATCGCGCTGCTCAAGCTCGCCGAGACGCTGGGGCTGCTGCCGGCCGGCGTCGGTCAGGCGGCGGCCGATGCCTACCGCGAGCTGCGACGCGCCCAGCACCGCGCGCGCCTCGACGAGGTGCCGACGCACTTCGCCCCCGAGGTCTTCGCGGCCGAGCGTGCGGCGGTGCGTGCGCTCACGCGTGCCGTCTTCGACTGAGCCGCCGCGCAGCGGCCGGCTGGCCTGGCTCGCGCTCGGCACGCTGCTGCTGGCGCCGGCCTGGGTCGCCGAGGGGCAGGCGACCGCCCTGCCGGTGCTGGCCTGGCAGGCCGCGACGGCTTGGTCCGAGCCCTGGCGGCTCTGGAGCGCGGCCTGGGTCCATCTGAGCGCGCTGCACCTGGCGGCCAACACCGCCGGCGGGGTCGGCGTCGTGGCGCTCGGCTGGGCCGCCGGCGTGCCGCGTCGCGCGGCGCTGGCCTGGGCGCTGGCCTGGCCGCTGACGCACGCGGCGCTGGCCGGCGTCCCGGCGCTGGCCGTCTACGGCGGGCTGTCGGGCGTGCTGCACGCCGGCGTCGCGGTGGTTGCCGTGGAACTGGTGCGGCGCGCGGCCCGCGCCGAGCGCCGTGTCGGCCTGGCCATCGCCGCCGGGCTGGCGCTGAAGATCGTGCTCGAGGCGCCCTGGCGAGCCGCGGTGCTGCGGCCCGAGGGCTGGGACATCGCGGTGGCCCCGGCGGCGCATGCGGCCGGCGTGCTCGCCGGGGCGCTGTGCGCCTGGGGGCTCGCCGCGCGTCGCTGAGGGCGGGTCAGGCCGGCTGAGTGCCGGGCCCGGCCGCGCCCTGGGCCGCGGCGGCCACCCGTGCCGCCAGCTCCTTGCGGTAGCGGTTCAGGTCCTGCACGGTCGCGAAGCTGCGTTCCATCAGCAGACCCAGGTTGTGCAGGATGCGCTCGACGACCTTGTTCTCCCAGACCGTGTCGAACTGGATCTGGGTGTCCAGCCAGGCCTCGAGCCACTCGGGGTTGGGCAGGCGCGACTGCACGGTGTCGCGCGGGAACAGCTTGGCGTTGACGTGCAGATTGGTCGGGTGCAGCGCCTGCGCGGTGCGGCGCGCGCTGGCCATCAACACGCCGACCTTGGCGAAGGCGGCCTTGGCCTCGTCGCCGAACTGCTGCATCGCACGCTTCATGTAGCGCAGGTAGGCGCCGCCGTGGCGGGCCTCGTCACGCGCCAGGGTCTCGTAGATCGCCTTGATGACCGGCTCGGTGTGCCACTCGGCGGCACGGCGGTACCAGTGGTTCAGGCGGATCTCGCCGCAGAAATGCAGCATCAGCGTCTCGAGCGCCGGCGCCGGGTCGAACTCGAAGCGCACCTCGTGCAGCTCCTGCTCGGTCGGCACGAGGTCGGGGCGGAAGCGCCGCAGGTATTCCATCAGCACCAGCGAGTGCTTCTGTTCCTCGAAGAACCAGACGCTCATGAAGGCGGAGAAGTCGCTGTCGTCGCGGTTGTCGCGCAGGAACATCTCGGTGGCCGGCAGCGCCGCCCACTCGGTGAT
>CAYOXW010000069.1:0-12597 GCA_964408005.1 uncultured Methylibium sp.
TGTTCAACCGCTTCGGCGAGCCCAACGTCAGCACCACGCTGATCTCGGCCGAGCTCAACATCAGCCCGGGCAACCTGTACTACCACTACCCGGCCAAGGACGCGCTGATCAACACGCTGTTCGACCGCTACGAGCAGTCGCTCACCGAACTGCTACGCGCCGCCGACAACGTGCGCAACGTCGAGGACGCCTGGCTGTTCTTCCACATGCTGTTCGAGCTGATCTGGCAGTACCGCTTCCTGTACCGCGACCTCAACGATCTGCTCAGCAAGAACCGCCGCCTCGAGACCCACTTCCAGTTCGTGCTGAAGAACAAGCAGCTCGCGGTGCGCGCGGTGCTCGACGGTCTCGGCCACGGCGGCGCCTTCGGCCCGAAGGGCCTCGACGCGCGCGAGGCCGAGCCGGTCGCCACCGCGATGGTGGTCGTCGTGACCTACTGGCTCAGCTACGAGTACGTGCGCGACCCGCGCCGCGCCCTCGAACCCGAGAGCGCCGACGCGGCGCTGCTGCGCGGCGCCTACCACGCGCTCAGCCTGCTGCTGTCCTACCTGGAGCCGGCCCAGCGCGAGCACCTGCACGGCCTGGTCGGCAGCTACCGCGAGCCCTGAGACCGGGGGCGCGGCGACCCGCCATGCCGCTCGGGCATGGTCGGAGAGCCCAAGCCTCGGCGTCAGTCGGCGGCGCGCCGCAGCGTCTCGACCACCGGCCGCGCCAGCACCTCGCGCAGGCCCCACCAGCCGGCCGCCAGGGCGAGCAGCGCACCGGCCACGCCGCCGGCCAGCGGCACCCACAGCGGTGCCTGCCAGCTGAACTCGAACACCCAGCGCGCCAGCGCCCAGCCGACCCCCAGCGCGGCGCTCGCCGCCAGCACGCCGGCGAGCGCCCCGACGCCGAGCAGCTCGGCGCGCTGCACGCGTCCGAGCAGGCGCGCGCCGGCGTCGAGCGCGCGCATCACCGCGTACTCGCGCGCGCGCTGCTCGCGCGTCGCGGTGACCGCGGCGAACAGCACGACCAGGCCGGTCGCGAGCGTGAAGCCGAACAGGAACTCGACCGCGCGGATCACCTGGTCGAGCACGCGCTGCACCTGCGCGATCGAGGCCGAGACATCGACGCTGGTGATGTTCGGGAAGTCGTGCGCGAGCGCGTTGTCGAAGCCCGGTCGCTCGGGCGCGCGGAAGGCCGCGATGTAGCTGGCCGGCAGATCGGGCAGGTGCGCCTGCGGAAACAGCACGAAGAAGTTGACCCGCATCGAGCCCCAGTCGACCTCGCGCAGGCTGGTGACGCGCGCCTCGAGCGCGAGCCCGGCGACGTCGAAGCGCAGCGCGTCACCGAGCTTCAGCCCCAGGGTCTGCGCGAGGCCGGCCTCGACGCTGAGCGCGCCGGGCTCCTCGGGCTGCCAGCGCCCCGCGCTGACGCGGTTGTGGGCCGGCAGCGCGGCGCTGTGGCTGAGGTTGAACTCGCGATCGATCAGGCGCTGGGCGCGGTCGCTCGCGTAGTCCTCGGGGCGCACCGGCCGGCCGTTCACCGCGACGAGCCGGCCGCGGATCATCGGGTACCAGTCGTAGGCGGCGACGCCGGCCGCGCGCAGCGCGCGCTGGAAGGGCTCGCCCTGCTCGGGCTGGACGTTGATGACGAAGCGGTTCGGCGCGTCCGGCGGCGTGGCGGCGCGCCAGCTCGCGATCAGGTCGGTGCGCAGCAGCACCAGCAGCACCAGCGCGAGCAGGCCGACCGCGAGCGCGCTGGTCTGCAGCACCGCGAAGCCCGGCCGCGCCGCGACCTGGCGGGTCGCGAGCACCAGCCAGCGCGGCGCCGCCGCGCCCGGCACGGCGCGGCGCAGCAGCAGCACCGCGCCCCACGACAGCAGCGCGAACAGCGCGACCGCGGCGGCGAAGCCACCGACCGTGATCAGCCCCAGCCACAGGTCCGAGGCGACCGCGACCAGCAGGGCCGCGAAGCCGCCGAACCCGGCGGCCAGCACGCCCAGCGAGGCCGACTTCAACTCGCCGAGCTCGCGCCGGATCACCCGCAGCGGCGGCACGCGCGCGAGCTGCAGCACCGGCGGCAGGCCGAAGCCGAGCAGCAGCGTCAGCCCGACGCCCAGGCCGAACAGCGCCGGCCCGGGCCCGGCCGGCGGCAGCGTCGCCTCGACCAGGCCGGCCAGCAGCATGACGAAGCCGTGGTGCACCACGAAGCCGAGCGCGACACCGAGCCCGCTGGCCAGCAGGCCGACGCCGGCGAACTCGAGCGCATAGGCCCCGGCGATGCGCCGCTGCGGCTGGCCGAGCACGCGCAGCATCGCGCAGTCGTCCAGCCGCCGGCTGGCGTAGTCGCGCGCCGCGATGCCGACCGCCACCGCCGCCAGCAACGCCGCGAGCAGCGCGACGAGGTTCAGGAAGCGCGCCGCGCGGTCCAGCGTCTGGCGCATCTCGGGGCGGCCGCTGTCGAGCGACTCGAGCCGCATGCCGCGCCAGCCCTGGGCGGCGATCTCGCGCTCGGCCCAGGCGACCCAGGCGCGCACGCGCGCGTCGCCGTCCGCGCCCTGGCCGGCCACCGCGAGGCGGTAGCTCACGCGGCTGGCCGGCTGGATCAGGCCGGTGGCCGGCAGATCGGCCTCGTGCAGCAGCGCGCGCGGCGCGAAGCTCATGAAACCGGCGCCGCGGTCGGGCTCGACGGCGATCACCGCGGCGATCGTCAGCGCCGCGTCGCCGAGCAGCAGCGCGTCACCGATGCGCAGGTTCAGCGCCTCGAGGACGGCCGCATCGACCCAAACCGTGCCGCGCGCCGGCGCACCGCCGGCCGCCCGCTCGGGCGCGCCCGGCGCGTCGCGCAGCCGCACCTGACCGCGCAGCGGATAGCCCTCGCTGACCGCCTTGATCGCCACCAGCCGCGAGGCGCCGCCGCGCGCATCGCTCGCGCGGCCCATGCTCGGGAAGCCCGCGCTGCCCGCCACCGCGAGGCCGTCGGCGCGCGCACGCGCCGCCAGCGCGGGCGGCGGTGGCTGGTCGCTGGAGACGATCGCATCACCGCCGAGCAGCTGCCGGGCATCACGCGCCAGACCGCTGTTGAGCCGGTCGGCGAAAAAACCGACCGCGGTCAGCGCCGCGACGGCGAGCATCACCGCGAGGACCAGCAGCCGCAACTCGCCGGCGCGGAAGTCACGCAGCAGCTGGCGAGCGGCCAGGGTCCCGACCGAGGGGGGCGTGAGGGGGGCGCGCGCGGCGGAGAGGGCCATGGGGACGCACGCTAGCGCATCCCTGCCTCCGACCGCCGAGCGGGGCCATGCAGGCGCCGCGGGCCGGCGTTGAACGCAGCGTGCAAAGCCGCTGAATGCCGGCGCGCCGCGGCGGTGCTGCAATGCCTGCATGCGCAGCGACCTCTCCCGCCCCCCGTCCCTGCCGGCGCTGTTCGTCTCGCACGGCTCGCCGATGCTGGCGCTCGAGCCCGGCGCGACCGGCGCGTTCTTCGCCCGCCTCGGCCCGGCGATCGACGCGGCCTTCGGTCGGCCGCGCGCGATCGTGGTGGTCTCGCCGCACACCGCGGCGGCGCACCCGGTCGTGTTCGACAGCGCGCGTCACCACGCGGTGCACGACTTCGGTGGCTTCCCCGCGGCGCTGTACCGGCTGCGTTACGAGCCGCCGGGGGAGCCGGCCTTGGCCGAGCGCGTGCTCGGCCTGCTGGCCTCGGCCGGTTTCGAGCCGGCCCGCAGCGCCGAGGCCGGGCTCGACCACGGCATCTGGGCGGTGCTGCGTTTTGCCTGGCCGGACGCCGATGTGCCCGTGGTGCCGGTGGCCCTGTCGCCGCAGCAGCCGCCGGCGGCGCAATGGTCGCTGGGCGCGACGCTCGCGCCGCTGCTCGACGAGGGCGTGCTGGTGCTCGGCTCGGGCAGCCTGACGCACGACCTGCACCGGCTGTTCGCGGTGCGACCGATGCCGGCCAGCGACGCGCCGGAAGCCGCCGACACCGCCGCCTTCCGCGCCTGGGTCGCCGAGCGCAGCGCGGCGCGCGACCGCGACGCGCTGCTGGACTACCGGCGGCTGGCGCCCCACGGGGCCGCGATGCACCCGACCGACGAACACTGGCTGCCGTTCTACATCGCCGCCGGGGCCGGCGGCTTCGCGGCCGCCCCCGTGCGGCTGCACGAGGGCGTGACCTACGGCTCGCTGGCGATGGACGCCTACGCCTTCGGTCCGGACGCCGGCGTGCTCGCGCAGCGGCTCAGCGCGTAGCCGGCAGCCCCGCGACGACGGCGTCCTCGGCGGCCGCGTCGATGCAGTGCGGCTGCGTGAAGCCGCCGCTGCCGTACTGGATCTGATCGACGTTCTTGCCCTGGAACAGGGTGACGCCGGCCGGCACGTAGTCGAGCTGCAGGGTGCTGCGCGTGCGCCAGGCGATCGCGTGGTCGGCACAGGAGCTGTCGCCCGAGACGCCGATCGCGCCGACGAGCCGCTTGTTGGCGTTGTAGAGCGCGAGGCCGCCGCCGAACACGTTCACGCCGCCGACGCGCTGGCCCACCATCGGGTCGTTCGGCAGGCCGAAATTGGTCGCCGGGCCCTTGTAGGCATCGCCGGTGTCGACCGGGTTGCTGTGCTGCAGCCCGAACAGGCTGCCGCCCGGCTGGACCGCGGCGTACAGGTTGCCGGTCGCCAGCGCCAGCCCCGGCAGGCTGAAGGCGTTGGCGGTGTAGGCCTTCTGCGCCGAGATCACCCGGCTGCCCGGCCACTGGCTGCCGCGCTGGCCGCCGGTGTAGGCGACCGCGCAGACGACGCCGTCGCGGTTGACGACGCTGCCCCACATGTCGAGGTTGAAGCCGGCGTTGGCGGCGTTGCGCGCGGCGATCAGGGCGTTCTTGAGTTGCGCATGCGTCGGCAGGCCCGCGCAGGCCAGCGTGTCCGGCGCGGCGATGGCCGGTGCCCCGCCCACCAGGGCCAGCAGCACCGCCGCGCTGCTGCGGCGCAGCGCACGATCGAAGCGATGTTCCATCTTGTCCCCTCTCTCTTCGAAGACCCGCGAGATTGCGAGCCCGAGAAATCTAGACCGACTCACCGGTCCGCGGGGGGTCAGCCTAGGGGGGGGGCGGCCGCGCCGGGCCGTCTCACAGCAGCAGCAGCGCGCGGAAGTCGTTGACGTTCGTGTAGGTGGGACCGGTCGTGACCAGGTCGCCGAGGCCGGCGAAGAAGCGGTAGCAGTCGTTGGCGTCGAGGCAGGCCTGGGCCTTCAAGCCCACGGCCGTGCCGCGCATCAGCGTGTCGGGCGTGACGATCGCGCCGGCGTTGTCCTCGACGCCGTCGATGCCGTCGGTGTCGGCCGCCAGCACATAGACCTCGGGCTCGCCCTGCAGCGCGATCGCCGCGCCGACCAGGAACTCGGTCGCACGGCCACCGCGCCCCCCCTTGGCCTTGACGGTCACCGTGGTCTCGCCGCCCGACAGGATCACGCAGGGCGTCTTGAAGGGCTGGCCGCGGCGGCGCACCTGGCGCGCCAGCGCCGCGTGCACGCCGCCGACGACGCGCGACTCGCCTTCGATCTCGTCGCTGAGGATGTGCGCGTCGATGCCGGCGGCGCGCGCCGCGGCGGCCGCGGCCTCGAGCGCCTGCTGCGGCGTCGCGGTCATGCGCACCTCGTGGCCGGCGAAGCAGGCGTCGCCGGGCTTGGGCGTCTCTAGCGTGCCGGCCTCGAGCGCGGCGCGCACGGTGGGCGGCACCTCGATCGCGTAGCGCTGCAGGATCGCCAGCGCGTCGGCGCAGCTGCTGCGGTCGGGCACGGTCGGGCCAGAGGCGATCACGTCCGGGTCGTCACCCGGCACGTCGGAGATCAGCAGCGTGAGGACCTGGGCCGGCGCGCAGCGCGCCGCCAGCCGGCCGCCCTTGACGGCCGACAGGTGCTTGCGCACGCAGTTCATCTCGCCGATGTTGGCGCCGCTCTTGAGCAGCGCGCGGTTGATCGCCTGCTTGTCCTCGAGCGTGATGCCCTCGGCGGGCAGCGTCAGCAGCGCCGAGCCGCCGCCCGAGATCAGGCACAGCACCAGGTCGTCGGCCGTCAGCCCCCGGGTCAGCTCGACGATGCGCTGGGCGGCGCGCAACCCGGCGGCGTCCGGCACCGGGTGCGCGGCCTCGACCACCTCGATGCGCCCCGGCCGCGCCTTGTAGGCCGGCGGCACATGCTCGTAGCGCGTCACCACCAGACCCGACAGCGGCGCGTCGGCCGGCCATTGCGCGGCAACCGCCTCGGCCATCGCGCCACTGGCCTTACCTGCGCCGATCACCAGCGTGCGGCCCTTCGGCGGCGGCGGCAGGAAGTCGGCGATGTTGTGTGCCGGCAGCGCGCGCCGCACCGCGGTGTCGTACAGGTGGCGCAGGAAGCCGCGCGGGTCGTGACGGGGGTCGGGCGTGCTCATGGCGCGATTATCAAAACACCGGCACCCCGTCAATCGCACGGCCGTGCACAGCCGGGCGCCCCTCAGCCGCGTCCGAACCAGCCGAGTCCGGCCTCGGTGCCCGCCGCCGGGCGGTATTCGGCGCCGACATGGCCGTCATAGCCGAGCGCGTCGATGTGCGCGAACAGCGCCGCGCAGCCGAGCGTGCCGCTGCCCGGCTCGTGGCGGCCCGGGTGGTCGGCGATCTGGATGTGGCCGACGCGGCCGTAGCAGGCGCTCAGCGCCGGGATCGGCGCGTCCCCCATTGCCGCCACGTGATAGGCGTCGAACTGCAGCTTCAGGTTGGGGGCGCCGACCTCGTCGATCAGCTCGAGCGCCTGCGTCCAGCGGTTCAGCCAGAAACCCGGCATGTCATGGGTGTTGATCGGCTCGACCAGCAACTCGAGCCCGGCCTCGGCCAGCGCGGCGGCGGCGTGGCGCAGGTTGGCGAGCATCGTGCGGCGCAGCAGCCCGGCATCGGCGCCGGCCGGCGCGAGACCGGCCAGGCAGTTCAGGCGCGGCGTGCCGAGCGCGCGCGCGTGGGCGATGCCGCGCGCGACCCCGGCGCGGAACTCGGCCTCGCGGCCCGGCAGGCAGGCGATGCCGCGCTCGCCGGCGGCCCAGTCGCCGGCCGGCAGGTTGTGCAGCACCAAGCTCAGCGCCCCGGCGTCGAGCCGCGCCCGGACCGCCTCGGCCGGCCAGTCGTAGGGGAACTGGCACTCGACCGCCCTGAAACCGGCCGCCGCCGCCGCCGCGAAACGGTCCAGGAAGGGCCGCTCGGTGAAGAGCATCGACAGGTTCGCGGCGAAGCGCGGCATCGCGGCCTCAGCCGTGCGGCGTCTCGGCGCGCGCGTCGCGGCGCATCAATTGCACGACCGCCTCGGCCGGCCGCAGCCGGCCTTCCAGTACCGCGACCACCGCCTCGGTGATCGGCATCTCGACGCCGAGCGAGCGGGCCCGCGCCAGCACCGTCGGCGCGCTGTAGACGCCTTCGGCGACATGGCCGAGGTCGTGCAGCACGTCGGCCAGCGCGCGGCCCGTGGCCAGCTCCAGGCCGACGCGGCGGTTGCGCGAGAGCGCGCCGGTGGCGGTCAGCACCAGGTCGCCGAGCCCGGACAGGCCCATGAAGGTGTCGGCGCGCGCGCCCAGGGCCAGCCCGAGCCGGCTGGTCTCGGCCAGCCCGCGGGTGATCAAGGCGGCGCGCGCGTTCAGGCCCAGGCCGCTGCCACCCGCCGAGGGCAGGCCGTCGGCGATGCCGGTGGCGATCGCGATCACGTTCTTGACCGCCCCGCCGACCTCGACGCCGACCGGGTCGGCCGAGGTGTAGACGCGCAGCGCCTCGCCGTGGAAGGCCTCGACCGCCAGGCGCGCCAGCGCCGCGTCGGCGCCGGCCGCGACCAGCGCGGTCGGCTGGCCGCGCGCGACTTCGAGCGCGAAGCTCGGTCCCGACAGCACGCCGGCGCGCGCCGCGGGCGCGACCTCACGCGCGATCTCGTGACCGAGCGCGCCGCTGCCGGCCTCGAAGCCCTTGCACAGCCACCACAGCCCGGCGCCCCCGGCGGCCGCGCGCGCGAGCATCGCGCGCAGCGCCGAGGTCGGCGTCGCGATCACGACCAGGCCGTCGCGGCCCGCGTGCGCGAGCGCTGCGTCGAGGTCGGCACCGACCGCGAGCGCCGCGGGCAGCTCGACCTCGGGCAGGTAGCGCCGGTTGCGGCGCGTCGCGGCGATCTCGGCGGCCTGGGCCGCGTCGCGCGCCCACAGCAGCGTGTCATGCCGCGCCGCGGTGCTCACGGCCAGCGCGGTGCCCCAGGCGCCGGCGCCGAGGACCGCGATCTTCATGCGTGCAGACGCCGGTGTCAGGCCGCGGCGTGCGCGCCGTTGCCGTTGACCGCGCCGCCCTGCTGCTGGGCCTGCAGCTGGGCCTCGTACATGGCCTGGAAGTTGACCTCGGACAGGTGCACCGGCGGGAAGCCGGCGCGCGTGATCAGGTCGGCCACGGTCGCGCGCAGGTAGGGGTAGACGATGCCCGGGCAGGCAATGCCGAGCACCGGGCTGATCTGGTCCTGCGGCAGGTTGCGGATCTCGAAGATGCCGGCCTGCTTGGCCTCGACCAGGAACAGCGTCTTGTCGCCGACCTTGGTCGTCACGGTGGCCGACACCGTGATCTCGTAGACGCCCTCGGCCACCGGATCGGCAGCGACCGCCAGGTTGATGTCGACCTGCGGCTGCGCCGACTCGAGCAGGATTCGAGGCGAGTTCGGCTGCTCGAGCGAGGCGTCCTTCAGGTAGACGCGCTGGATCTGGAACACGGGGGCAAGTTCTTGGTCGGCCATGGTGGACATCCGTCGGCAGGAAGCGCGACCGCGCCACGCGCGGCCCGCGCAAAAAAGCAAAGGGCCCGCGAGGCGGGCCCGGTCAGGGCGCAGCGATTATGTCGCAGCGAGACCGCCGCCCGCCGCGCTCAGACGGCCACGCGCTGCAGCAGCGGCAGCAGCGCGCCGCGGTGGTCGAGGGCATGCAGATCGTCGAAGCCGCCGACATGGGTATCGCCGATGAAGATCTGGGGGACCGTGCGCCGGCCGGTGATCTCGACCATGCGCGTGCGCTGCGTCGGGTCGAGATCGATCCGGATCTCCTCGATCGCCTGCACGCCGCGCTGCTTCAGCAGCATCTTGGCCCGCTGGCAGAACGGGCAGACCTGGGTCGTGTACATGCGGACGGCAGACATGGTCGCGAGCGAAGTGTTGGTGCGGTGGCGAATTGTCGCGCCCTTGTCACAACCCTGTACTGCAGTGGGTCGCCACCACGCCGCACGCGAGCGCGCAGTTTTTCACCATCGGCACGACCCTCGACCCGCGCCGGGCCGGCCGCGTCAGCCGGCCGACTTCTCGACCGGCAGCTGCGCCTCGCGCCAGGCCGCCAGGCCACCGATCACCGCGTGCACGCGCTCATGGCCCTGCCGCTTCAGCAGCGCGACGGCACGTTGCGCGCGCGCGCCGCTCGGGCAGATCAGCAGCACCGGCAGCGTCTTGTTCGACGGCAGCTCCCGCGAGCCCTCGAGCTGCCCGAAGGGGATGTTGCGCGCCGGCGCCGCGTGGCCGGCGGCGTACTCGGCCGGCTCGCCGACATCGATCAGCACCGCCTTCTCGCGGTTGATCAGCATCACCGCGTCGGCGGCCGACACGCGGCCAGCGCCGCCGGCGCGCGACAGCGCCGGCCACAGCAGCAGGCCGCCGGAAACGAGCGCCGTCAGCACCAGGTACCAGTTGTCGATGAGAAAGCTCACGTTTCGGGGGCGCGGGGCGGCCGCGCGGGTCAGCAAAGCCTGGGATTCTAGAATCCAGGGCTTCGCGCACCGGCCGCGCGCGCGCTTCGCGCCCTCAGCCCGCCGGTAGCCGCCCCGAATTCCTGCACTCTCCCTTTTCAACCATGTACCAACTCGTGCTGCTGCGCCACGGCGAATCGACGTGGAATCTCGAGAACCGCTTTACCGGCTGGGCCGATGTGGACGTCACGCCCAAGGGCGTCGAGCAGGCGCGCCAGGCCGGCCTGTGGCTCAAGGCCGCCGGCTTCGAATTCGACCGCGCCGAAACCTCGGTGCTCAAGCGCGCCGTCTGGACCACCTGGCACTGCCTGGACGCGATGGATCGCGTCTGGCTGCCGGTGAACAAGCAGTGGCGCCTGAACGAGCGCCACTACGGCACGCTGCAAGGCCTGGACAAGGCCGAGACCGCCGAGCTGCACGGCGCCGAGCAGGTGCGGCTGTGGCGACGCAGCTACGACATCGCACCGCCGCCGCTGGAAGCCAGCGACCCGCGCTGGCAGGCCCATGACCCGCGCTATGCCAAGCTCGCGCCCGGCGAGGTGCCGCTCGGCGAGTGCCTGCGCGACACCGTGGCGCGCGTGCTGCCGCTGTGGGACAGCGACCTGGCGCCGGCGATCCGGCGCGGCGAGCGACTGCTGATCTCGGCCCATGGCAACAGCCTGCGCGCGCTGATCATGCATCTCGACCGCATGACGCCCGAGGAAATCCTGCAGGTCAGCGTGCCCAATGCGGTGCCGCTGGTCTACGAGCTCGATGCCAACCTGCAGCCGACCGATCGCTACTTCCTGCGCGAGGAGCGCACGCCGGGGCTGATCCTGTCCTGAGGCGACGCGGCGACCGCACGGTCGCCGCCGCAGGCGCGGGGCCGTGGGCCCCAGCCCCGCCCCCGCTCAGAGGAGCTGCTGCAGCGCCGCGTCGAGGTGCTCGGTGGGCAGGCGCTTGAAGCCCGAGCGCGCGTAGCGCTGCAGGCGGCCGAGCACGAAGCTGGTCAGCACCGAGGCGGCGGCCTGGGCCTCGACCGTCGGGCTCTCGGAGCCTGCGCCGCTGGCCTGCTCGCGCAGGCTCTGGCGCAACTGCGACTCGTAGCGGTCGAAGAACTGGTTCATGCGCGCGATCAGGCGCTCGTTCTCGAACACCAGCGCGTCGCCGGCCATCACCCGCGCCATGCCCGGGTTCTTCTCGCCGAACTGCAGCAGCACGGTGAGCATCTTGTGGACCTGGGCGCGCGGGTCGGCATCGCGCTCGACGATCTGGTTGACCAGCGTGAACACGCTGGTCTCGATGAACTCGATCAGGCCCTCGAACATCTGGGCCTTGCTGGCGAAGTGGCGGTACAGCGCCGCCTCGCTGACGTCAAGCCGCGCCGACAGCGCGGCGGTGGTGATGCGCTCGGCGCCCGGCTGCTCGAGCATCGCCGCGAGCGTCTGCAGGATCTGGATGCGGCGCTCGCCCGGCTTGGGGCGCTTGCGCACCGGGGTGGACGGGCTCGCTTCGTCGGCGGTCGCGGCCTCCGGCAACTCGGGGTCGGGCAGGTCAGGCATGCAGGTGCGACGCGGTGAAGAGGGGCCTCAGCTCAAGGAGCGAACGAATTCTTGCACACACGTACGCGGGTTTTCGACGCAAGCGCGCACCTACTTCCGGCCCGTGTGAACTGCTGCGCAGATAGCGCTGCATCCACACGGTGCGCAGCCCGAGCTGGTGCGCCGCACGCTGGTGGGCGAGCGTGTCCTCGACCAGCACGCAGTCGCGGGGCCGCAGCCGCAGGCGCGCCAGCACGACCGCGAGCATGCGCACGTCGGGCTTGGGGCGCAGCCGGCCGAACACCCGCATGTCCTCGATGCTCAGCAGGGTCTCGAAGGCGCCGTCCAGGTCCAGCGCGGCCAGCACGCGGCGCGCATAGCTCGCCGGCGCGTTGGTCAGCAGGATCTTGCGGCCCGGCAGCCGCGCCAGCGCGGCGCGGTCGTGCGCGTGGCAGCGCAGCCGGTCCTCGAGCCCGGGCAGGCGGTGGGTGTGCTCGAGGAAATGCGCGGCGCGGACGCCGTGGTGGCGCTCCAGGCCGAGCAGCGTCGCGCCGTAGCGGCGCCAGTACTCGCGCCGCAGGTGGTCGGCCCGCTCGGGCGCGACCCGCAGCTCGCACTCGATGTAGTCGTTCATCGCCACGTCGAGCAGCCCGAAGGCCGCGTGCGAGGCGTCGTGCAGCGTGTTGTCGAGGTCGAACAGCCAGACCGGTCGCCGACTCATGCCACCCCAGCGTCTGCGTGCGCCGCATGGCACGGCCGTCCCAGCGGCCGCCGCGGGGCCGGCTGGGCCGGTCCGCCAGCGGCGCCCCCTCGAGGGGGCGCGGCGCAGCCGCGACGGGGATGGGCCATCAATGCGACCGGATCATCGTGCCGTAGGCCTGATCCGTCAGGATCTCCAGCAGCATCGCGTGCGGCACCCGGCCGTCGATGATGTGCACCGCGTTGACGCCACTCTTGGCCGCGTCGAGCGCGCCGGCGATCTTGGGCAGCATGCCGCCGCTGATCGTGCCGTCGGCGAACAGCTCGTCGATCTCGCGCGCGCTCAGGTTGGTCAGCAGCTGGCCGGCCTTGTTCAGCACGCCCGGCGTGTTGGTCAGCAGCAGCAGCTTCTCGGCCTTCAGCACGGTGGCGAGCTTGCTGGCCACCATGTCGGCGTTGATGTTGTAACTCTCGTTGTGCTCGCCGAAGCCGATCGGGCTGACCACCGGGATGAACTGGTCGTCCTGCAGCGCCTTGACCACCGACGGGTCGATCGCGGTGATGTCGCCGACCTGGCCGACGTCGTGCTCGATGCTCGGGTCGTTCTTGTCGAGCATCTTCAGCTTCTGCGCGCGGATCAG
>CAYOXW010000070.1:0-12488 GCA_964408005.1 uncultured Methylibium sp.
TGGTGCGTGGCCGTGGCGTTCTGCAGGTCCAGGTGCTCGCTCTCCTCGACCAGCGGGCAGACCCAGTAGACCTGCCGGCCCTGCGCCACCGCCTCGCGGATGCGCGCGATCACCTCGTCGCGCCGACCGTCGGCGAACAGCTTGGTGACGATGGGGCTGCGGCCGGGCGGCAGCTCGTCGATGGTGCTGACATCGAGGTCGGCGAAGTAGCTCATCGCCAGCGTGCGCGGGATCGGCGTGGCCGACATCATCAGCAGGTGCGGCTCCAGCGCCGCCGACTCCAGCTTGCGCCGCAGCTGCAGCCGCTGCGCGACGCCGAAGCGGTGCTGCTCGTCGACCACCGCGAGCCCGAGCTTCGCGAACGCGACATCGTCCTGGATCACCGCGTGCGTGCCGACCACCAGCCCGGCCTCGCCCGAGGCCACGCGCGCCAGCATCTGCGTGCGCGCCTTGCCCTTGCGGCTGCCGGTGAGCCAGGCCACGCCGACGCCCAGCGGCTCCAGCCAGCCGATCAGCTTGCGGAAATGCTGCTCGGCCAGGATCTCGGTCGGCGCCATCAGCGCGCATTGCCAGCCGGCGTCGATCGCGACCGCGGCGGCCAGCGCGGCCACCACCGTCTTGCCCGAGCCGACGTCGCCCTGCAGCAGGCGGTGCATCGGCTGTGCTGCGGCGAGATCGCGCGCGATCTCCTCGGCGACGCGGTGCTGTGCCGCCGTCAGCTGGAAGGGCAGCGTGGCCAGCAGCCGCTCGTGCAGCCCGCCCGGGGCCGCGCGCAGCGCCGGCGCGCGCAGCTTCGCGCGCTCGCGCTGCGCCTCGGCCTGCGACAGCTGCTGGGCCAGCAGTTCCTCGAACTTCAGCCGCTGCCAGGCCGGGTGACTGCGGTCTTCCAGCGTGGCGAGCGGCACCTGGGGCAGTGGGTGGTGCAGGAAGTTCAGCGCCGCCTTCAGCGGCGGCAGGCCCTCGGGCACGCTGCCGGGTGGCAGCAGCTCGTCGAGCGGCGCGCGCGCCAGCGCCGCGGCCACCGCCTTGCGCAGGTAGGCCTGGGGCAGCTGCGCGCTCGTCGGGTAGACCGGCGTGAGCGCGTCGGCCAGCGGCGTGGTGTCGCTGACGGCCTTGAACGCCGGGTGCACCATCTCGCGGCCGAGGAAGCCCCCGCGCGGTTCGCCGCGCACCCGCACCCGCGTGCCCACGGCGAGCGCCTTCTGGTGCGAGGGGTAGAAGTGCAGGAAGCGCAGCACCAGCTCGCCCGTGCCGTCGTCGAGCCGCGCGACCAGCTGGCGGCGCGGGCGGAACTCGACGCGGCAGTCGGTCACGACGCCCTCGACCTGCACCGGCTCGCCCTCGCGCGCCTCGGCGATCGAGGTGATGCGCGTCTCGTCCTCGTAGCGCAGCGGCAGGTGCAGCGCGAGGTCGATGTCGCGCTGCAGCCCCAGCTTCTCCATCGCGCGCTGCGGCGCCGACTTCGGCTTGGTGGGGGCGTCGGGCATGGAACAATTCTGCCGGTGTCCTCTGCCGGGCCGGTACAGCCTCGATGCACCTCGTCTCAGACTTCGATTTCGCGCTCCCCCCCGAGCTGATCGCCCAGCACCCCGCCGCCGAGCGCAGCGCCTCGCGGCTGCTCGACGGCCGCGCCGCGGCGCCGGTGGACCGGGTGTTCCGCGAGCTGCCGGCCTTGCTCGCTCCGGGCGACCTGCTGGTGTTCAACGACACCCGCGTCATCAAGGCGCGGCTGTACGGCCGCAAGGCCAGCGGCGGCGCGGTCGAGGCGCTGGTCGAGCGCGTGCTGCCCGGCACGACCGAGGTCTGGGCACACCTGCGCGCGAGCAAGTCGCCGAAGCCCGGCGCGCGCGTGCGCTTCGCCGAGGCCTTCGATGCCGAGGTGCTGGGCCGCTGCGGCCCCGAGGGGGCGCTCTTCCATCTGCGCCTGCCGTCCGATCCGTTCGCGCTGCTGGCCGCGCACGGCCATGTGCCGCTGCCGCCCTACATCACGCACGCCGACGAGGCCGACGACGAGCGGCGCTACCAGACGGTGTTCGCGCGCGCGCCCGGCGCGGTCGCGGCGCCGACCGCGGCGCTGCATTTCGACGAGGCCTTGCTGGCGGCGCTCGAGGCGCGCGGGATCGGGCGGGCCAGCGTGACGCTGCACGTCGGCGCCGGCACCTTCCAGCCGGTGCGTGTCGAGTCGATCGCCGAGCACCGCATGCACAGCGAGTGGTTCGAGGTGCCGCGGGCCACGGTCGACGCGATCGCGTGCACGCGGTCGGCCGGCGGCCGCATCGTCGCCGTCGGCACGACGACGCTGCGGGCGCTCGAGTCGGCCGCCTGCGGCGGGCGCCTCGAGGCCGGCGCGCGGGAAACCGACATCTTCATCACCCCCGGGTTCGAGTTCCGCGTCGTCGACACGCTGGTGACCAACTTCCACCTGCCGAAGAGCACCCTGCTGATGCTGGTCAGCGCCTTCGCCGGCTTCGAGCGCATCCGCGCGCTGTACGCGCACGCGGTGCGCGAGCGCTACCGTTTCTTCAGCTACGGCGACGCGATGCTGCTCGACCGGGCCTGAACGCCCGCGCCGCCGGTCCGGCGTGCCGCCCCGCTCGGGGGCGGCGGGCCTCGATGCCCCCACAAGGGTCGCATCGGGCCAACTTTACCAACCGTAAACGATAGTGATTCGCATTTGTGATTACACTGGCGCCCTTGCCCGGGGTGCCCGTCGTGCCGGTGGTGTCCACCGTGCCGTGCCGCGCCCCGCTGCCACGCCACCGCACCGATGCCCCCCACCGAGCCTCCCCAGCGCGCCCGCTGGCTGAAGACCCTGCACCAGTGGCACTGGATCAGCGCGGCCGTCTGCCTGTTCGGCATGCTGCTGTTCAGCGCGACTGGGATCACGCTGAACCACGCGGCGCAGATCGAGAGCCGGCCGCAGGTCACGACGCGCAGCGTCCAGCTGCCGGCCGCGCTGCAGGCGACGCTCGGTGACGACGCGACCGCCACCGCGCCGACGGCCCCGCTGCCGGCGGCGCTGGCCGACTGGCTGGGCCGCGAGTTCGCCGTCGAGCTCGGCGGCCGCCCGGCCGAATGGTCCGAGGAGGAGCTCTACGTCTCGCTGCCGCGCCCCGGCGGCGACGCCTGGCTGCGCATCGACCGCGCCAGCGGCGCGGTCGAGTACGAGCGCAGCGACCGCGGCTGGATCTCCTACCTGAACGACCTGCACAAGGGCCGCCACGCCGGTGCCGCCTGGTCCTGGTTCATCGACCTGTTCGCGCTCGCCTGCCTGGTGTTCTCGCTCACCGGCCTGCTGATCCTGAAGCTGCATGCCGAGCGCCGCCCCGGCACCTGGCCGCTGGTCGGCCTGGGCCTCGTGCTGCCGCTGCTGCTCGCCCTGCTGTTCATCCATTGAGAAGGAAGGTCCCCGCCATGCATCTGCGTTACTCCATCGCGCTCGGCGCGGCGGCCCTCGGGCTGCCGGCGGTCGCGGCCGAGCTGGCGCTCGGCATCGAGGTGCCGCGCCTGACCGTCGCCGAGTACCACCGCCCCTATGTCGCGGCCTGGATCGAGCGCGCCGACCAGGGCGTCGCCACCAACCTGTCGGTCTGGTACGCGACCGCGAAGAAGGACGGCGAGGGCACGAAGTGGCTGAAGGACCTGCGCCAGTGGTGGCGCCGCAGCGGCCGCGAGCTGACGATGCCGGTCGACGGCCTGAGCAGCGCGACGCGCCCGGCCGGCAAGCACCGCCAGGGCTACAACGAGGCCGCCGCCAAGCTGCCGGCCGGCGCCTACAGGCTGGTCGTCGAGGCGGCGCGCGAGTCGGGCGGCCGCGAGCTGCTGACCCTCCCCTTCCAGTGGCCGCCGACCCAGCCGCAGCAGCTCACCGTGCAGGGCAAGAGCGAGCTCGGCGACGTCACGCTCGAGCTCAAGCCCTGAGCCCCCTGTTCCAGGAGATGCCCATGCCCCGCTTCCCCACCGCGCTGCTCGCGACCACCGCGCTCGCCTTCGGCCTGGCCGCGCCGGCCGTCCAGGCGCACAGCAGCTTCCTCGTGCCCTCGTCGACGGTGCTGTCCAAGCCCCAGTGGGTCACGGTCGACGGCGCCGTCGGCAACGACCTGTTCTATTTCAACCACGCGCCGCTGCGCCTCGAGGGCCTGGCCGTGACCGCGCCCGACGGCAGCGCGCTGCAGCCCGAGAACCTGCTGGTCGGCAAGCTGCGCAGCGTCTTCGACCTGCACCTCGCGCAGCCCGGCACCTACCGCATCGCGAGCGCGAGCGCCGGCGTGAGCGCGCGCTACAAGGACGCCGCCGGCCAGCCCAAGGGCTTTCGCGGCAGCGCCGAGGCCTTCGCGAAGGAGGTGCCCGCCGACGCCGCCGAGCTGACCGTCAGCGAGGCCGTCAGCCGCCTCGAGACCTTCGTGACGGTCGGCAAGCCCAGCGCGCTGCGCCCGATCGGCCGCGGCCTGGAGCTGGTGCCGGTGACCCACCCGAACGACCTGTTCGCCGGCGAGGCCGCGACCTTCGCCTTCCAGCTCGACGGCCGGCCGGCGGCGGGGCTCGAGGTCGAGGTGATCGCCGGCGGCACGCGCTTTCGCGACAAGCTCGGCGAGCTGGCGCTGACGACCGATGCGCAGGGCCGGGTCACGATCACCTGGCCGCAGCCGGGGCTGTACCGGCTCGAGGTCAGCCTGCGCGACGAGCGCACCACCGTCCAGCAGGCCAAGGAGCGCCGCGTGGTCTACGCGGCGGTGCTCGAGGTGCTGTCGCAGTGAGCGGGCGCGGCCGCGTGGCATGAGCCGTCCGTCCTACGCCGTGCCGGCGGCGCTGGCCTACCGCGTCGCGAGCGCGCCGCCGCAGCCGGCGCTGCAGGAGCTCGGCGGCCCGACGATGGGCACGCGCTGGAGCGTCAAGTACTGGTTCGCGACCGCGCGGCCGACGCCGCCGCGCGCCGCGCTGCGCGCCGCCGTCGAGGCGGCGCTGGCGCAGGTGGTCGCGCAGATGAGCCCCTGGGAGCCGGACTCGGACCTGAGCCGCTACAACCGCGCCGCGCCGGGCACCTGGCAGACGCTGCCCGAGCCCTTCTTCACGGTGCTGCGCTGCGCGCTCGAGCTGGCGCGCGACAGCGACGGCGCCTACGACCCGAGCGTCGCGCCGGCGGTCGACCTGTGGGGCTTCGGCCCGGCGCCGGCGCGCGGCGACGTGCCGGCCGCGGCCGCGCTGGCGGCGGCGCGCGCGCGCATCGGCTGGCGCCGCAGCGTGATCGACGCGGCCTCGCGCCGCGTGCGGCAGCCCGGTGGCTGCGCGCTGGACCTCTCGGGCATCGCCAAGGGCCATGCGGTCGACGCGGTGGTGCGGGCGCTGCGCGCGCTCGGCTGCGAGCATGCGCTGGTCGAGGTCGGCGGCGAGCTCTACGGCCTCGGCCAGCGCCCCGACGGGCGGCCCTGGCAGGTCGCGGTCAAGCTGCCCGATGTCGCCGACGGCGCCGGCCCGGTGCTGGCGCTGCGCGGCCGCGCGATCGCGACCTCGGGCGACGACTTCCGCCGCTACCGCGCCGACGGCGCCGAGTACTCGCACACGATCGACCCGCGCAGCGGCTGGCCGGTGCGCAACGGCCTGGCCTCGGTCAGCGTCGTGCACGCCGAGTGCATGCGCGCCGACGCGCTGGCGACCGCGCTGACCGTGCTCGGCCCCGAGGCTGGCTGGGCGCATGCCGAGCGCCACGGCCTCGCGGCGCTGTTCCTGCGCCGCGGCGCCGACGGCCTCGAGGCGCGGCTGACCGGGCCCTTCTCGGAACTGCTCGTATGAACGTGGCCGACGAGGGCCTGCGCGCGCTCGCCGCGGCCGGCGTGCTGTTCGCCTACCTCGGCCTGTGCGCCGGCACCTGGCGGCGCCAGCGCCTGCGCCGCGCCGAGGCCACGCGCGCCGCCGCGGCGCTGGCGCCGGCGGCCGGTGATGCCACGCCGCCGGTGCTGGTGCTGCATGCCAGCCAGACCGGCAGCGCCGAGCGCCTGGCCTGGCAGACCGCGCGCGCGCTGCACGGCGCCGGCGTGCCGGCGCGCATCGCCAGCCTCGCGCAGCTCGGCGCCGAGGAGCTGCGCGGCGCGGCGCGCGCGCTCTTCATCGTCAGCACCTATGGCGAGGGCGACCCGCCCGACGCCGCCGCGCCGTTCGCGCGCCGCGTGATGGCGGCGGCGCCGGCGCTCGACGGCCTGCGCTATGGCGTGCTGGCGCTCGGCGATCGCGGCTACCGGCGCTTCTGCGGCTTCGGCCGCGCGCTCGACGACTGGCTGCGCGCGCAGGCCGCCGCGCCGCTGTTCGAACGCATCGAGGTCGACCGCGAGGACCCGGCCGCGCTGGCGCGCTGGCAGCACGAGCTCGCCCACCTGGCCGGCCGCGCGCTGGCCGGCTGGGCCGCCGAGGCCGACTTCGAGCCCTGGCGGCTGCGCCAGCGCCGCCTGCTGAACCCGGGCAGCACCGGCGGGCCCTGCTTTCACGTCGAGCTGGTGCCGCCGCCCGGCGCGACGCTGCCCGACTGGCAGGCCGGCGACCTGGCGCAGGTGCAGGTTCCGGGCGCCGAGGCGCGGCCGCGCGACTATTCGATCGCCTCGCTGCCGGCCGACGGCGCGCTGCACCTGCTGGTGCGCCAGCAGCGCCACGCCGACGGCCGCCTCGGGCTGGCCTCGGGCTGGCTGACCGACGGCGCCGCGCCGGGTGCCGAGGTGAGCGTGCGGCTGCGCGCGCATGCGGGCTTCCGGCTCGGCGAGAACGCCGATCGGCCGCTGCTGCTGATCGGCAACGGCACCGGCCTGGCCGGGCTGCGTGCGCTGCTGAAGGCGCGCGTGGCCGCCGGCCGCGGCGACCACTGGCTGCTGTTCGGCGAGCGCCAGGCGGCCCGCGACGGCTTGCACCGCGAGGAGATCGAGGGCTGGCGGCGCGCCGGGCTGCTCGAGCGCATCGACTGGGTGTACTCGCGCGACCAGGCCGAGCGGCGCTATGTCCAGCATGTGCTGCGCGAGCAGGCGCAGCGGCTGCGCGACTGGGTCGCGCGCGGCGCGGCGATCTATGTCTGCGGCAGCCTGCAGGGCATGGCCGCCGGCGTCGACGCGGCGCTCGCCGAGGCGCTCGGCCGCGAAGCGCTCGAGCACCTGGCCGAGACCGGCCGGCTGCGGCGCGACGTCTACTGAGCGCTCAGACCTCGGCCCACTGCCGCAGCAGGTTGTGGTAATGGCCGGTCAGGCTCAGCACCTCCTCGCAGTCGCCCAGGCGCGCACGCAGCTTCTGCACGTCCTGGTCGAGCGAGAACAGCAGCTGGCGCCGGGCGTCGTCGCGCACCAGGCTCTGGGTCCAGAAGAAGGCGCAGACGCGCGCGCCGTGCGTCACCGGCTCGACGCGGTGCAGGCTCGACGAGGGGTAGAGGATCAGGTCGCCGGCCGGCAGCCGGACCTCGTGGCTGCCGTAGGTGTCGACGACGACCAGCTCGCCGCCCTCGTAGTCCTCGGGCTCGCTGAGGAAGAGCGTGCTCGACAGATCGGTGCGCAGCCGCAGGCTCGTGCCCGGCACGGCGCGGATCGCGCCGTCGACATGCAGGCCGTAGTGCTCGCCGCCCTCGTAGCGGTTGAACAGCGGCGGCACGTTGCGCAGCGGCAGCGCGGCCGACAGGAACAGCGGGTGCGCGAGCACCGCCTGCAGCACCTGCTCGCCGAGCTCGCGGCCCAGCGGCGAGAGCTCGGACAGCTGGCGGTTGCGCTTGACCTGTGCGCCCTGCGGGCCGACGGTCTCGCGGCCGTCGATCCAGTCGGCGGCGTCCAGGCGCGCACGCAGCGCGGCGACCTGCTCGCGCGTCAGCACCTCGGGCACGTGGAGCATCATGGGGCGGGCCTTTCAAGACAAGGAGCCTCTGCAGGCGGCAGGCTCGGCAGTGTCGCCTCCCGGCGCGCGCCGGGAGGTTCGTGAAGCGACTCAGAAGCTGAGGTTCGCGGTCAGCAGCGCATTGCGCTCGGCGCCCGGCACGTAGCGCGAGCCGCCGTTGTTGATGACCGAGATGTACTCGCGGTCGAACAGGTTGTAGACGTTGAGCTGCAGCGAGAGGTCCTTCGTCACCGGGTAGGCCAGCATCGCGTCGACGACCCAGTAGTCCGGCGTCTCGAGCAGGTTGCTGCTCGTCGTCAGGTTGCTGCTGCGCGCCATCGTGTCGACGTAGCGCGCGCCGCCGCCGATCGTCAGGCCCATCGGCAGCTTGTAGGTCGCCCAGGAGGTGAAGGTCCACTCGGGGGTGAAGACGATGACGCCGCCCTGGTTGCTGCTGCTGCCGGCCGGCACGCCGCGCACGATCTTCGAGTCCATGTAGGACAGGCCGGCACTGAGCGTGAAGGCGGGCGTGACCTGGCCGACCACGCCCAGTTCGACGCCGTCGACGCGGCGCTTGCCGATCTGCGCGTAGGTGGGCGATGCCGCGCCGTCGGACACCAGCTCCTTCTTGTTCTCGCTGCGGTAGACGGCGGCGGTGGCGGCGAGCTTGCCGTCGAGCAGGTCCCACTTGGTGCCGATTTCGATGTTGCTGCCTTCCTGCGGGTCGAGGTCGGGGCGGTTCGCGCTGTTGGCGTTCGTGGCCAGCGTGAAGTTGTTGCCCGCCGGCGGCAGGAAGGCGTTGGACACGCTCGCATAGACGCTGCCGTTGGCGGCCGGCTTGAAGACCGCGCCGACCTTCCAGCTCAGCAGCGTGTCGCTGAGCGACAGCGGCGCGTTCTGCGTCAGCGATTCCGGCGTCGAGCTGGTCGCGGCAGTGAAGCTCGCGCTGCTGGTCTCGGTGCGGAAACGCTCCCAGCGCAGGCCGCCATTGAGCAGCCATTGCTCCGACAGCGTCAGCGTGTCGAAGGCGTAGACCGCCGCGCTGACCGTGCTGCCGCGGGTGTAGGCGCCCTTGTAGGGCGGGCTCAGGAAGACGTCGTCCAGGCTCGGGTCGTACAGGCCGGCCTGCGGCTGCTGCAGGTTGGCCGGCAGCGTGGTGTTGGTCAGCGTCTGCGGCGTGCGCGTGTGCTGGCGCTCGTAGCTCAGCTCGAAGCCGGTCGACAGCGAGTGCTGCACCCCGCCGGTGTCGAACTCGGTGTTCAGGTTGGTCTGGTTGGTCAGGATCTCGTTGCTCTGGCGCTTGCCGTGACGGCTGCGCGCGACCAGGTAGGTCGACGGGTCGCCGCCGGACGGCGTCGTGACCGCGTTGACGCCGGTGACCAGCAGCTTCTGGTCGGTGTGGCCGACGCGCGTGGTGTTGCGCAGCGTCGTGCCGGGCGCGAAGTCGTGCTCGAAGACGGCGGTGAACTGGTCGACCGTCACGTCGTCGTGGTCGCCGCGCGCGCCGTAGTAGTTGCTCGAGTCGACCGCCGGCCCCGGGGTCAGCGTGCCGTAGAGGTAGCCGCGCTTGCCGAAGGTCGAGACGCCGCCGTCCGGGCGGTTGTCGTGGCGCATGTGCAGGTAGCTCAGCGTCGTGCGCGTCGGCGTGCCCAGGCCGAAGGCCAGCGAGGGTGCGAGGCCCCAGCGCTGGGTCTCGACCTCGTCGCGGCCCGGGGTGCCGTAGTCCTGCGCGACCAGGTTCAGGCGCAGCGCGGCGCCGGGGATCGCGTCCTCGAGCGAGCGGTTCAGGTCCAGGGTCGCGCGCTGGCGCTGGTCGGTGCCGGCGCTCAGGCTGGCGCTGCCGAAGTTGCGCCGCTGCGGCGACTTGCTGATCAGGTTCACGTAGCCCGAGGAGGCACCGCGGCCGTTGTCCGAGCCCGACGGGCCCTTGACCACCTCGACCTGCTCGACGTTGAAGGTGTCGCGCGAGACGCTGCCGACGTCGCGCACGCCGTCGACGAAGATGCTCGCCGAGGTGTCGAAGCCGCGCATGAAGATCGCGTCGCCGGTCTGCGAGTTGCCGTTCTCGCCCATCTGCATCGTGATGCCCGGCGTGTTGCGCAGCGCCTCGCTCAGCGAGGTCGCGCCCTGCTGCTGCAGCACGTCCTTCTTGATCACCGAGATGGTCTGCGGCGTGTCGACCAGCGGCTGGGTGAACTTGGGCGAGGCCGAGACGTCGGCCTTGATGCCCTCGTCGCCGCCGCGCGCCTTGATCTCGGGCAGCACCTGGGCGCTGGCGGGCGCCGGTGTCGGGGCGGCGGGGGTCTCGGCCAGCGCTTGGGCCTGAACGGCCGCCGGGAAGGCCAGCGCCGCGAATGCGGTGGCGGCCGATGCGCTGCGTCGCGCGGGTTGGGCGTGCTTGCGCGCCTGGATGTAAGCCATCGGAACTCTCTCCTCGAGTGGGAACGGGGCGGTGTGGAGGCTGGCTTTCTGCAGCAGCTCGTCCGCGAAAGGAGGAGAAGCAGATGGCTGTCCGACGCGGACCGGACATCCGATCAGCATCAAACGTAGATGCTAATCATTCTCATTAATATTTGTCAACCTGAACGACCGCCGCCCTACCCGACTGGGGCGCGCGCGCCACGCCCGCCGGCGGCAGCGCCGTGGGGCTCAGGCGGGCGGCGGGGAGCCGCCCTTCTGCCAGCCGCCGCCGAGCGACTTGAACAGCTCGAGCGTCGCGACCAGCCGGGCGAGCCGCCGCTGCGCGACCTGGTCCTCGGCGGCGAACAGCGTGCGCTGCGCGTCGAGCACGGTGCTGAGCTCGTCGGCGCCGGCGCGGTAGCGCTGCTCGGCCAGCGCCAGCGCGCGCGCGGCCTCGTCGCGGATCTCGCGCTGCGCCTGCTCCTGGCTGCGCGCCTGGGCGGCGTTGCCGAGCGCGTCCTCGACCTCCTTCAGCGCGGTGTGGATCGCCGCGCGGTAGGTCTCGAGCAGCGCGCGGCGCTGCGACTCGCCGAGCGCGACCTGGCGCCGCCGCTGGCCGCCGTCGAACAGGGTCTGCACGAGCGAGGCGCTGAGGCCGAGGCTGAGGGTCGGGTCGGCCAGCGACAGCAGCGCGCTGCTCGCCAGCCCGGCCGAGCCGGCCAGCGAGACGCTGGGCAGCAGCGCCGCGCGCGCGGCGTCGACGTCGGCGTCGGCCGCGGCCAGCTCGGCCTCGGCGCTGGCGAGGTCGGGGCGGCGCAGCAGCAGCTCGGAGGGCAGCCCGGGGCCGGCCTCGGGAATGGCCAGCGCGTCGAGCGGCCCGCCGTCGACCTGCAGCCCCTGCGGCGGGCGGCCGAGCAGCAGCGCCAGCGCCGAGACGCTCTGGCGCGCCTGCAGCGCGAGCGGCTCGATCGTCGCGCGCTGCGCCAGCACGGTGCCGCGCTGGCGGCTGAGGTCTAGCGCCGACGCGCTGCCGTGGCGGTGGCGCGCCTCGACGATGTGGTACAGCCGCTCGGCGAGCGCCAGGTTGTCCTGCGCGATCGCCAGCCGCACGCGCAGCGCGAGCAGCTGGAAGTAGGCGTTGGCGACGCCGGTGCTCAGCGTCAGCCGCGCGGTGTCGAGGTCGTCGCGGCGCGCCGCGAGCGTGGCCTCGGAGGCGCGCACGCCGGCCGCGAGCCGGCCCCACAGGTCGAGCTCGTAGCTGACGCCGAGCGCGACGCTGCTCGAGCGCGCGGTGCTCGCCGGCGTGCCGCGCGCGTCGCTGCGGCGCGTGGCGCTGCCGGCGCTGGCCTCGACGGCCGGGAACAGCGTCGCGCCGGCGTCGCGCAGCGCCAGCTCGGCCTGGGTCACGCGCTCGGCGGCGATCGCCAGCGTCGGACTGCCGTCGCGGGCGGCGTCGACGAGCCGCTCGAGCTCGGCCGAGCCGAAGCCGCGCCACCAGTCGCGCACCGGCGGCGCGGCGGTGGCGGCGGGCTCGGTCCAGGCCGTGGGCAGCGCGCGGTCGGCGCGCGCGAGCGGCGCGGACGGGGGGCTCGCGCAGCCGGCCAGCAGCGCGGCGGCGAGCAGCAGCGCGACGCCGCGCCGCCGGGGAAAGGGGAAGGAGGTCATGTCCGGACTCATTCGGCCGCGAGCGCGTGCACCGGGTCGAGCTGGGCCGCCTTGCGCGCCGGCAGCCAGCCGAACACCAGGCCGGTGCCGAAGGCGCAGCCGAAGGCCAGCAGCACCGGCGCGAGCGCGTACTGCACCGGGGTGCCGAAGGCGCCGATCGCCGCCGCCGCGCCGAGGCCGCCGAGCACGCCCAGCACGCCGCCGATCGCCGAGACGACCATCGCCTCGATCAGGAACTGCTGCAGGATGTGGCGCTCGCGCGCGCCGGTGGCCACGCGGATGCCGATCTCGCGGGTGCGCTCGGTCACCGACACCAGCATGATGTTCATCACGCCGATGCCGCCGACCAGCAGCGAGATCGCCGCGATCGAGCCGAGCAGCAGCGTCAGCGTGTTCTGCGTCTCGACGGTGGTCTCGATGATCGAGGCCATGTTGCGCAGCTGGAAGTCGACCACGCCGTGGCGCTCGAGCAGCAGCGCCTCGACCGCGGCCTGGGTCGCGTCGATGCGCGCGACATCGTCGACCGCGACCGTGACGTTGCGCAGGAAGCGCTGGCCCGACAGCCGCAGGCTGCTGGTCGCGTAGGGCAC
>CAYOXW010000071.1:0-12452 GCA_964408005.1 uncultured Methylibium sp.
CGCTCGTGCCGGCCGAGGCGGCGCGTGCCGACACGACCGTGTTCCCCGACGGCCGTGGCCTGCCGCCGGGGCGCGGCTCGGTCGCCGAGGGGCGCGCGCTGTACGCGGCGCGCTGCGCGGCCTGCCATGGCGCCGACGGCAGCGGCGGCAGCGGCGGGCGGCTGGTCGGGCGGGCGCCGCTCACCGCCAGCCCCTGGCCCGAGAAGACGGTCGGCCAGTACTGGCCCTATGCGACCACGCTGTTCGACTATCTGCGCCGCGCGATGCCGATCGACGCGCCCGGCTCGCTGGGCGCCGACGAGGTCTATGCGCTGAGTGCCTGGCTGCTGCACGCCAACGGCATCGTCGCGGCCGACACGGTGCTCGACGCCGCGACGCTGGCGGCCGTGCGCATGCCCAACCGCGAGGGCTTCGAGCGCGCGCCCCGCTGAGCGCTCGCGGCGCTCAGCGGGGCGCGGGCGGGGTCCAGTCGCCGATGAGCGGGGCGGCCTCGTCGTGCCGCGGGTGGGCCGCGCGCACCGGGCGGCCGGCCACCACCCAGGTCACCAGCGTCTCGCCGTCGCGGCAGAAGGCCGCCTGGATCGCGGGGGCGGCCACCGAGGTGCCGCTCAGCGCCTTGGCGCCGAAGCCCATCAGGTGCAGCGCGTTGAGGAAGTTCATCAGCGCGGCGCCGATGCACACCCATTGCTCGTGGGCCGGCACGTCGTCGACGTCCGCGCGCACGCGCCCGAGCAGCGCGGCCAGGCCGGGGCCGTTGTAGGCCCGCGCGCGGGCCTTGGCCACGTCGGCCGGGCCGTGGCCGCGGCGGATCGCGTCCTGGGCGAAGAGCTCGGCCAGCGCGGCGCGCTGCCCGTCGGCGACGACGACGAAGCGAAACGGGCGCAGGCCGTCGTGGTCCGGCGCGCGCTGGGCCAGCGCCGCGGCGCGCCGCCACTGGGCCGCCGTCGGCGCCGGCGACACGAGGAACTTCGGGCCCACCGAGTAGCGCAGGGCGAGCAGCTCCATGGCGTCGGCCACCTCGCTGCCGTCGTGCGGGTCGGCGCCGGCGGCGCGCGGGGCGCTCATGCGGAGCGCTCCGCGGCGTAGACCGCGGCCTGCACGCGCGAATGCAGGTTCAGTTTGCGCAGGATGTGTTGCACGTGGATCTTCACGGTGGGTTCGGCGATGTCGAGCGTGCGCGCGATCTCCTTGTTGCTCGCGCCCTGCCGGATCAGCGCCAGGATCTCGCGTTCGCGCGGCGACAGGCCGTCGATCGGGTCGGCCTCCGCGGGCGCGCCGGCCGGCCGCAGCGACTGGAAGGCGCTGACCAGCTTGCCGGTCATCTGCGGGCTGACGACCGATTCTCCCGCGACCGTGCGCAGGATCGCGTTGGCGAGGTCGTCGCTGTCGACGGTCTTGAGCAGGTAGCCGCTGGCCCCGCCGCGCAGCGCGGCGGCCAGGTCGCGCTCGTCCTCGCTGACCGTGAGCATCAGCACCCGCGCCTGCGGCGCGACCTCGCGCAGCCCGGCGAGCGCGTCCACGCCGTTGACGCCGGGCATGTGGTTGTCGAGCAGGATCAGCTCGGGCCGCGTCTCGGCGGCACGGCGCTGCGCCTCGCCGGCGTCGCCGGCCTCGGCGACGACCGCGAAGCGCGCATCGCCCGCGAGCAGTGCGATCAGCCCGCGCCGGAACAGCGTGTGGTCGTCGACCACCAGCACGCGGATGGCGCCAGTCATGACAGCCCCTCGACCGACGGGCACGTCGGGCGGTTCCCCGGGGGGACGCGGGCCGGCTTGGGAGCGGCCCGGCGCCCGGCCCGCCGAGGCGCGGTGGGCACGGGCTGTCTCATGCCACCCTCCGCTGCGGGGCCGGCAGCGTCAGCGCGACGCGGGTCCCCGAGCCGGCCGCCGAGCGCAGCTCGACCGTGGCGCCGATGCGCTGCGCGCGCTCGCGCATGATGCGCAGCCCGACATGGGTCTCGTCGGGCGGCGCGTCGGCGTGGGCGAAACCGATGCCGTCGTCGCGCACCTCGACGCGCCACGGCGGCGCCTGCTGCACTTCGACCCAGACCTGCCGCGCGCCGGCATGCTTGCGCACGTTCGACAGCGCCTCCTGCACCACGTGCAGCACCTGCACCTGCACGTCGGGGTCGAGCGGCAGGCCCTCGCCCTCGATCGCCAGCTGCGTGCGCATGCCGGTCTGCTGCTCGAACTTGCGCAGCGTGGTCTGCAGCGCCGGCGCGATGTCCTCCGCGTTGGTGCGCGTGCGGAAGTGCAGCAGCAGCTCGCGCACATGCGCCAGGCTCTCCTGGACGCCGGCGTCGACCTCGCCGAGCACGCCCTCGACCTGGCCGGCATCGTGGCGCGCGAGCGCGCCACGCAGCAGCCCGATCTGGATCTTCAGGAAGGCCAGGCTCTGCGCGATGCTGTCGTGCAGCTCGCGCGCCAGCAGGCTGCGCTCCTCGGCCACCGCGGTCTCGCGCTCCAGCGCGCCGACGCGCAGACCCTCGATGGCGCCGGCCAGGTGACTGGCCAGCGTCTCGAGCAGCGCGCGGTCCTCCTCGTCGAGGGTCGTGGGATGGCGGAAGAACAGGTCCAACTCGCCGACCAGGCGCTCCTGCGCGTGCACCGGGATGCTGACCACCGTCTCGTAGCCGGCCTTGCTGCAGTGGCCGAGCAGGTCGCCGCTCGCGGGCGAGCGGATCGGGATCACGCGCGTGCGGGCCTCGCCCTGGGCCTGGCCGCAGCAGCAGTCGCCGGTGTGCATGCAGCGTTCCTCCTGCACCAGCTCGTCGGGCAGGCAGTCGGAGGCCAGCAGCAGGTAGCGCCGGTTGGCCTCGTCCGACCAGCGCACCGCCGACGCGTCGGCCCGGGCCACGCGGCGCACCTGGCGCGCGAAGCCCTGGGCCAGCTCGTCGAGCGTCGTCGTCCGGTTGACGAAGGCGGCGGCCTCGTAGAGCGCCGCCAGCCGCGCGTGCTGGGTCTCCAGCCGCAGCGTCTTCTCCTGCACCTTGGCCTCCAGGTTCTGGTAGAGGCCCTGCAGCGTCTGCGCCATGCGGTTGAAGCCGGCCGCCAGCGCGCCGAACTCGTCGTCGACGCCGGCGTCCACCCGGGCCGCGAGGTCGCCCTGGCCGACCCGGGCCAGGCCCGCCTGCAGCCGCGCCAGTGGGTTGAAGACGAACAGGTAGGCCGAGTACATCAGCGCGACCGCGCTGGCGATGACGAGCACCATCATCACGAACTGGAAGCCGTTCAGCACCGCGGTCAGCCGCGCGAGCTGCCGCTCGATCGCCGAGACGAAGCCGTCGATGCGCGCGACGAAGGCCTCGGCCTGCCGCGCCGCTGCGGCCGCGGCCGGCGGGGGCGTGTTCAGCCAGGCGGCGCGCAGCGCGGCCCAGTCCTGCTGCACGGCGCCGAAGGCCGCCTGCGAGCGGCCGTCGCCCGGCACGAACAGCGGCCGCGAGGCGTCGCCGTTGCGCAGCAGCGCCACGCTCTGGTCGAACTGGCGGGCCAGCGTCGCCGCGCGTGCGGCATCACCGGCCGCCAGCGTCTGCGCGAGCCGCCAAGTCTGCATGCGCATGCGGCCGGCCTCGTTGACGGCGGCGGCGCCGCCCTCGAGCTGCCAGGTCACCCACAGCGTCAGGCCGATCGAGACCAGCGCCATCAGCAGCAAGGCGCCGCCCATGGCGCCCATCTTGGCCGAGAGGCTCCAGGGGCGACGCATGGGGCGGACTCTAGGGGAGCGGCGGCGCCACGCGTCTGCGCTCGATCAAACTTTGGCGCCGCGCCGGGCGGCCATTTCTTGCCCCATCGCGGCCTGGGCGGGGTCGTCGAGCCGCGCCTGGGCGGGCGGGTAGGCCTGACCTTCCTCGGCGCGCACATGGTCGCGGTACAGCGCCGCGAAGCCCTGCCAGCGGGCGGCGCATGCGGCGTCCGGCGCCACCGGCGCGCGGCCCTCGGCCACGCCGGCGAGGTCGGCGAGGTCGGCGCGCACGGCCTGCCACTGCGTGGCCATGGCCCGGTGGTCCTCGTGCAGGCGCTGGGCCAGCGAGCGCAGCGCGGCGTCGGGGCTGGCCGCCAGCAGCGGCAGCACATGGCGTTCCTCGTCCTCGTGGTGGGCCGGGCCGGCGAGGTCGAAGTAGCGCATCACGTCCCGCGCCGCCTCGCGGGCCGCGTCGTCGCAGCCCTGGCTGGCGAGATGCCGGTCCAGGCGCTCGAGCAGGCCGAGCATGCGCTCGACGCGCTGGTGGCAGGCCCGCAGCATCTCGAAGGGCTCGTCGAAGCCGGCCGAGGGCGCGGCGTGCAGGCTCAGGCGGGTCGTCATGGCCTCAGCCCCCGGCCAGCAGCCCGAGCGGCTGGTGCCGCAGCGCCACCGTCGCGATGAACAGGTAGGTCGCCAGCGCCGCCGCGTAGCTGGCGCGCCGCACCGCCGGCGTGCGCCCGCGCTTGAGCGCCAGCGAGCCCAGCACGATGTAGAGCAGCAGCAGCGCCAGCTTGGCGCCGAGCCAGGGGTCGCGCAGCGGATGCAGCCCGAGCAGCCACCACAGGGAGACGCCGGCCGTGAGCAGCAGGGTGTCGATGCCATAGCTCAGCCGCCGCCAGGGGCGCCGCATCGCCCAGCCCGCGCCGGCCTGGACGGCCGCGCCGCGCAGCGCGAACAGCAGGCCGCTGGCCGTGACGAGCGCCAGATGCAGCTGCTTGAGCGCGGGATAGAGCTCGATCGGCGCCATGCTGCGATCATGTCGTGAAACCCACCGCATCGGAGGCGCCGGGGTCTCCCGCCGGCACCGGTCTTGCGCTGCGACAAGCCCGGTCGCCGTCGACCGGGCTCCAATCCCGCCATGGACGAAGCTGCCTTGATCGACCAGGTGCAGGCCGCGCTGCGCGGCGTGCTCGATCCCGAGATCGGCGAGAACATCGTCGACCTCGGCCTGGTCGAGCGCGTCGAGTGCCGGGCCGACCGGGTCGAGGTGGTGCTGATCCCGACCAGCGCGACCTGCCCGATGGCCGATCTGCTGATCGAGGACGCCACGCTCGCGGTGCAGCGCGTGCTGCCGGGTGGGCTCGCCGCCCAGGTCCGGCTCGACGCGGACCTGCGCTGGACGCCGGCGCGCATGAGTGCGACGCTGCGGCAGCGCTTCGGCTGGCAGGCCGACGCGCCCGACGCCCGCTGACCCCCGGGAGGGACATGGATATATCGACCTTCGACGACCTGCTGCTGGCGGCCCGCCAGCAGCCGCAGGCCCAGCGACTGCTGCTGGTGTTCGCCGGCGCCTCGCTGCCCGAGGGCGCCAGCGCCGCGCAGCGCGCGCGGTTCGAGGCCGGCGAGTCCGGCGAGCTGGCGCCGCTGATGTGCGTCGACAAGGACCCGCAGGCGCTGAGCAGCTTCGCGGCGCTGGCCGAGGAGGCCGCGCGCGCCGGTCCGCCCTGGGCGCTGGTGTTCGCCGCCGCGATCGGTGGCGACGCGGCGCGCCCGCCGGCCGAGGCCGAGGTCACGGCGGCGCTCGAGCGCATGGTCGAGGCGGTGCGCGGTGGCGACCTCGAGCGCTTCATCCCCTTCGATCGCGCAGGCCAGGCGGTGCGGCTGCGCTGAAGGGCGCTGGCAGCGCCCGGCATCGATGCACGCGAGCGCGCCGTTCCGCACCGGCGTGGTCGTCGGCGCCGCGCTGGCCGCGCTGAACCTGCTGGCCGGCCTGGCCGGCGGCCTGATGCGGCTCGGCTGGCCGCTGCCGGCCGGCGCGCTGGCCGACCATGGGGCGGTGATGGTGGGCGGTGTGTTCGGCACGCTGATCGCGTTGGAGCGCGCGGTGGCGCTGCAGCGCAGCGCCGGTCTGCTCGCGCCGCTGGCGGCCGGCCTCGGGGGCGTGCTGGCCTGGGCCGTGGGGCGCCCCGATCTCGCGGCGCCGTGCTGGGGCGCGGCGGCGCTGCTGCTGTTCGGGCTCTACCTGTGGGCCGGGCACACCCGCGCCTGGTCGCTGCACCTGGGCGTCGAGGCGGCCGCGGCGCTGGCCTGGGGGCTGGGCACGCTGGCCTGGGCGCGGGGCGACGGGGCGGCCGCGACGCTGGGCTGGATGGCCTTCCTCGTCGGCACGATCGCCGGCGAGCGGCGCGAGCTGATGCAGTTCGTGCGCCTGTCGGACGCGGCGCGGCGCGCCTTCCTCGGCCTGGTCGCCGCCGGCGCGGTGGCGGTGCTGGGCGCGCAGGCCCGAGCGGCGGGCCTGCACGGCGTGCCGGCGGGCTTGCCGGTGGCGCTGTGGTGGGCCAGCTGCGCCGGGCTGGCGCTCTGGCTGCTGCGTCACGATCTCGCGCCGCGCCTGGGGCGGCGCGAGGGCTGGGTCGGCCACACCGGCCACTGCCTGACGATCGGCTACGGCTGGCTGCTGGTGGGCGCCGCGCTGGGCGCGCTCGGCCTGCTGCGCCCGGGGGGCGCGGCCGCGGTGGCGCCGCACGCGGTGCTGCTCGGCTTCGTGTTCGCGATGGTGTTCGGCCACGCGCCGATCATGCTGCCGGCGCTCGCGCGCCTGCGGCCAGCCTACACGCGCTGGGCGCGCGCGCCGCTGTGGCTGCTGTCGGCGAGCCTGCTGCTGAGGATCGGGGCCGCCGAGGCCGGCTCGGCCGGCGCGCTCGCCGCCGCGGGCGCCGCGCATGCGCTGGCCATCCTGGGGTTCGCCGCCGTGATGGCGCGCGCCGTGCGGCGCGGGCTCAGGGCGCCGGCAGCAGGCAGATCGTCACCAGCAGCGACGCATCGCTGAGCGCGCGCAGCGCGTGCGGCGCGCGTGCCGCCAGGTGCAGCCAGTCGCCGGCGCCGAGCGTACGGGTCGCGCCGGGCAGCTCGAGCTCGACCTCGCCCTCGAGGCATTGCACGGTGATCTCGCCCCCCACGCGATGCTCGCGCAGCACCTGGCCGGCCGGCAGCACGAGGCGCACGACCTCCAGCTGGGTGGCCTTGATCAAGGCCGTGCTGCGGGCCACCGCCAGCGCGGCACCGAACGGCGCGACGCTGAGCACCTGACCGGACAGGGCATGGGGCTGTGACATGGGAGGCCTCCTGGGGGATGCGCGGGGACCGGGCCCTCAGCCGGGCCGCCCGTCGATACGTGGCCGGCCCAGCCAGCGCCCGTAGCGCAGCGCCCAGCCGACGGCGGCCAGCGACCACGCGGCCACCGCCGCCAGGGGCAGGGCCGCGGGCGCCGCGGGCCACAGCGCCGCGGCCACGCGCAGCAGCACGCCGAGCTGCAGGATCCAGTACAGGCGCCAGACGAAGTCGTCGGCCGCCAGCGGCCGGCCGCTGTGGCCCGCCGCGACGCGCGTGATCATCGCCACCAGCGTCGCGCCGAGGTAGCCCATGCCCAGCGCGTGCAGCGGCGCGAGGCCGAGCGAGCGGGTGTCGGCACTGACGGCCATCAGCGCATGCGACAGCGCCGCCAGCAGCAGCGCGAGGCCCAGCCAGACGAAGCCGGCGTGCAGCATCGCGAGCAGCCGGATGCGCAGGCTCTGCACCAGGCCCCAGCGCCAGGCCAGCCACAGCATCAGCGCGGCCGCCGGCGCCTCGACGCCGACCTGCGCCCAGCGCGCGGCCGCCGGCAGCGGCCAGCGCAGCAGCTCGGCCACCGCAAAGCCGCCCTCCAGCCACAGCACACCGAGCATCGGCGCCAGCAGCGCGTTCGGCCGCCAGGCCTCGAGCGCCGGCAGCGCGCTGGCGGTGAAGAAGGGGATCATGCGGTGCGAGACCACCGCGAAGGTCGGCGCCAGGAAGCCCCACAGCGCGAGCTGCGTCGCCGCACGCGTCAGCACGGGCTCGCCGAGGCCGAGGCCGGCCGAGGCCAGCGCCAGCGCAAGCACGCCGATCCCGCCGGCCACCGCGACCAGCGCCGCGTGCAGGCGGTCGGGGGCCGCACTGCGGCGCAGCAGCCCGACGAAGCGACCAACGAGCGCGGCCCAGCCCAGCGCCACGGCGGCGACGCCACCGGCCGCCAGCGTGCCGGCCCCATGGAAGCCCGCCAGCGCCAGCGCCCAGCCGCCGACCATCAGCGCGACCGGCGTGCGCAGCGTCGCGGCGGCCACCTCGGGCAGGGCCAGCCAGCGCGGCCCGGCGGTGAACAGGAAGCCGGTGATGAACAGCGGCATGAAGCCCAGGCTCATCAGCAGGCCGTGGGCGAGCGGTGGCGGCACCTCCCAGGGCAGCGCGAGGCCGGCGGCGCGCGCCACCAGCACGGCGGCCCACCACAGCGCGCTGGTGGCCAGCAGCAGCGCGGCGGCAAAGAAGCCGAGGCGGTGCGGCGCGCTCAGCAGGCGCGCAAAGCGCCAGCGCATGTCGGGCGGCGCCGGCGGCGGGCGGTCGGCCGCTTCGGCGGGCCGGGTCGGGCGGATCGGCAGGGTCTTCATCGCGAGGGCGGTGTGTCGTGGTCCCGGTAATCGGCGTAGGGGCCGGTGCCGGCATGCTCGGCGTCCGACGCGGCGACGAAGGCGCCGCGCTGCACGTCGAACACATGCACCTCGCCGTCCTCGATCACATAGTGCCAGCCGTGCAGCGTGAGCTGGCGGCCCTCGACGCGCTCGCGCACCATCGGGTAGTCCATCAGCCGCTCGAGCTGCAGCACGATGGCGCGCTGCTCGGTGCGCCGCAGCACCTCGGGCCCCGGCTCGGCGACCGGCAGCGCCGCCTCGCGGCCGAGGTCCAGCCACTGCGCGAGGTTGCGCGCGGCCGCCGGCACCTCGCCGTAAAGCGCGCGGATGCCGCCGCAATGGCTGTGGCCGCAGACGATGATGCGCGTGACCTGCAGGCTCAGCACCGCGAACTCGATCGCCGCCGCGGTGCCGTGGTAACCCCTCGAGCCGTCGTACGGCGGCACGAAGGCGCCGACGTTGCGCACCAGGAACAGCTCGCCCGGCCCGGCGCCGGTCAGCAGGTAGGGCACGAGGCGCGAGTCGGAGCAGCCGATGAACAGCGTCGTCGGGTGCTGGCCGTCGTCGACCAGATGCCGGAAGGTCGAGCGGTACTGCGGGAACGCGTCGTCGTGGAAGCGCCGCAGCCGGTCCAGCAGTTCGTCGGGCATGGCCTACTGCACGAGCGGCGTCGCGGCCGCGTCGAGCTCGACGCCGTCGAGCGTCGCTGCCCCGGCGAGCAGCTGCAGGTACTGGCGCAGCGCGGTCGTGAAGCTCTGCTGGCGCAGCGTCTGCGCGACCGCCGAACGCACCGCCTCGAAGCCGGGCGCCTGGCCCGGCTCGCGCGCCAGCACCTCGACGACATGCAGGCCGAAGCGGCTGTGCACCAGCCGCGGCAGCACGCCGACCTCGGGCTGGCCGAACAGCTCGCGCGCGAACTCGGGCGCGCAGTCGCCGGCCTCGAGCCAGCCGAGCTCGCCGCCGTCGGCGCCGCTCGGGCAGTTGGATGTCGTGCGCGCGACCTCGCCGAAGCGGTCGGCCGCGCCCGCGTCCCGGCAGCGCAGGTCGAGCAGGCAGGCCTCGGCGCGCTGGCGCAGCGCGGCGACGTCGAGCCCCGGCGTCACCGCGAACAGCACATGGCGGGCGTGCACGCGCTCGCCCACCGCATAGCGTCCGGCATGGGCCGCGTGGTGGCGGCGGCAGGCCTCGTCGGATGGCTCGGGCAGTTGCAGCTCGCGCTCGAGCAGCGCCTCGATCGCGAGGCTGGCCGCCTCGCTCATCACGCCGGCCTGCGGGGCCGGGTCGTCCGCGGCGAGCAGACCGGCGCGCATTGCGGCCTGGCGCAGCAGCTCGGCGCAGGCGCGCTGGCGCAGCGCCTCGGGGCCCAGCGCTTCCTGCGGCTCGGCCAGCGCGACGCCGTTGACCTGGGGGACGGTGGGGGTCGTGTCCATCGCGTCGCTCCTCAGGCGGTGCGGCGCGGCTGCTGGTGGCCGGCCGGCACGTTGAGCCGGCGCGAGCGCACCACCTGGTAGGGCCGGAACAGGTAGGCCACCGAGGCCAGCCCGCTCCAGACATGGACGAGGCGGCTGAACGGGAACAGCAGGAAGATCGTCATGCCCAGCACCATGTGCAGCTTGAAGGGCCAGTCCAGCGCCAGCAGCGCGCTGGCGTCGGGGCGGAAGGTGACGATGCGCTGTGCCCAGTCGGCGAGCACCAGCATCGCGCTGGCGTCGGCGCGGTGCGCCCACGAGAAGGGCAGCGTGACCAGGCCCAGGCTCAGCTGCACCCACAGGATGACGAGGATCGCGAGGTCGGTGCGGTGGCTGGTCAGCCGGATGCGCGGGTCGAACAGCCGCCGGTGCAGCAGCAGCGTCAGGCCGACGAAGCACACCAGCCCGGCGATCCCGCCGCTGACGATCGCGACCAGCTGCTTCTGCGGCGCGGTGATGAAGGGCTCGTAGAGGAAGTGCGGCGTCAGCAGGCCGACCGTGTGGCCGAACAGCAGGAACAGGATGCCGACGTGGAACAGGTTGCTGCCCCAGCGCAGCTGGCCGGTGCGCAGCAGCTGCGAGGAATCGCTTTTCCAGGTGTACTGGTCGCGATCGAAGCGCGCCAGGCTGCCCATCAGGAAGACCGCGAGGCAGATGTACGGGTAGACGTTGAACAGGAAGTTGTGCACGGTGGTGTTCATGCGCGCGCTCCCGGAGCGGACTTGTGGATGCGGATCGGCTGCGGCTGGCCCGGGCGGGCCTGGCCCTGCGTCGAGCAGCCGCCGAAGGCCGGCGGCTCCTCCCAGCTCTCGTCGAGCGAGGGCTCCTCGGCCAGCGCCGGGCCGCCCCAAGCCGGCCGAGCCCCCGCGGGGGGCGGCGGCTGCCAGGCAGCCGCCTGGGGGTCGTCGGTCGGCAGCTTGACGGCCTGGGCCTTCTCTCCCGCCAGGTCGAGCAGGGCGGCGATCACGCTCGCATAGGGGCTCTGACGCCGCAGCAGCGCGCTGAAGATCGCCTGCAGGATGTGGGCGATCTCGCGCAGGAACTCGCCGGCCGAGGCCGGCGGCTGGGTCGACGCGTACTCGAGCACCACCGTGAGGTGGTCGGGCAGCTCGCCCGGCGCGAGGAACAGGCCGGCGGCCTCGTAGGTCTTCACCAGGTCGACCATCGCCGGCCCGCGGTCGCGGCTGTCGCCGTGTACATGCTCGAACAGGTGCAGCGCGGTGCCGCGGCCACGGTCGAAGGTCTCGACATAGGCGGCCTCGGTGTCGTAGGTGCGCGGGCCAGCCAGCCTTGCGATCAGCGCGTCGAGTTCGGCCAGCCGCGCGGCACCGAGCGCGCCTTCACGGTGCAGCGCCTCGCGCAACTCGCCGAGGTGGACGCGCAGCGCGGCGTCGGGGTAGCCGAGCAGGTGCGCGAGCGCGCGCAGCGTCAGGGTCATCGCTTGTTGCTTCATCTCACACCGCCGCCTTGATGGGAATGGTCCGCTTCTTCTCGCTGCCGAACAGGCTGGTCTCGGTCGTGCCCTCGCTGCAGCCGTTGCCAAAGCTGAAGCCGCAGCCGCCGCGCACGTTGAAGGCGTTCTCGGCGTACTCGCGGTGCGTCGTCGGGATCACGAAGCGGTCCTCGTAGTTGGCGATCGCCATCGTCTGGTACATGTCCTCGACGGTGGCGGCGCTGAGCTTCACCTGCTCGATCGCGGCGTGGTTGGCACGGCCGTCGACATGCTTGCTGCGCTGATAGGCGCGCATCGCCAGCATGCGTTCGAGCGCCCGCACCACCGGCGCGGTGTCACCCGCCGTCAGCAGATTGGCAAGGTACTTGACCGGGATGCGCAGCTGGTTCACGTCGGGGATCTCGCCGTTGCTGCCCACTTGCCCGGCGTTGGCCGCGGCGCTGATCGGCGACAGCGGCGGCACATACCAGACCATCGGCAGCGTGCGGTACTCGGGGTGCAGCGGCAGCGCCACCTTCCAGTCGACCGCCATCTTGTAGACCGGGCTGGTCTTCGCGGCCTCGAGCCAGTTCTCCGGGATGCCGTCGGCGCGCGCCTGGCGCACCACCTCCGGGTCGTGCGGGTCGAGGAAGATGTCGAGCTGGGCCTGGTAGAGGTCCTTGTCGCGCTCGACGCTGGCGGCTTCCTGGATGCGGTCGGCGTCGTAGAGCAGCACGCCGAGGTAGCGGATGCGGCCGACACAGGTCTCGGAGCACACCGTCGGTTGCCCGGCCTCGATACGCGGGTAGCAGAAGATGCACTTCTCGGCCTTGCCGCTCTTCCAGTTGTAGTAGATCTTCTTGTAGGGGCAGCCGCTGACGCACATGCGCCAGCCGCGGCACTTGTCCTGGTCGATCAGGACGATGCCGTCCTCTTCGCGCTTGTAGATGCTGCCGCTGGGGCAGGACGCGACGCAGGCCGGGTTCAGGCAGTGCTCGCACAGCCTGGGCAGGTACATCATGAAGGTGTTCTCGAACTGGCCGTAGATATCCTTCTGGATGTCGTCGAAATTGCGGTCCTGGCTTCTCTTCGAGAACTCGCCGCCGAGGATCTCCTCCCAGTTCGGGCCCCACTCGATCTTCTCCATGCGCTGGCCGGTGATCAGGC
>CAYOXW010000072.1:0-12435 GCA_964408005.1 uncultured Methylibium sp.
CCAGCTGCAAAAGCGCATCCAAATCATCCGGTAGGACCCGTGCCCCCGGCTGCCCTTCGGCAGCCACCCCCCGAGGGGGTGCCGCCGGCCAGGGGCGGCCCGTCGCTCGGCGGCCCTCTTCGACCAGGAGTAGTTCGTGATTGAAATTGTCAAGGTCAGCAAGTGGTATGGCGCCTTCCAGGTGCTGACCGACTGCAGCACCACCATCCAGCAAGGCGAGGTCGTGGTTGTGTGCGGCCCTTCGGGCTCGGGCAAGAGCACGCTCATCAAGACCGTGAACGCGCTGGAGCCCATCCAGCAGGGTGACATCCTCTTGGCCGGACAGTCCATCACCGCGCCCGGCACCAACCTGCCGCAGCTGCGCGCCAAGGTGGGCATGGTGTTCCAGAACTTCGAGCTGTTCCCGCACCTGTCGGTGACCGAGAACCTCACACTGGCGCAGATCAAGGTGCTCGGCCGCAGCAAGGACGACGCGATGGCGCGCGGGCTGAAGATGCTCGAGCGTGTCGGGCTGATCAAGCACAAGGACAAGTTCCCGGGTCAGCTCTCCGGGGGCCAGCAGCAGCGCGTGGCGATCGCACGTGCGCTGAGCATGGACCCGATCGTGATGCTGTTCGACGAGCCCACCTCCGCGCTCGACCCCGAGATGGTCGGCGAGGTGCTCGACGTGATGGTGCAGCTCGCCCACGAGGGCATGACGATGATGTGCGTGACCCACGAGATGGGCTTCGCGCGCAAGGTCAGCCACCGCGTCATCTTCATGGACGCCGGCAAGATCGTCGAGGACTGCCGCAAGGAGGACTTCTTCGGCCAGCCCGAGGCGCGCTCGCCGCGGGCGCGCGACTTCCTCTCGAAGATCCTGGCGCACTGAGCCGCGCCGGCGTCGGCCCGAGACGGCCGCAGGCGACAATCGTGCGATGACGGCCACGCTCACACTCGCCCGCCCCGACGACTGGCACCTGCATCTGCGCGACGGCGCCGCGCTCGCGGCGGTGCTGCCGCATTCCGCGCGCCAGTTCGCGCGCGCCGTCGTGATGCCCAACCTGCGCCCACCGGTCACGACGAGCGCGCAGGCGCTGGCCTACCGCGAGCGCATCCTCACGGCACGCCCGGCCGGCTCGGACTTCGAGCCGCTGATGACGCTCTACCTGACCGACAACACCGCGCCCGAGGAAATCCGCCGCGCGCGCGAGGCCGGTGTCGTCGCGCTGAAGTACTACCCGGCCGGCGCGACCACCAACAGCGACGCCGGCGTCACGGACCTGCGCAAGACCTATGCGGTGCTCGAGGCGATGCAGCGCGAGGGCCTGCCGCTGCTGGTGCACGGCGAGGTCACCGACCCCACGGTCGACCTGTTCGACCGCGAGGCGGTGTTCGTCGAGCGCCACCTGATCCCGCTGCGGCGCGACTTCCCGGCGCTGAAGATCGTGTTCGAGCACGTGACCACGCGCGAGGGCGCGCAGTACGTGCTCGAGGCCGAAGGTCCGACCGGCGCGACCGTGACGCCGCAGCACCTGCTCTACAACCGCAACGCCATCTTCACCGGCGGGCTGCAGCCGCATTTCTACTGCCTGCCGGTGCTCAAGGCCGAGGAGCACCGCCGCGCGCTGGTCGCCGCGGCGACCTCGGGCAGCCCGCGCTTCTTCCTCGGCACCGACAGCGCGCCGCATGCGGCCCACCTGAAGGAGCATGCCGGCGGCCATGCCGGCTGCTACACCGCGCTGACCGCGCTCGAGCTCTACGCCGAGGCCTTCGAGGCGGCCGGCGCGCTCGACCGGCTCGAAGGCTTCGCGAGCTTCCATGGCGCCGACTTCTACGGCCGGCCGCGCAACCGCGGCAGCGTGACGCTGAAGCGCGAGGCCTGGAGCGTGCCGCCCGCCGTGCCCTTCGGCGAGGCCGAGCTCAAGCCGCTGCGCGGCGGCGAGACGCTGGCGTGGCGGCTGGCCGACTGACTGAAACGGAAATCCGATGCCACAGACCTTCAAGCGCACCGCGCTGCTGATCGATGCCGACAACGTCTCGACCGACGTCGTCGCGCAGGTGCTCGAGCGCCTGCGCGCCGGCTCGCATGTGCTGCAGCACCGGCGTGCCTACGGCAGCGTGCAGAAGGCCGGCGAGTTCGCCGAGTTCTGCCGCGATCACGCGATCCGCTTCCTGCCCAGCACCTTCGCCGGGCCGAACGCCACCGACATCGCGCTCGCCATCGACGCCGTCGAGCTGGTGCTACGCCAGCCGCTCGACGAGGTGGTGCTGGTGTCCTCCGACATGGACTACTCGCCGCTGATCGTGCGCCTGCGCGAGCTCGGCTGCCGCGTGACCGGCTATGGCCAGCACGGCAAGTCGGGCAGCGACATCGCGCGCGACTACGAGCGCGTCTACGACGCCTTCGAAGTGATCGGGCCGGCGACGGTGCGCCGCGCGCGCGCCGCGGCCGCACCCAAGGCGGCGGCCAAGCCCCGCGCGGCGGCGCCGGTGAAGGCCGCCGCGCCTGCGAAGCGCGCCCCCGCCAAGCCGCCCAAGGCCGTCGCGCCGCCGGTGCCGGCGGCGCTGCCGCCCGAGGTCGAGGCCGTGCTCGCCGCCTGCCCGGCGCTGCGCCAGGGCGCGACGATGCAGCTCAATGCTGCCGGCCAGGCGCTGCAGGAGGGCGGGCTGCTGTCGCGCAGCGGCCGGCCGTCGGCGCTGTTCAAGCGGCTCGGCAGCCACTTCGAGATGCTGCCGCCGGGCAAGCCGGCGCAGGTGCGTTTCGTCGGCGGACGCTGACGCAGCACGCTTTGGAGCGCCCGACGATAATCGGCGCGTGAAGCGGACCAGACCGCCGCTGGTGCAAGCACGGAAACGTGGCACTGGAGGAAGGTCCGGACTGCACAGGGCAGCGCAGCAGCTAACGGCTGTCCGCCGGGGCCGCAAGGCCGAAGGCGAGGATCAGAGCAACAGAGACGAGCCGATTCAGTTCGGGTGAAACGGGCAATCTCTGCGCGCAGCAACACCAAATAGGCCGGCGATGAGGTGGCCCGCGGAGCCGGCGGGTAGGTGGCATCGAGCCGTTCCCGCGAGGGGCGGCCCAGAGGAATGGCGGTCACGCCGGCGACGCCGCAAGGCGGTGCCGGCGCACAGAATCCGGCCTATCGGTCCGCTTCACACATTTCTGACACGCCCGGAGGGCCCCGGGCGGTCTCCGCTGCGATGAACCCCGACGCCGACAAACTCTGGACCGCGCCGCGCTGGGCGCTGGCCGTGCTGCTCGCCGGCCTGGGCATGCTCGGGCCGTTCGCGATCGACACCTACCTGCCCGCCTTCAGCGGCATCGCCGCCGCGATCGACGCGACGCCGGCGCAGATGCAGCAGACCCTGTCGGCCTACCTGGTCGGCTTCGCGGTCATGAGCCTGTTCCACGGCGCGCTGTCGGACAGCTTCGGACGCCGTCCGGTGGTGCTCGCCGGCGTCGCGGTGTTCACGCTCGCCTCGGTGGGCTGCGCGCTGGCGCAGACGATCGGCCAGCTGGTGTTCTTCCGCCTGCTGCAGGGGCTGTCGACCGGTGCCGGCATCGTGGTCTCGCGCGCGGTGATCCGCGACATGTTCCCGCCGGCCGACGCGCAGCGCGTGATGTCGCAGGTGACGCTGTTCTTCGGCATCGCGCCGGCGGTCGCGCCCATCGTCGGGGGCTTTCTCTACGTGCACGCCGATTGGCACGCGATCTTCTGGCTGCTCGCGGCCGTCGGCGCGGCGCTGTGGTTCGCGGTGTGGAAGAAGCTGCCCGAGACCCTGCACCCGAGCGCGAAGCAGCCCTTCAACGCCGCCCACCTGCTGCGCGGCTACTGGCAGCTCGGCGGCAGCTCGCGCTTCGTGCTGCTCGCGCTGGCCAGCGGCATCCCCTTCAACGGCATGTTCCTCTACGTGCTGTCGGCGCCGGTGTTCGTCGGCGAGCACCTGGGGCTGGGGCCGACCGAGTTCTTCTGGCTCTTCCTGTGCACCATCGCCGGCATCATGGGCGGCGCCTGGTGGAGCGGCCGGCTGGCCGGCAAGCTGGCGCCGCAGCGCCAGATCCGCCGGGGGTTTCGCATCATGGCCACGGTGTCGCTGCTCAATGTGAGCGCCAACGCGCTGTTCGCGCCGCAGGCCTGGTGGGCGCTGCCGCTGATCGGGCTGTTCTCCTTCGGCTGGGCGCTGATGGTGCCGGTGGTCACGCTGATGGTGCTGGACCTCGTGCCCGAGCGCCGCGGCATGGCCTCGTCGCTGCAGAGCTTCCTGGCCGCGAGCGCCAACGCGCTGGTCGCCGGTCTGCTCGCGCCGCTGGTGATGCACCGGCCGCTGGCGCTGGCGCTGGCCTCGCTGGGGCTGATGAGCATCGGCCTGGGGGCGTGGCTGTGGGTGCGGCCGCGGCTGGCGCCCGCCCGGCCGGCCGGGGGCTGAGCTCAAGCACGGCCGGCGCCGGCCGATATCCGGCCAAGGGCCGCCGTCGCGGCCCGCGACCGGACGACCCGCCATGCCCCCTCACGCCGCCTGCCGAAGCCTCCTTGCCCTGGCCTGCGGCGCGCTGGCGTTCGCCGCCGTGCCGGCACACGCCGGTGCGGGGCATGAGGTGCCGGCGGCCGAGCCGGCCCCGCCGCTGGTGCTGCTGCCCGATCTGCGCCAGCGCATCGACGAGCGCCTCGCCGCGCGCCGTGCCGCGCGCACCGCGCCGCCGGCCTTGAACGTGAGCCACACCGGCGCGGCCGGGGACGCACCGGCCGCCACGGCGGGGCCGCCGCGCCGCGCCGCCACGCCCAGGCCGGCGGCCCAGCGGCCGGCCGGCCCGTGGCGCTACGAGGGCGAAACCGGTCCGCAGGCCTGGGCCCGGCTCGATGCGGCCAACGCCGCCTGCGGCAGCGGCCAGCGCCAGAGCCCGATCGACATCCGCGACGGCATCGCCGTCGATCTGGAGGCGATCCGCTTCGACTACCAGCCCGGCGCCTTCAGCGTGATCGACACCGGCCACACGGTGCAGGTCGACGTCGCGCCGGGCAACACGCTCGCGGTCGGCGGGCGGCGCTACGAGCTCCAGCAGTTCCAGTTCCATCGCCCGAGCGAGGAACGCATCGACGGCCGCCAGTTCGCGATGGCCATGCACCTGGTGCATCGCAGCGAGGACGGCCGCCTGGCCATCGTCGCGGTGCTGCTCGACGAGGGGCCGGCGCACCCGGCGGTGCAGCTGGTGTGGAACCACCTGCCGCTGGAGAAGCACGAGCGCCAGCTCGCCCCGGTGCCGCTGGATCCGGGCGCGCTGTTGCCGGCCGAGCGGCGTTACTACACCTACATGGGCTCGCTGACCGCGCCGCCGTGCACCGAGGGCGTGCTGTGGCTGGTGATGCAGCAGCCGGCCACGCTGTCGCCGGCCCAGCAGGCGATCTTCGCGCGGCTCTATCCGATGAACGCGCGGCCGCTGCAGGCCACCGCCGGGCGGCTGATCAAGCAGTCGAACTGAGCGCGGGGCTCAGCCGCCGAGCAGCTGCCGCAGCCGGTCCTTGGTGCGCTCTTTCTTCGTCGGCGCCGAGGCCCCGGCGGCCGGCTCGCTGGCCGCCGGCGCGCGGCCGCCGAGGCGTTCGAGCACGCCGAGCTTGCCGCCGAGGGCCTCGGTCGCGCGCTTCTTCAGCAACTCGGCGGCGACCGCGCTCCATTGCACGCGGTAGTCGACCGCCTCGAAGGGGCCGCTGAGCTTCACCGGCACCGTCAGGCCCTTGAGGGCCGCGAGCTCGGCGCCGTCCTGGCCCTCGGGCGTCGCGGTCACGGTGGCGCGGGCGAGGTAGTCGATGCGGCCCCGCCCGACGTCGATCGCCCCCTCGCCGCCGACGCGCAGGAAGGGGCTCTTGGCCGACAGGTCGCGGCTGTGCGCGACGCCCTCGGCGACCTGGAAGCTGGCGCTGATCTCGGAGAAGTCGGTCTTCTCCTGCGTGCTGGCCGCCTGCACCGCCTCCTTGTTCAGGCTCACCGCGCTGCGCCACTGCCGCAGCGTCTTCGCGAGGTTGATGCCGCGCACCGCGCCGTCGCGCAGCTGGACCGAGGCCTCGCCGGCGAGCTGGCGGCGCCAGGCGGCGACGTTGGCGCCGCTGCTGCGCAGATCGGCGCGCACCCGGCCCCGGCCCTCGAGCTTGTGCATCTGCGCCACGTCCTTCAGCAGCGCGGCGATGTCGACCTCGCTCGCGTCGAGCTGGACCGCCACGCGCTGATCCTGCGGCTTCGCGGCCGCCTGGGCGCTGGCCTGGGCGCTGAAACGGCCGCCCCAGGCGCGCCCGGCGAGCTGGCTGACGCGCAGCGCGCCGCCGGCGAGCGTCGCGTCGAGCGCGGCGTCGGCCACGCGGTAGGGCGGGTAGATCAGCGCGTCGGCGCGCAGCGTGAGGCGGCCGTCGAAGGCCTTCAGCGCCGCCAGGTCGATCGGTGCGTCGCCTCCCGGCGCCGAGGCCGCCGATGCGGCGGCGGTGGGCGGCGCGACGAAGCGCGTCAGGTCCAGCGTCGTGAAGCGCGCCTGGGCCTCGATGCGTGGCACGGCGCGGTCGAGCGCCGCCTGGCCGCTGACCGAGAAGGGCTGCTCGTTGGCGCGGCCCTCGACGCTCCAGCTCGCCGCCGCCGCGCTGGCCTGGGCGCGGCCGCGCAGCGCGAGCGCCGTCGGCGGCAGCGCTGGGTCGCTCAGCGTGAGCTGCAGCGCGAGCGCGTCGAGCGTGGCGGCGACGGGCCCGGTCGCCAGCGTGAGATCGCCGCGCAGCTGGCCCTGCAGGCGGCGCGCGCCGGCACTGCCGTTCAGATCGAGCTGCAGGCCCGGGACCTGGAGGCGCTCGAAACGCCCGCTCGGCGGCTGCGACGTGAAGGCCAGCTGCAGCGTCTGCGCGCTCGAGGCGAGGCGTGCCTGACCCTGCAGGGCGCTGCCCTTGAGCGTGTCGCCATCGACGTCGAGCCGGGGCCAGGCGAGCCGGGCCTCGATCGGGGCGTCGCCGCGCTGGCCGGCGAGCTGGAGCTCGAGCGCCTCGAGCCCCAGGTGCCGGCGCGCCGGGTCATAGCCGAGGGTGGCGAGCGTGAGCCGGCTGTCCTTCAGCGCGAGGCCGAGCCGCTCGCCCGACAGCGTCAGCGCCAGCCGCTCGGCGGCGAGCGCCGCGCCGTCGTGGCGCAGCGCGGCGGCCGTCAGCCGTGCATCGAGGTCCTTGACGCCGAAGCCGCTGCCGCGCAGCGCCAGCGTCAGCTCGCGCAGACCGGCGCGTGCCGGCGCACCGGGCGGCAGCGCCAGCGTCAGCTGGGCGTCGAGCTCGAGCGCGGCGTCGAGGGCGGGCTGGACGAGCGTCGCGCGGGCGCGCAGCGCGAGCGGCGATTCGGCGCCATCGGCGAGCCGGCCGGTCGCGAGGCGCTCGACCACGAAACGACCGTCGAGACCGGCGGGCACGTCGCGCACGCTCGCCTGCAGATCGCTGAACTCGAGCGTGCGCACGTCGAAGCGCAGCGCGGTGCCGGGCGCCGACGCGCTCGGTGCGGTGGCGGGCGTGTCGGCCGAGGCCGCGAGCAGGTCGTCGATGTTGCGGCGACCCTCGGCGTCGCGCGTGTAGACCAGCCGCACGCCGCGCGCCGCCACGCGGTCGATCGCCAGCTCGCGCCGCAGCAGCGGCAGCAGCTGCACCGCGAGGCTGGCCTGCTCGATCGCCATGAACTCGTCGGCGCGCCGGGCCTCGCTGAGCTTCACATCGCGCAGGGTGACTTCGAGCCGTGGGAACAGGGCCAGCCCGATCGGTCCGTCGATCGCGAGCGTGCGCTCGTATTGCGTGCGCACCCGCTCGATCAACAGGCCCTTGTAGCGCGCGGCGTCGAAGCTCGCGACGAACCAGGCGGCCGCCGCGACGAGCAGCGCGAGCACGAGGCCGGTGACGATCAGCAGGCGGCGCAGCCAGACGGGCATCGGGGGGGACGGCAGTGGGCGTGCGGCCATTGTGGCGCCGGCCTGGCGAAGGGCGAGGCGCTTCCTACAATGGAACTGCAATGAACGGTTTCGACGTGTGCGTGCGCGGTCGCGGGGCGGTGGGTCAGGCGCTGGCGCTTTCGCTCGCGCGTCTGGGGCTGCGCGTCGCGCACGCCGGCGGTGACGAGCCCCCGCGGGCCGGGCCCGACGTGCGCACCTATGCGCTCGGCCCGGCGGCGGTCGCGCTGCTCGAGCAGCTCAAGGTCTGGGAGGCGCTGCGCGCGGCCCGGCCGAGTGCCGCGACCCGCGTCACCGCGATGCAGGTGAGCGGCGACGCCGGGGGGCGGCTCGAATTCAGCGCCTGGCAGCAGCAGGTGGCCGAGCTGGCGTGGATCGTCGATGCGGCGGCGCTCGAGCGCGAGCTCGCGGCGGCGCTGCGCTTCTCGCCGCATGTCACGCCGGTCGAGCGGGCCGTGCCGGCGGCGCTGACCGCCTGGTGCGACGGCAAGGATGGCCGCGCCAGCGCCGCGCTCGGCGTCGACATCGAGCGCCACGACTACGGCCAGCGGGCCGTGGCCGCGCGGCTCGCCTGCGACCGTCCGCACCAGGGCGTCGCGCGGCAGTGGTTCCGCGCGCCCGACGTGCTCGCGCTGCTGCCCTTCGATGGCGCCGACACGCCGGGGCGGGGGTATGGCCTGGTGTGGTCGCTGCCCGAGGCCCGCGCCACGGCGCTGGCGGCGGCCGAGGCCGCCGATTTCGAGCAGGCCCTGAACGAGGCCACCGGCGGTCAGGCCGGCCGGCTGACGCTGGCCGGCGCGTGCGCCGCCTGGCCGCTGCGGCTGGCGCGCGCGACGCGCTGGCACGGGCCGGGCTGGGTGCTGCTCGGCGATGCCGCCCATGTCGTGCACCCGCTGGCCGGCCAGGGGCTCAACCTCGGCCTGGCCGACGTGGCGACACTGACCGCCGTGCTGGCGGCGCGCCAGCGCGCCGAGCCCTGGCGGCCGCTCGGTGACGAGAAGCTGCTCGCACGCTATGCCCGCGAGCGCGCACTGCCGACCTGGGCGATGGGGCGGGTGACCGATGGCCTGCTGCAACTTTTCGCACACGACAGCGCCCCGCTGAGGGAACTGCGCAACCGTGGCCTGACTCTGCTGGATCATCTGCCACCGCTCAAGCGCTGGCTGGCCGGTCGGGCGCTGCAGGCCTGAAGACCGCCCGAGGGCTGCGGCCCCTTCGAAAGCACATCATGAACCTCAAGACCCTTGCCCTCGCCGGCGCCACCGTGGTGGCGATCGCCGCCACCGTCGCGGTCACGGCGGTCACGGCGGTCGCCCAGGCTCCGCAGGAATCGACGATCCGTGCCCGCCTGGCCGAGCGTTTTCCGGACCTGAAGAAGGTCGACGAGGTCACGCGCACGGCGATGCCGGGGCTCTGGGAGGTGCGCCTGGGCACCGAGCTCTACTACACCGACGCCGAGGCCACGCACCTGATCATCGGTGGCCAGATCATGGACACCAAGACCCGGCGCAACCTCACCGAGGAGCGCCTGACGAAGCTGACCGCGATCGACTTCGCCAGCCTGCCGCTGAAGGACGCGATCGTCTGGAAGATCGGCAGCGGCAAGCGCCGCATCGCGGTGTTCTCGGATCCGAACTGCGGCTACTGCAAGCGCTTCGAGCAGGAGCTCGCCAAGGCCAAGGACCTGACCGTCTACACCTTCCTGATGCCGGTGCTGGGCGACGACTCGCACGACAAGGCGCGCTCGATCTGGTGCGCCACCGACCGCACCGCCGTCTGGCGCGACTGGATGGTCCAGGGCCTGCTGCCGCCGCGCGTCGAGGCCAAGGGCTGCGAGACGCCGATCGAGCGCAACCTGGCGCTCGGCGGCCGGCACAACGTGCGCGGCACGCCGGCGATCGTGTTCGAGGACGGCCTGCGCGTCCCGGGCATGCTCAACGCCGTGCAGCTCGAGAAGCAGCTCGAACGCCAGGCGGGGGCGGCCAAGTCCTGAGCGCGCGGGCGGCGCGGCTCGGGCGACAATCGCGCCGCCTTTGTCCTGCCCGCCCCGTGAGCCTGCCCCTGCCCGATCCTGCCGCGCGTCCCGCCACCGCCGCCTCCGCGCCGCCGCCCCTGGCGCTCGCGCTCGGCTACGCGGGGCTGCTGCCCTTCCTGGCCGGGGCGCTGCTGACCTGGATCGTGCGGCCCGACGCCCACCCCTACGTGACCGACGCGCTGGCGAAGTACGCGGCCCTGATCGCCGCCTTCCTCGGCGGCATGCACTGGGGCCTGGCGCTGCGGCCGGCGGGCGGCGAGCCCTCGGCGCGGCTCGGCTGGGGCGTCGCCGTGATGCTCGCGGCCTGGGTCGCGGTGCTGATGCCGCCCTATGCGGGGCTGGCGCTGCTCGGCGCCTTGCTCGTGGCCTGCTACCTGGTCGACCGCCGCGCCTATGCCGCGGCGGGCGCGGCCGGCTGGCTGACGCTGCGTTTTCGTCTCAGCGCCGTCGCGGCGCTGAGCTGTTTCATGGCCGCCGCCGGCAGCTAGGGCCCCCGGCCCCGAGCGAGCCCGCCCCTGGCTTTATCTGGCGCTTCGAACCCCATGATCCGTTACCGCGTCGAGATCGACGGCCCCGAGGCCCTGCAGGCCCACCAGTTCCGCGTCACGCTGACCGTGCCCGCGCCCGCCGCCGAGCAGCGCCTGGCGCTGCCGGTGTGGATTCCCGGCAGCTACCTGGTGCGCGAGTTCGCGCGCCACCTGTCCGGGCTCACGGCCGAGCAGGGCGGGCACGCCGTGCCGCTCGAGCAGCTCGACAAGAGCACCTGGCTGGCGCGCTGCCGCGGCCGCGGCGCCCTGACGGTGAGCTGGCGCGTCTACGCCTACGACAACTCGGTGCGCGCCGCCTGGCTCGACACGCAGCGCGGCTTCTTCAACGGCACCAGCCTGTTCCTGCGCGTCGAGGGCCGCGAGGCCGAGCCGCAGCGCCTCGAGCTCGGCGCGCTGCCGCGCGGCTGGCAGGTCGCGACCGCGCTGCGCGCCGTCGGCCCGCGCCGCTGGGAGGCGGCCGACTACGACGAGCTGGTCGACCACCCGGTCGAGCTGGGCCGGTTCTGGCGCGGCCGCTTCGAGGCGCGCGGCGTGCCGCACGAGTTCGTCGTCGCCGGCGCGCTGCCCAGCTTCGACGGCGAGCGCCTGCTGGCCGACGCGAAGCGCGTCTGCGAGGCGCAGATCGCCTTCTGGCATGGCCGGCGCAAGCCGCATTTCGACCGCTACGTCTTCCTGCTCAACGCGGTCGAGGAGGGCTATGGCGGCCTCGAGCACCGCGCCAGCACCGCGCTGATCGCCAACCGCCGTGACCTGCCGCGGCGCGGCATCGCGGCGCAGGGCGAGGGCTACACGACGCTGCTCGGGCTGATCAGCCACGAGTACTTCCACACCTGGAACGTCAAGCGGCTGCGGCCGGCCGAGTTCGCGCGCTACGACTACGGCGGCGAGAACTACACCGAGCTGCTGTGGTTCTTCGAGGGCTTCACCTCCTACTACGACGACCTGCTGCTGCGCCGCTGCGGCCTGCTCGACGACGCGCGCTACCTGAAGCTGGTCGCCAAGACGCTGAACCAGGTGCTCGGCACGCCGGGGCGCAAGCTGCAGAGCGTCGCGCAGGCCAGCTTCGACGCCTGGACCAAGTACTACCGGCCCGACGAGAACACCGTCAACGCGACCGTCAGCTACTACTCCAAGGGCGCGCTGGTCGCGCTGCTGCTCGATCTGACGCTGCGCCGCGAGGGGGAGGGCTCGCTCGACGCCGTGATGCGCGGCCTGTGGGCGCGCAGCGCCGGCGGGCCGATCGGCGAGGCCGACATCGCCGCGGTGCTGCGCGAGGTCGGCGGACGCTCCTACGCGAAGGAGTTGGCCGCCTGGGTGCATGGCACCGGCGAGCTGCCGCTGCGCGAGGCGCTGGCGGCCTGCGGCGTGCGCTGGGGCGAGGACAAGCCGACGCTGGCGCAGCGCCTGGGCGCGCGGCTGGCCGACAGCGGCGGCACGCTGAAGCTGCAGTCGGTGCTGCGCGGCGGTGCGGCCGAGCGCGCCGGCCTGGCCGCCGGCGACGAGCTGCTCGCGCTCGATGGCTGGCGGCTGCGGCGCCTCGACGATCTCGCGCTGCTCGGCGCGCTCGAGCGGCCGCTGCCGCTGCTGGCCGTGCGTGACCAGCGCCTGCTCGCGCTGACGCTGCCGTCGGCGCGCGCCGACGGCGCGATGAGCCTGGGCGTCGATCCGCAGGCGGATGCCGCGGCCTGCGCGCGGCGTGCGGCCTGGCTCGGCGGCGGCGGGTGAGATCGACCCGGCGGCGCGGCGCGCTGCTGGCCGCCCTGGCGGCCCTCGTCGCCGCGCTGCACCTGGACCTGCTCGGCCGCCTCGCGGTCCTGCTGCCCGACGCCGAGCCGCCGCCGATCGAGCGGCTGCAGGCCGCCTTCGTGCGCGAACTCGCCCCGGCCGCGCCGCCGACGCCCGCCGCGCCCGCCCCGCCGCCG
>CAYOXW010000073.1:0-12074 GCA_964408005.1 uncultured Methylibium sp.
CGCTGGAGGACTACCAGATCGACATCATGATCGGCGAGGGCCCGGCGGCGCGCTCGATCAAGCTCGACCTGCCGCCGTTCACGCTGGTCGGCGCCACCACCCGCGCCGGCATGCTGACCAACCCGCTGCGCGACCGCTTCGGCATCGTCGCGCGCCTGGAGTTCTACAGCGTCGAGGAGCTCGCGAAAATCGTCACCCGCTCGTCCGGGCTGCTGCACGTGGCGGCCGACGCCGAAGGGGCCCTGGAGATCGCGCGGCGCAGCCGCGGCACGCCGCGCATCGCCAACCGCCTGCTGCGGCGCGTGCGCGACTACGCCCAGGTCAAGGGCAGCGGCCGCATCGACGCGGCCACCGCCGACAAGGCGCTGAAGATGCTCGACGTCGACCCGCTCGGCTTCGACCTGATGGACCGCAAGCTGCTCGAGGCGGTGATCCACCGCTTCGACGGCGGCCCGGTCGGCCTGGACAACGTGGCCGCCGCGATCGGCGAGGAGCCCGGCACCATCGAGGACGTGATCGAGCCCTACCTGATCCAGCAGGGCTACCTGCAGCGCACCCCGCGCGGGCGCATCGCCACGCTGGCGGCCTGGCGCCACCTGGGGCTGACGCCGCCGAAGACGGCCGGCGAACTGTTCGGCGGCTGAGCGGCCGCGCCGCGGCTACAACGCGTCGAGCGGGCTGCGCACGCCGCGGCCGCCCTTCATCAGCACATGCGTGTAGATCATCGTGGTCTTCACGTCGGCGTGGCCCAGCAGCTCCTGCACCGTTCGGATGTCGTAGCCGGCCTGCAGCAGGTGGGTGGCGAAGGAATGGCGCAGCACATGCGGCGAGCAGGGCTTGTGGAGGCCGGCGCGGCGTGCAGCCAGTGATACCGCCTTCTGGATCGACGCCTCGTTGACGTGGTGTCGGCGCTCGACGCCGCTGCGCGGATCGACCGACAGCACCGGCGACGGGAACACCCACTGCCAGCCCCAGGCGCGCGCCCAGGACGGCGCCTTGACGGCCAGCGCATCGGGCAGCCATACCGCGCCGCGGCCGGCGGCCAGATCGGCCTGGTGCTGGGCCCGCGCCTGCGCCAGCTGCGCCTGCAGCGGCGCCACCAGGTTCTCCGGCAGCACGGTCACACGGTCCTTCGCGCCCTTGCCCTCGCGCACCAGCACCTCGCGGCGGGTGAACTCGATGTCCTTCACGCGCAGGCGCAGGCCTTCGAGCAGGCGCATGCCCGTGCCGTACAGCAGCGCCGCGATCAGCCCGGTCACGCCGGACATCTGGCCCAGCAGCGCCGCCGCCTCGCCCGGCGTCAGCACCACCGGCAGGCGCCGCGACGGGCGCGCCGACACCACCTCGTCCAGCCAGGGCAGCGCGACGTGCAGCACCTCCTTGTAGAGGAAGAGCAGCGCCGAGCGCGCCTGTGCCTGCGTGGATGCGGACACCTGGCGCTCCTGCGCCAGCGCGCTCAGGAAGGCCTCGACCTCGGCCGGGCCCATCTCGCGCGGGTGGCGCAGGCCGTGGAAATGGATGTAGCGGCGCACCCAGCCGACGTAGGCGGCTTCGGTGCGGATCGAGTAATGGCGCACGCGGATGGCCGCGCGCAACTGGTCCAGCAGCCGTGGCGGAGGGGGCGGTTCGTCGCCGTGCGGCGCGTCGTGCGGGTCAGCCATCCGCGAAAATTTAGTCCGCCTAACGCACCGCGCCCATCACGTGCTTTTGGGGGGTTTGCCCAGGGGAAACGGGTCGGCGATCATCGCGCCGTGAATCACATTAGACCAACCGCCCACCGCTCCTGCGGTTGGCCTATTTGACGTTGGGCGTCACAGCAAACCACACAGGTGTTCGAGGAGCCGAAGTGAATTTCACGCACTACGACTTGGGCCAACTAACCGCCGGGCAGATCGTCGAGGTAACGTTGTCGGGAAGCGCGGCGAACGTGAGGCTCATGGATTCGTCTAACTTCAGCAGCTTCAAGGCAGGTCGGCAACATCGCTATCACGGGGGACTGGTCAAGCAGTCACCGCATCGCATCCCTGTACCAAGTTCAGGTCGCTGGCACGTCACCGTGGACATGAACGGCCTGCGAGGAACGGTTCGTTCTGGCGTTCGCGTGCTTCCAGGGGTTTTGCCTACTGCGCGAGCTCTTCCTCTCGCAAGCGTCCCGAGCTTGGTACAGAGAGACGAGCCGCCGGGGGCGAACGCGGTCGTTCGGGCTCACGATGTCTTCATATCGCACGCGTCGGAAGACAAGGATGCGGTGGTTAGGCCCCTGGCCACCGCGCTTGTTGCCGAGGGCCTCGACGTCTGGTACGACGAATTCGAACTACGAATTGGAGACAGTCTGCGAAGGAAGATTGATCAGGGCCTTGCTAACAGCCGCGTAGGCTTGGTCGTTCTCTCGCACTCGTTCATTGCCAAGGGTTGGACGAACTATGAGCTCGATGGAATCGTTACGAGGTCAGTTTCTGGAGAGCAGGTGCTGCTGCCGATTTGGCACAACATCTCCAAGCAGGAAGTCACTGCATACAGTCCATCGCTGGCCGACAAGGTAGCCCGGAGCACGGCTACTCACACGGTCGAGGAGATCGCAAAGGAAATTGCGGAACTCATTGCAAGTCAGCGAAGGTGACGCCCAACCCGCTCCATCGAGCGGACGTCCAAAAGGCTGCGCCCTTTTGGACGCCGCTCATGTCCAACGTTAGGCCAATGACTCCGATCGAAGCCGTAGACCGCGCGCTAGACGTTGCGCGCACGCGTTTGGCTCAGTCGCCCGACCTAGCTCTCTATCAATCAGTGGAGGCCCAACTTCGCTACTTGCGTTCCGTAGTGGCGGGAACTGAGACTGATCGCAGTCGCCTTAAAGACTTGAACTTTGGGCACTACGCTGCGCGGGAACTTGAGGAGGCTGACCCGGAGTTCGCTGCCGCTCTGTTCCCCGCTTTTTATGTGGGCTCTTGGATGGCAAAGGGGTTGAAGGTTGAATCGGTTCCGTACTAGCCTAACCAGTTGTTCCAGCCGACCGCCTTCGGCGGCGGCTGAACGCCAACGTTAGAGCGCAATGCCTCAGTGGCCAAAGCTAAAGCATGTCGTTGCTGTCTGGGCTGCGCTAACCAGCGCAGCCTTCTGCGCCTACGTGCTCTACCTGCATCGTCTACCCCCCGACGACCTGGTTATGGCCGGGACTCTTAGCTTTCAAGCGACAGTAGCGCTCATAGTTGTTGGTCTGCCGTCGTTGCTTCTGTTGTTTCTCTTCCTTCTAATTGGCGCTATTGCCAAGCACTGGCTCTATGAGCCGCCCACCCACTGCGCGGGGGACGAAGATGCGCTCTAACCAGTTGCTCAAGCGGACGTCCTCCGGCTGGCTTCGCCAGCCTCCGTCCGCCGCTTAGCGCCAACGTTAGCCGTCATGGTCGAGAGGTCGTCCTATGCGCAGCGCTGAGTTCGGCAGCGTGGCAATGCTGTGCTGCTTGGCGTGCAGCCGTGCGCGCGAGAACCGAGCATCGCAGCGTTCGCCGTGGCTGTCATGAAGGGCAGCCCCATCTGGCCAACACGCTACTGCCACACGTGCGGCGGCAAGGTGGTGCGAGGCCCTGCGCTCGCCGAAGGCAAAGGGGGTTGGGTAGGCGCCGCGGGAGAACTGCCCGTCTGGGCTGGGCTCGTGGCGGGCTGGCTTGTCGCTTCAATCGCGGGTAAGGTTCTGGGCGTGTACGCGGGTGTGATAGTCGGGGCACTGAGCTTCGCGCTCTTAGTTTGGTACGCGCTACACGTGGAGCGAACCAACTTTGCATACTCGTGCGAGCGATGCGGTCGCACGCTCAGGTGGGGGAATTGGAGGAAGCGCAGCGCTTCAAGCATCTCTGCAAGCATGGAGCGCAATGACGGCTAACCCCTCCATCGAGCGGACATGCTCCGGCACGCTTCGCGTGCCTACGCATGCCGCTCATGTCGAACGTTAGCCCCCATGCAGTTCAACCGAGTCTGGCCATCACGGTATTGCCCAACATGTGGTGGCTTGGTACGCCGAGCGCCCGACATTCAGCAGTCCTGGTCGCTTGCAGTCACCGAGCTTGGTGGCCTCGCTCCCGTCTTTGCGCTCCTAGTCGGCGCAGGCATTGGCCAGCTATTGGGAGGCACTACAGGTCTTGTGGTCGGCCTAGCGGCGGGGATCGCAGCATTACTGGCAGGCTTATACGCCGCGTCCATCGCTGAGAAGGGGGCTCTGCGGTGCGAGTGCTCGTTGTGTCACAAGCAGGTGTTCTACCGCGAGTGCACGCGGAAAGCCGCGGTCCATGAGGGCTAACCCTTCGCTCCAGCCGACGCGCTACGGCCTACGGCCTCCGCGCGCGGCTGAGCGCAAACGTTAGGCACTCATGTCAGACGTGACGGCAGGGTGGAAGCACATCGCCATTGGGTTGGAGGGCACCCGTGTATCGCTAGGTGGCCTCAACCCGTGGCAACTGAAGTGGCATGCGCTAGAGGAGCCGGCAATCACTGTGTGCCACCCAAGTCATCCCCATGAAAGGCACTCCATGTGGGTGTATGAACTGCGAAGCGACGGTAGAGCGGTCAAGTTCGCAGCGGGCGAGTATTCGAACGGTGTTTGGGGCTTCTATGTTCCCGCGCAGTAAGTACCTAACCCGTTGTTCCAGCCGACCGCCTTCGGCGTCGGCTGAACGCCAACGTTGAACCGCATGTACCCAGTTCCGTCTTTAGCGCGGCAGCTCGAAACCGAGTGGGCGCCCGATCTCGCGGCGCACTTTGGACGCTCCGTGGACGATGTGCTGCAACAGGTTCGGCCTTGGTTCGACTATCCGGGTGGTCAGCTGCGAATCGAACTGATGGACGGCTCCGTCGTGCAGTTTGAACGGGCGTTTTACATTGCCAGCGAAGCCAAGCGCGCAATCGCTGTCTTCACAGAGCATTGCGGCCATCATGTCTTCCCGTATCACGAGGCGAAGGTGTACCGCGATGGAGCGTTGGTCTATGCGCAAGCGGTCCAACCATTTGCTGCAGCGGACGGCTTCGCCGCCCGCTGAGCGCAAACGTTAGAGGTCACTCGCACCAATGGGACTACGCCAACGCTTCAGCTTCCAGCGCGCCTCCGAAGCAGAGGTTTGCGAGTTTCTGCGCGGCCTTGCAAGCAGCGCTACGCTGCAAGAGCGTCCGGGGTTCTTCGTATTCACCGAGCAAGGCAATGAGCCTGCGTTTTCCTTCGACTGTGAAGTCACTGCCGAAGGGCTGTTGTCGGAGCGCGCTGGCGAATATTTTGCTTTCTTGGGTGTCTTTGTAGAGGCCTTGACTGGAAGGTTTGGTGCCGTTGAGGTGGAGGACATATGACCTCTAACCCGTTGTTCCAGCCGACCGCCTGCGGCGGCGGCTGAACGCCAACGTTAGCTTGCATGAAGTTCGCGCGATTGCTTGTTCTCGCAGCGTCAATCTTTGGCGCACAGGCCGTGCCGGCACAGATAGCGGTACCTGAAATGTGGTGGATCGGTTCAGCTCTGGTTTGGGCGAAGAATGGGTGCGTCGCCCAGCACCCAGATATGCGCGAAGAATTGGACACGTCGTTCGAGGGCCTCGTGCAGCGGAGTCTGAAAGTTTTTCCACGCGAGCTCTGGCGCGCAATCGGAGAAGCTCCTTCAGTCATCGGTTCGAGAGCCTACTCGCGCGGAGAGTGCGAAAAGCTGGTTGGCGAGTTGCAAGGTGTTGACTTCGGTGCGATCGCTGCGCGCGTAACCGACCAAGGCGTTTGCATGCGAGAGGTGCGAGTGGAGACCGAGCGCAGCGGCCCAACGAGACCAGCAATTGGAGTGGCTCTTATGGAAGGCCTAGAGGCGAGGATCGCCGAAGTTGACGCAGGCGGTCCGGCTGCGGCTGCTGATCTGCGCCCCGGAGATTTGGTTGTAGCCTATGGATCGCAGCCCGTTTCTACTCCTTGCGAACTGGCGCTTGCAGTTCTCAAGTCAGGCTCCGATGTACCGGTGCCTGTGTCTGTATTGCGAGCATCAGGCCTCCTCCGGCTTCAGGTCACACCAGCGCGGACCTCGAATGAATAGCTTCTGCATGCGGCAAGCTAACTTGCCCGTCAACACGGACACCCACGGGCGTCCGCTCCCTCCGGTCGCAGCCTTCCGTGGCCACCGGTTACGTCTACGTTAGAGCCCTAGTTCGCATCAAGCATGAAACGCCTAATCGTTGTCGTTTTGCTCGGCCTCCTCGCTTGGCAAGGCTATGCGAAGTACCAGGCGAGCCGCAACGGCGGCCCTCAGCCTCAGTCCGCGTACACGCCGGCACCTCCAGCAACGGCGTCCAATCAATTCAAATGCGACGGTCGTACACACTGCTCTCAAATGACGTCCTGCGCAGAGGCAACGTTCTTTCTTAAGAACTGCCCAGGCACAAAGATGGATGGCAACAACGACGGTGTTCCATGCGAGCAGCAGTGGTGCAAGTAGCCAGAGCCTTGCGCCTCTCCGTTGAGGCAAGGGCTCTAACCCTTCGCTCCAGCCGACCGCCTTCGGCGGCGGCTGAGCTCAAACGTTAGACCAACCGCCCACCGCTCCTGCGGTTGGCCTATTTGACGTTATCTGGCTCCGACATCCACCTGGGGGAACAATGCGCTTCCATTCAATCTTCCTGTTAACACTACTCGCTGCCCTGCAACCTTCCGCAACTGCTGCGGATAGCACCGAGCGTCTTGTTCTAGGCAATTTCCCTGGGTTTGCGGCGTGGACGAAGGTCATGGACAAATCGTCAGATGACGGTTGGATTTCGGAGTACGTGCCTTCTGAGCAGTCGGTGCCCGACTACAAAGACATGTGGGTCGTTCAAGGGTTCCGAAAACTGAAAGGGGAAGATCCCGGGCAATTTCTTACCGGAATGTTCAAGGGTGCGGCGCGGTCTTGCGAAGCAGTGCGCGTAAATGGCCCGAAGGCACTAGAAGACGAAGAGCTTAAAGTTGCCTATGGTCAGCTTTATTGCGGACGGCAAGCTGGACAGACTTTTGGCGTGAACCTTCATGTGAAAGCAATTAGTGGCAAGGACGCTTTGTACGTAATTCAAAGAGAGTTCCGCGTTCCACCCTCCTCGGTGGGCGGAGTTCAGTCCTTCTCTGCCGATCAAATGAAAGAAATGGTCGCGTTGATGAAGGGGAAGGGAGAAGCGAACCAGTTCCTCTCCAAAAGCGTGTACGTATGTGCTCTGACCAGCACACTTGAGCGTTGCCTACCAACTCCTACAGCTGCAGCTCAGATGCCAGATAACAAGTCGTTGGAGCCGACGCGCTAACGCGCGCGGCACAACGCCGGCGTTGGGCGGCACCATGAAGAGTTGGCTCGAACTCGAGCAGCGTTTCCGAGCCCTTGCGCCATCGCTGCAGCACTTCAGGTTGGACGCGCAGTGGGGAGCCGCCGGCGAGTACTGGCGTCTTGCAGGTGGCGGAACCACTCCCGCGTCGCACGAGTACGAAATTCTTTCTGCTCTCGGCGGTCGCATGCTGCAAAAAGTTCTCAGTACCGCCAGCGAATCAGAACAGGCTCTTCTGCAAATGAAAGATCCCGAGGTTCGCTGGTACAACCTACTCAAAGCTCGCAGCCCTTTCTTCGGCGACCGAAGCTATGGCCAGCAACTGCATGAAGACGGGTCGTCTGCCGGTTTCATCTACACGGGCTCGGTCAGGCAACCGGCCGAGGCTGCTGCCGTTCTCTGCTTGGCGCTCGAAGCGTCGCACCCTATCGTTGAACGAAAGAGCAAGTGGCAATGGCTGCACGAGAACTATGTCAAGGCCATCTTGGTCGGGGCAGCGGTGGCGCTTCTCGGGGCAGTTGCAAAGCTGCTTATCGCGTAGTGCTGACCAACCAGTTGCTGGAGCGGACAGTCAAAAGCGGGCTTCGCCCGCTTCCGCCCGCCGCTCAGCGCCAACGTTAGAGCACACATAACCACCGCCCTCGCCGCGCCATAAAAATCTATGAACGCAATTTCCCTTCTGCTTCTCGCCGCAGCCGTCCTCACAGGGTGCGCATCTGGTCCGTCAGATGGCAGTTCATCATCAGGTCGCTTCGTGATGGCGGGACCAACTAACGCAATTGCCCCTCAGCTCTCGATGCGCTGGCAGTACGGGCTCGCGCTCGAACTCGCCCCTCAGTCAATAGCGGAGATCAAGTTTTCATGCGACCCAATTCCCGGAACCACCTTCACTTCCAAAGGGGGTGAGTTGAAGCGCATGAACAACGGCACGCTTTTTATTGACGGCCCGATATTGTTGGTGTCGAAGGAGTCCACTCCGTGGCTGTTCGAGAGCTCGCATACGTCCGCGAACTGCAAAGCAGCGATATCGAGAGCGGGCCAGCCAGAGACCGTCATCGCTGCACCGGTGAACTTCAGCGCACCCTCGAAGGCTGCAACCTTGCGGCAGCTCAAAGAGGCGCATGACTTCAACACCCCGGCCAAGAGGTAGTCGCTCTGTGTGCTCTAACCCGTTTTTCCAGCCGACCGCCTTCGGCGTCGGCTGAACGCCAACGTTAGATCACTCACACTTTCGGCGTCCTAGCGCGCCTTTTCCAATAGGGAATTTTTGATGCACCGCATCGTGATGTTCGTCGCCCTACTCAGCTCGGCCCTGGTGGTTGGATGCGCGGCACCAACTCAATCCCCGACCTCGCAGCCCTCCACCGCAAAGTCAAGTTGCCCTGACAGCCTTGGCGGCTATAAAGCTGGTGAGTCAACGACGAGCGACGTCGAACGATGCATGGGCCGAGCTCATCGCATCGATCGCAACGGACCGGCAGGGCAATTCAGCTATTGGTATGACATAAAAGGTGGGGTTGGGACATCAGGCGGTCAGTCGATAGGATTTGTCTTCATGCCAGATGGAAAGCTAGTGCGCGCCGTCGCTTATGGCTCTCGGTGAGTCTTCGCCTTACTAGCCATGCATAAAGCGTGGCCTAACTTGGCGCTGCACGCGACCCGCAACGGCATCGCCGCGGCCAGCTCGAAACGGAGCCGCCCCTTTCACTCCTGAAGCCGCGCCATGACCCCGCAGATCGCCGCGCTGATGGCGGAATACAACCGCTGGATGAACGAGCGCCTGTACGAGGCGGCCGGGACGCTGGGCGCCGAGGCGCTCGCGGCGGACAAGGGCGCCTTCTTCGGCTCCATCCTGGGCACGCTGAACCACATCGCCGTCGCCGACACGATCTGGCTGCACCGCTTCGCTCGGCATGAGCTGCCGTTCGCCAGCCTCGGCGCCCTGTCCAGGTTCCCGCAGCCGTCCTCGCTGCCCCAGCCTCTCGCACCGGACCTGCGGGGGCTGCGCACCTACCGGCAAGCGCTCGATGCGCTCATCGAGCGCTGGGTGGCGGAGCTGACGCCCGGGCACCTGGCCGCCGACATCGCCTACCGCAACATGGCCGGGGGCGCCGCCAGCAGGAGCTTCGCCGCCTTGCTGCAGCACTTCTTCAACCACCAGACCCATCATCGCGGCCAGGTGTCCACGCTGCTGTGTCAGTCGGGCGTCGATGTCGGCGTGACCGATCTGCTGGCGCTCATTCCCCGCAGCGAGTCCTGACCCGCACGCCGGCCTCGCGAATCACTTTCCGATCAACCGGAGCAAGCGCCCATGTCCGAGATCGCCTCTCAGTTCCTCGCCGCCGGAGCGTTCACGCTCATCGCCGCCGCGATCGCCGGGGGAACGTACTTCCTGACCCGCTGGAACAACTACAAGACCCTCTCGGCGAAGTACCGAGACCGGCTGTACGAACTCAACAAGCTGGGCGTGCAGTACGGCGATGTCGCCTACGAGTACCTGAACCCCGCCAACTTCACCGGCGCGTACTTCGCGCAGTTGTCGGGTGTGTCGGCGGGCGCGTCGCCGGCGGCCCTGTCGGGCCTGCAGCTCGCGGCGCGGGTCCGTTCGTACGTGTTCTTCCGCCTCAATTTCTATGAGGAGCTGTTCTACGCCACCGAATCGCAGCACATCGTGGTGGAGGACCGGGACACCTGGCGGTCCTACCTGGAGGCGCAGCTGAAGCATCCGCTGGCGCGCGAGCTGCTCGCCCAGGACCGGCTGCGGTTCGGGGCCCGGTTCGTCGCCTTCGCGGGGCTGTAGCGCCGCCACCGGGGGCCGCGACGCGCTCGCGGGGACAATCGTCGCACCGGGTCTTCGGGAGCAGGGTCGTGGCGTGGTTCTTGTTGCTGGTGGCGGGGCTGCTGGAAGTGGGCTGGGCCATCGGCCTGAAATACACCGACGGCTTCACCCGGCTGTGGCCCAGTGCCTTCACGCTGGCCGCGATGGTCGGCAGCGTGCTGCTCCTGGGCGTCGCCATGAAGTCGCTGGCGGTGGGGACGGCCTACGCCGTCTGGGTCGGCGTGGGGGCGGTCGGCACGGCGCTGCTGGGCATCGCGCTGTTTGGCGAGCCGGCCAACGCCGGGCGCCTCCTCAGCCTGGGCCTGATCGTCGCCGGCATCGTCGGGCTCAAACTGGCTACGCCGGCGTGAGGCGGCTCTCGCGGCACCTCGCCCAATCGGCTCGCCGTGTGGCGGTCGCCGGGTGCCACGCACGGTATCTTCCGCCGCCTGTCACCGCACCCGGCTCGCGCCCGGGGTTTCAAGCCTGAGCATGACGACGCCTTCCTCGCCTCCCCTGTCCGGCGCCGCCCGGCTCGCGATCGCCGCGCTGGGCGCGCTCGGCCTCGTCGGGGGCTGGCTGATCCTGCTGTCGGGCGGTTTCGAGCATGCGCCGCACCGCTACACGAACCAGACCACGCGCGTCGATGGGGTGCCCGCGCTGGCCATGGCGGCGATCTGCTTCACGCAGGCGGCCGTGGGCGTGCTGGCGCTGCTGCCGGCCGCTGCGGTGGCGCGGGCCTGGCGCCTCGTGGGCGTCGCCGCGGTGCTGCTGCCGCCGCTGGCCTTCGTGCTGCTGCGCTAGCGGCCGCGCACCGGCCCACGGCCCGGAGTCCCCGATGAAGACCACGCTGCAAGGGCTGCTCGGCACCGCGCTGCCGATCATCCAGGCGCCGATGGCCGGCGTGCAGGACCACCGCCTCGCCGCCGCGGTGTGCCGTGCCGGCGCGCTGGGCTCGCTGCCCTGCGCGATGCTCACGCCCGAGACGATGCGCGTCGAGCTCGCCGCGCTGACGGCGCAGACTAGCGCGCCCTACAACGTCAATTTCTTCTGCCACACCGCGCCGCGGCCGGACGCGGCGCGCGAGGCCGCCTGGCGCGCCGCGCTGGCCCCGTACCACGCCGAGTTCGGCATCGATGGCGCGGCGATCCCGCCCGGCGGCGGCCGGCGCGCCTTCGACGCGGCGGCCGCCGCGCTGCTGGCCGAGTTCCGCCCGCCGGTGGTCAGCTTCCATTTCGGGTTGCCGGCGCCGGCGCTGCTGGCCCCGCTGCGCGGCTGGGGCGCGAAGGTGCTGGCCTCGGCCACCACGGTCGAGGAGGCGCGCTGGCTCGAGGCCCAGGGGGTCGACGCGGTGATCGCCCAGGGCCTGGAGGCCGGTGGCCACCGCGGGCATTTCCTGTCCGACGCGCTGGAGGCGCAGGCGGGCCTGTTCGCGCTGCTGCCGCAGCTGGTGAAGGCGGTGCGGGTCCCGGTGGTCGCGGCCGGCGGCATCGCCGATGCCGAGGGCGTGGCCGCCGCGCTGGCGCTGGGCGCGGCCGGCGTGCAGGTCGGCACCGCCTACCTGCTGTGTCCGGAGGCGACGACGAGCGCGGTGCACCGCGCGGCGCTGCGCAGCGAGACCGCGCGCGTCACCGCGCTGACGAACCTGTTCACCGGCCGGCCGGCGCGCGGCATCGTCAACCGGCTGATGCGCGAGCTCGGGCCCCTGAGCACCGCCGCGCCCGAGTTCCCGCTGGCCACGGCGGCCATCGCGCCGCTGCGTGCCCAGGCAGAAGCGCAGGGCCGTGGGGATTTTTCGCCGCTGTGGGCGGGGCAGAATACCGCCGGTTGCCAGCCCATCAGCGCTGCCGAACTCACCGCCCAGTTGGTGCGCGGCCTGGCGCAGGTCTGAATGCCGCAGGCACACCGGCGGCGGCCTTCGCCAGTTCCAGTAGAGTCCAGTTTCAGCCGGTGCTGGCCA
>CAYOXW010000074.1:0-12074 GCA_964408005.1 uncultured Methylibium sp.
GGATGCCGGCGCCGCCGGCGCGCAGCTTCTCGGCCAGCGTGCCCTGCGGCGTGAACTCGAGCTCGAGCTCGCCGGCCAGGTACTGACGCTCGAACTCCTTGTTCTCGCCGACGTAGCTGGAGATCATCTTCTTGATCTGGCGCGTCTCGAGCAGCTTGCCCAGGCCGAAACCGTCGACGCCGGCGTTGTTCGAGATGACGGTCAGGTCCTTCTTGCCGCTGTCGCGCAGCGCATCGATCAGCGCCTCGGGAATGCCGCACAGGCCGAAACCGCCGACGGCCAGCAGCTGGCCGTCGCGGACGATGCCGTCGAGCGCCGCCGCGGCGCTCGGGTAGAGCTTGTTCATGGGGTGTGCTCCTCAGTGGATGCAGCCGGAAGGGTACTACGTATGCGCATACGTAAAATCGCCTAAGGAGCCTCCTGCATAGCGCATGCCAGACCCGACCCCGATCGACTACCGCGCCGCCTTCGAACTCGCCCCGGTCGGCATGGTGCTGTCGCGCCACCGCGTGATGGTCGACTGCAACCAGGCGCTGGCCGAGATGTTCCGCGTGCCGCGCGAGGCGCTGATCGGGCAGTCCTTCCAGCTGCTCTACTCGAGCGTCGAGGAATTCGAGCGCACCGGCGCGCGCATCGTGCTGCAGCTCGACCGCGCCGGCCGCTACGCCGACGACCGCATCATGAAGCGCGAACCCGGCAATCCGGCCGGCGAACTGTTCTGGTGCCACGTGATCGGCCGCGCACTGAACCGTGCAACGCCGCACGAGGCCGGCATCTGGAGCTTCGAGGACCTGTCCTCGCGCCGGCCGCTGACCGGCAGCGGCCGCAGCCACCTGACCGCGCGCGAGCGCGAGGTCGCAGCGCTGCTGACCGAAGGCCGCACCAGCAAGGAAATCGGCCGGGCCTTGGGCATCAGCCCGCGCACGGTCGACATCTACCGTGCGCGGCTGCTGCGCAAGTACGGTGCGAGCGGCACCGCCGAGCTCGTCACCAAGCTCGTCGGTGCCTGAGCGGACTCAGATCCGCTCGAAGACGGCCGCGATGCCCTGCCCGCCGCCGATGCACATCGTCACCAGCGCATAGCGCCCGCCGCTGCGCTGCAGCTCGTACAGCGCCTTGGTCGCGATCACCGCACCGGACGCGCCGATCGGGTGGCCGAGCGCGATCGCGCCGCCGTTGACGTTGGTCTTGGCCAGGTCCAGGCCCAGGCCACGCTGCACGGCGATGGCCTGCGCGGCGAAGGCCTCGTTCAGCTCGATCACGTCGATCTGGTCGAGCGCGAGGCCGGCCTTCTTCAGCGCCAGCTTGGACGCCGGGATCGGGCCCTCGCCCATGATCTCGTTGGGCACGCCGGCGACCGCGTAGGAGACGAGGCGCGCGATCGCCTTGTAGCCGTCCTTCTCGGCCGTCGCGGCGTCGCCGAGCACGAAGAAGGACGCGCCGTCGTTGATGCCCGAGGCATTGCCCGCCGTCACGCTGCCGTCCTTCTTGAAGGCCGGCTTCATCTTCGCGAGCGACTCGACGGTGGTGTCGGGCTTGCAGTGTTCATCGGTGTCGAACACGACCTCGCCCTTGCGGGTCTGCTTGACGATCGGCACGATCTGGCTCTTGAAGCGCCCCCCGGCGATCGCCGCGGCGGCGCGGCGGTGCGACTCGGCCGCCAGCGCGTCCTGCTCCTCGCGGCTGATGCCCCACTTGGCGCACAGGTTCTCGGCCGTGATGCCCATGTGGCCGACGCCGAAGGGGTCGGTCAGCGTCGCGACCATCGCGTCGATCATCTTCACGTCGCCCATGCGCGCGCCGCTGCGCATCGACGGCGACAGGTAGGCGCCGCGACTCATCACCTCGACGCCACCGCCGACGCCGTAGTCGCAGTCGCCCAGCAGGATGTTCTGCGCCGTCGTCACGATGCCCTGCAGGCCCGAGGAGCACAGCCGGTTGACCGCCATCGCGACCGAGTCCATCGGCAGCCCGGCCTGGATCGAGGCCACGCGCGCCACGTAGGCCGAGCGGCTCTCGGTCGGGATGGTGTTGCCGACCGTCACGTAGTTGATCTTGGCCGGGTCGACGCCGGAGCGCTCGACCGCCACCTTCATCACCGTGCCGGCCAGATCGCTGGGCTCGATGTCCGCCAGCGAGCCGCCGAAACCGCCTACCGCCGAGCGCACCGCACTCAGGACCACCACCTCGCGCTTGCTCATCACCGTCTCCTTGCCGGAAGTTGATCGCAGCTGCATTGGAGCGCAGCCGTCTGGCCGCTACCTTACTCCGGTTCAGGGCTGCCGCAGCGTCACCGGACTGTCATCGGGACGCCACGCCACGGCTCTCCAATGCGCCGGTGCGTCACCGCCCGCGACGCGCGCCATCGAACGGGTGCGAGGGGGCCGCCGCCGCGCGGCTTCCCGCACCCACGCCACCAGGGTGCCGGAGCCCGCATGAAGCTGATGATCGTCACCGACGCCTGGGAGCCCCAGGTCAACGGCGTGGTCCGCACGCTGAAGATGAGCTGCCGCGAGCTCGAGAAGCTCGGCCACCATGTCGAGCTGCTGTCGCCACGGGGTTTTCGCACCCTGCCCTGCCCGAGCTACCCCGAGATCGAGCTGGCGCTCGCGACGCGCCGGCGCGTGGCCGAGCGCATCGACGCCTTCGCGCCCGACTGCCTGCACCTCGCGACCGAGGGGCCGCTGGGCTGGCAGGCACGCGCGGTCGCACGCCAACGCGGCTGGCGCTTCACGACCGCATACCACAGCCGCTTCCCCGAGTACGTGCACGCGCGCACGCGCCTGCCGACCCGCTGGACCTATGCGCTGCTGCGGCGCTTCCACAACGCCGGCATCGCGACGCTCGCGCCGACGCCCGCGATCGTCGCCGACCTGCAGGCACGCGGCTTCGAGCGGGCCTGCTGGTGGTCGCGCGGCGTCGACCTCGCGATGTTCACGCCCGCGGGACCGCGCGAGCCGCGCGGCAGCGCGCCGGTGTTCCTCTATGTCGGCCGGATCGCGATCGAGAAGCAGGTCGAGGCCTTCCTCGCGCTCGACCTGCCCGGCACGAAATGGGTGGCCGGCGAAGGCCCGGAGCGCGCCCGCCTGCAGGCCCGCTACCCCGGGGTGCGCTGGTTCGGTGTGCTCGGCGGACCCGAGCTTGCGCGCCTGTACCGCAGCGCCGACGTGATGGTCTTCCCGAGCCTGACCGACACCTTCGGCCTGGTGATGGCCGAGAGCATGGCCTGCGGCACGCCGGTTGCCGCCTTCCCGGTGCCGGGGCCGATCGACGTGGTCGGCGATTCGGCCGGTGGCGTGCTGGATGCCGACCTGCGCAGCGCCTGCCTGCGCGCGCTCGACCTGCCGCGCGAGGCGGTGCGCGCCCATGCCGAGCAGTTCTCCTGGGCGCGCGCGACCCGGCAGTTCGTCGCGGCGCTCGCGCCGCTCACCGGCGCGGACGCCGTCTGACGACCGCCCGAGGCCCCTGTTCTAGGGCTGTTTCAGAGGGGGCATTCGGTGATGTGATCGGCACACGCGCCGCCGACATGCGCGCGGCGCGCCTCACCTCCCGCGCCGCGCCCACGGCCGTGCTGCGCCAGCGATCCCCGGCATGTACTCGGTCCTCTGTCCCCTCTGCCATTTCATCAACCCGGCCGACGCGGGTTGCTGCCGGGCATGCAACACGGCGTTCTTCCAGGACTCCGAGCACGCCGGGCTCGACCCGTCGGTCGCCGCCACGCGGGCCCAGCGACGCGGCCTGCAGGCGCTGAGCCGTGGTGTCAGTAACGCGGGCGAGCCGCCCCCCTCCCCGGCCGCTCCGGCGGCGGCACCAACTCCCGCACGGCGGCGCGACGACGCCCTCGCACCGCTGCCGGCCGCCCCCGCGGCGGCCGGGGCCGACCTGATCGACCTGCGCGACCCGCTGCCTCTCACGCCGGTGGCCGAATCGGACAGTGCCAGCTCGGCCGGCGGTCAGACGGCCGCGCCACCGCTGGGCTGGCCCGAACTGCCCGGCGTCACGCCCGGCTGGGCCACGCTGCCACCGGACCAGCCCGAGCGCCGCACCGTCGCAAAGGCACTGGCGCGCCAAGCGGCGCGACGCGCGCGCCTGGCGGCGCTGGCGGACGAGCGTGACAGTCCCCCACCGATCGACGTGCTGCTGCTCGACCGCGACGAGCAGGCACGCGCCGACCTGAAACACCTGCTGGCACGCTTCGGCTTCCTGGTGCACGAGGCCCAGGATCTGTCCCAGGCCGAGCGGCTGGCGCGCATCGGCCCGTTTGCGGCCGCCTTCCTCGACATCCGCCTCGACGAGGCGGACGACGGGGCCGGTCTCGAGCTGTGCCAGCGCTTGCAGGGCAGCTCGCACGGCAGCACCGCCGTGGTGCTGATGTCGCGTCAGGTGCGCGCGGCCGACCGCGTCCGGGCCGCGCTGGCGCGCAGCGACGCTTTGCTGTCCAAGCCGCTGAGCCGCGGCGACGTGGCGCGCACGCTCGAATCCTGCGGCATCGCGCTGCCGGCCGACGAGCGTCGGCGCTGAGCCCCCGGTCTCAGGACAAGGCGACGCCGAGCTCGCCGGCCAGCCGCCGCAGCTGCGCCCGCAAGTCATCCACCTCGGCCTGCAGGCGCTGCTGCTGGGCCTTCAGCGCCGCCAGCTCGCCCAGCGTGACCAGGTCGTCGGGCCCGGTGGCGCCCTCCACCGCGGCCTCGGGCAACACGCCGAGGCACTGCGTCCAGCGTGCCTCGCGCGCGCCCGGCGCACGCGCCAGGCGCTGGACCAGCGGCCCGCCGGCTTCGACGGGCCGGACGGCGAGCTCCTCGAGGAAACCCTCGACCGACGAAATGTCGGCGAAGCGGTGCAGCCGTTCGGCATGGCCGCGCAGCTCGGCGGCGGTCTGCGGCCCGCGCAGCATCAGCAGCGTCAGCAGCGCGACCGCGGCGCCCGGCAGCCGCAGCACCCGCGCGACGTTGTGCTCCCAGCGTGTCACGCGATTGCCGCTGCTCTCGATCACGAGCCCGAGCGACTTGAGCCCGTCGAGCGCCGTCAGCAACTCGGCCTCGCCGGCTTGCAGCACCGGCTCGCGCGCGGTCTTCTGGTTGCAGCCCGCCAGCAGCGCGTTCAAGGACATCGGGTAGCTGTCGGGCACGGTGTGCTGCTTCTCGACCAGCACGCCGAGCGCGCGCAGCTCGAGGGCCGACAGCGTCCGGATCACCCCCATCTCAGACCCCGAAGCCGTCGTCGGCCTGCAGCACCGCGCCGTTGATGAAGCCGCTCTCGTTGGCACAAAGCATCAGCAGCGCGGTGTCGAGGTCGGCGGGCTGGCCGAGCCGCTTGCGCGGCAGCATGTCGACGAGCTTGCGGCCCGACTCGGTCGACCAGTGGTGGTGGTTGATCTCGGTGTCGATGTAGCCGGGGCAGATCGCGTTGACGTTGATGCCGTGGCGACCCCATTCGAGCGCCATCGCGCGCGTCATGTGCACGACCGCGGCCTTGCTCATCGCGTAGACGCCGAGCTGCCCGAACACGCGCAGCCCGGCCATCGACGCGATGTTGACGATGCGACCGCCGGTCCAGGTGCCCGGCGCGGCGCCGCTGGCGCGCGCCAGCATGCGCTTGCCGACCTCCTGCGCGACGAAGAAGGCGCCGCGGGTGTTGGTGTCGAACAGGAAGTCGTAGTCCTCGGGCATCACGTCGACGAGCTTCTGCGCCACGCTGACACCGGCGTTGTTGATCAGGATGTCGATCGACCCGACCTCGGTTTCCGCGTGGGCGACGGCCGAGCGGATGCTCGCGCAGTCGGTGACGTCGAGGCCGACCACATGCGCGTCGCCGCCGGCGCCCTCGATCTCGGCGCGCAGCGTCTTCAGGCGCTCGACACGCCGCCCCGCCAGCACGACGGCCGCGCCGGCGCTGGCCAGCGTCCGCGCGAACTGCGCCCCCAGGCCGCTGGAGGCGCCGGTCACCAGGGCCACGCGGCCCGACAGATCGATGGAGTAGCTCATGCGGGCGTCCTGCCGGCGCGCTCGGGCCGGTGCTGCGGAAGCCCGTTTCTAGCACGCCGCCCCGGCGCTGCATCCAATTCGCGCGGCACCGCGTAATGGGAAGTTCGCGGCCCGAGGCGTCCCGCCCCGAGCCGCTCCAACATCCCAGGAGACGACATGCTTTGCTTGCCCCCCGCCCCGGCGCTCCGCGCCGTCGCCTTGGCCGCCGCATTCGCCGCGGCCGCCGGTGCCGCCTTCGCATCCAGCCACCGCGAGGCGCCGTTCATCACGACGGCCCCCAAGGTGGACGCGACCGACTTCTACATGTTCCGCAGCTATGAGGCCGGCCGCAGCGACTACGTGACGCTGATCGCCAACTACCTGCCACTGCAGGACGCCTACGGCGGGCCCAACTATTTCAAGATGGACCCGAACGCGCTGTACGAGATCCACGTCGACAACAACGGCGACGCGCGCGAGGACCTGAGCTTCCAGTTCCGCTTCCGCAATGAATTGCGCGATGTCCAGGTTCCCGTCGGCAACCAGATGGTCTCGATCCCGCTGACACAGGCCGGCGCGGTCAGCAGCGTCGACGATGCGAACCTCAACGTGACGGAGACCTACACGGTCGACGTCGTTCGTGGCAACCGCCGCTCGGGGAGCACCTCCGCCGTCACCCGCGCCGATGGCGGGCAGCGTCGCTTCCCCAAGCCGGTCGACAACATCGGCGTGAAGACCATCGCCGACTACGCCTCGTATGCCGCCAGCCATGTGTTCGGCGTGAACATTCCCGGCTGCTCGACGCCTGGGAAAGTCTTCGTCGGTCAACGCAAGGATCCTTTTGCGGTCAACCTCGGCACCATTTTCGACCTCGTCAACGCACCGGCGAGCGTGCTGCTGGATCCGGCGCTGCGTGGCGCGGCCCCCAACACCATCGACGACAAGAACGTCACCACGCTGGCCCTCGAAGTCCACCGCAGCTGCCTGACCGCGGGCAGCGAGTCCGTGATCGGGGCGTGGACCACCGCCAGCCTGCGCCAAGGCCAACTGCTGTCGGGGGCGCCGCGCTCCGGCTACCAAGCCACGTCGCTCAACAGCGGCCCATGGGTCCAGGTCTCTCGTCTCGGGATGCCGCTGGTCAATGAGGTCGTGATCGGCCTGAAGGACAAGGACCGCTTCAACGCCTCCAAGCCGGCCGACGACGGGCAGTTCGCGACCTACGTGACCAACCCGACACTGCCGGTGCTGCTGGGCCTGGTGCTGACCGGCGACGCGACCGCCCTCGCGCCGACCAACCTGCCCCGCAACGACCTGGTCACGACCTTCCTCACCGGCATCACCGGTGTGAACCGCCCCGCCAACGTCACGCCGTCGGAGATGCTGCGGCTCAATACCGCGATCCCGCCGGTCGCCTTCGCCAGCCAAAACCGGCTCGGCGTGGTCGGCAACGCATTGGCCGGTGGCAGCGATAACGCCGGATTCCCGAATGGCCGCCGGCCCAAGGACGACGTCGTCGACATCGCGCTGATCGCGGTGCTGGGCGGCCTGTGCGTGGCCAACGGGGATACCAACGCCTTCGGCCTGGGGACCGCCTGCAATCCGGCGGCCGTCCCGGCGTTGCTCCGTGCCGCGGGTCCGAATGGCTTGCCGAACGTCTTCAACGTGCACGATGCCGTGGACCAGGCCACCGTGCCGCTGCTGCCCGGCTTCCCCTACCTCGCCACGCCGATCGGCGGGACGAGCAACTGAAAGGGGCAACGATGAACAAGCCACGACTTGTCCTGACCTGCACCGCGATCGCGCTATCGCTTGCCGCCTGCGGTGGCGGCGGTGGCGGCGCCAGCAGTGGCGGTGGAAGCGGGAGCAACACGCCGCCCGACAGCGCATCGACGAGCAGCCAGGGCTTTCTCGCGTACATCGCGAGCCTGGCCGACGGGATGTTCGATAGCGCGGAGCCGGTCGACGTCAGCGACTTCGTGCCGCCGACGGACGGCAACGAGACCTCGGAGCCGGCCGCGACGGCGATCGACGGGTAGGGCTTCAGCGTGTCGGTCCGGCTGCCGTCGGCACGCCGGACCATTGCGCTCCCGATGACACGATGAACCTCTTCCTGTGTTCGGCCACGGTGCTGCTGGCATGGGGGCTCGCCGCGCCGCCCAGCCACGCGACGCCCCTCCATCCGGGCAGCGACGACCAGGTGGTGGAGACCCTGCCCCTGGTCGGCGGACCGGCACGCGAACAGCGTGAACTGCGCCGCGCACTCGCGGCCCGGCCGAGCGACGCCGCCACCGCGCTGGCGCTGTCGCGCGCGCTGCTCGCGCAGGCCCGCCGCGACGGTGACGCCCGGCTGGCGGGGCAGGCGCTCGGCGCGCTGGCGCGCTGGAGCGGCGCGGCCCGCCCGCCGCTCGAGGTGCTGCTGCAGCGCGCCACGGTGCGCCAGCATCTGCACGATTTCGAGGGCGCGGCCGCCGAGCTCGAGGCCGCGCTGCAGGCCGCCCCCGAGCAGCCCCAGGCCCTGCTGACGCTCGCGACCGTGCGCCGCGTGCAGGCGCGCTATGCCGACTCGGACGAGGCCTGCCGACGGCTCGAGACGGTGCAGCCCCTGTACGGAGCCGCCTGCCTGGCCGAAAACGCCGCGCTGCGTGGCCACCTGTCCCCGGCGCGGGCACGCCTGCTTGGTTTGCTCGGCGCGCGCCCGGCGCCGCCCGGCTGGCAGGGCTGGCTGCGCACCACGCTCGGTGAGCTGGAGCAGCGGGCCGGCCGGCTGGCCACGGCGATCGAGCATCTCCAGGCCGCCTGGCAGGAGGCACACGATCCCTACACCCGGCATGCGCTCGTCGACGCGCTGATCGACGCCCGCCGCTGGCCCGAGGCCGAGGCCCTGCTCGGACCCGAGGCCGGTGACGGCGACGCGGTGCTGCTGCGCCGCGCGATCGTCGCGCGCAGCCTCGGCCGGCCCGAAGCCGCCGCCTTGCAGGCCGAGCTCGCCGCCCGCCAGGCCCAGGCCGCCCTGCGTCCCGCCGCCCAGGCGGTGCACCTGCGCGAGCAGGCGCGCCGGGCGCTCGACCTCGAGGGCGATGCGGCACGCGCCCTCGCGCTGGCACGCGCCAACCTCGCCACCCAGCGCGAGGCGATCGACTTCGTGCTGATGGACCGCGCCGCCCGGGCTGCCGGCGACGCGGCGGCGCGCGCCGAGGTCGCGACGCTGGCGCGTCGCGTCGGCCTGTTCGACGCCCGGCTCGGCGGCGACGGAGGCGGTTCATGAGCCCGTGGCGGCGCCTCGCGCTCGCCACGCTGGCCGGGCTGTTCGTCTCGGCCGCCACGGCCCACCAGGCCAGCGACGCCTACCTCGCCGCCGCGGCCGACGCCGATGGCCGGCTGCGGCTTACCGCCGAGGTGGCCTTGCGCGACCTCGACGTCGAGCTCGACCTCGACGCCGACGCCGATGGCCGCCTGACCTGGGGCGAGCTGCGCGTGCGCCAGGGCGAGATCGCCGCGCATGTGGCGGCCCGCCTGCGCGTCGACGAGGGCCGCTGCGCGCTCGAGCCGACCGCGTTCTCGCTCGACCGCAAGGCCGACGCCACCTACGCGGTGCTGCGCTACCGCGGCGACTGCGAAGCCGCCACCACGCCGACGCTGAGCTACGGCCTGTTCCGCGATTCCGACCCGACGCACCGCGGCCTGCTGCGCCGCGCCGACGGCTCGGTGCTGGCGCTCGCGGCCGGTGGCCCGCCGGTGCCGCTGGACGCCGCCGGCGCGGTGGCACCGAGCGCCGGCTTCTTCGCCAACGGGCTGCACCACATCCTGATCGGCGCCGACCACGTGCTCTTCCTCGTCTGTCTGATGCTGCCCCTTGCGCTCGGCCGCGACGGCGCGGCAGCACCCCGCGGACGAGCGCTGTGGGTGCCGCTGCTCGGGCTGATCACCGCGTTCACGGTCGCGCACTCGATCACCCTCGGCCTCGCCGCCTGGCGTCTGGTCGCCGTGCCGCCGAGCGTGATCGAGCCCTTGATCGCCGCGACGATCGCCCTCGCCGCGCTCGACAACCTGTGGCCGCTGCTCGGCCGACGGCGCATCGCCGCCGCCTGGGCCTTCGGGCTGGTGCACGGCTTCGGTTTTGCTGGCCCGCTGCTGGAGATCGACCTGCCGCCAGGGCCGATGGCCTGGGCCTTGCTGCAGTTCAACGTCGGGGTCGAGGTCGGCCAGCTGGCCGTGGTCGCGCTCGCGCTGGGGCTGCTGTGGCCCTTGCGCCGGCGTGCCACGCCGGCGCGCTGGGCGCTGCGCTCGGGCTCGGTCGCGGTCGCCGTGCTGGCGCTGGTCTGGGTCGGCGAGCGGCTGCTGGACGTGAAGCTCCTGCCGATCTGAGCGCAGGCGCCGAGGCCGCGCCCGCGCAGAATAGAACGACCGTTCTATTCTGTGCACTCGACGCGTACACTCCGGGCCGTTTCTGACCGCCCGAGGACCGGCACGATGACCCCGCACGCCTTGATCGAACAGTACGGCCCTCGTGAGGCCATGGAGTACGACGTCGTCATCGTCGGCGCCGGGCCTGCCGGACTGGCCGCCGCGATCCGTCTCAAGCAGCTCGCCACCGCGCGGGAGCGGGAGCTGTCGGTGTGCGTGCTCGAGAAGGGCTCGGAGCCGGGCGCGCACATCCTCAGCGGCGCGATCATGGACCCGCGCGCGCTGAGCGAGCTGTGCCCGGACTGGCAGGCGCAGGGCGCGCCACTGCAACAGGCCGTCAGCGCCGACCGCTTCCTCTTCCTTACCGAGTCCGACGCCCGGGCCACGCCCGACGCGCTGCTGCCTGACTGCTTCAAGAACCACGGCAACTACATCGTCAGCCTCGGCAATGTGGTGCGCTGGCTGGGCCAGCAGGCCGAGGCCCTGGGCGTCGAGATCTTCCCCGGTTTCGCCGCGGCCGAGCTGCTGTACGACGAGGCCGGCACGGTCCGGGGCGTCGCCACCGGCCACCAGGGCCTGGGCAAGGACGGCGAGCCGACCGGCCACTTCCAGCTGGGCATGGAGCTGCACGCCAAGTACACCGTGTTCGCCGAGGGCGCGCGCGGCCACCTCGGCCAGCAGCTGATCGCGAAGTTCGGGCTCGACGCGGGCCGCGACCCCCAGAGCTACGCGATCGGCCTCAAGGAGCTGTGGGAGGTGCCGGCCGCGCAGCACCAGCCGGGCCTGGTGCTCCACACGGCCGGCTGGCCGCTGGAGGCCGACACCTATGGCGGATCCTTCCTGTACCACGCCGAGGACAACAAGATCGCCCTCGGCTTCGTCGTCGGCCTCGACTACGCCAACCCCTGGCTCAGCCCCTTCGAGGAATTCCAGCGCTGGAAGACCCACCCCGAGATCCGCAAGCACCTCGAAGGCGGCAAGCGCCTGGGCTACGGCGCGCGCGCGATCACGGCCGGCGGCATCCTCAGCCTGCCCAAGCTGGTGTTCCCGGGCGGGGCGCTGGTCGGCTGCGAGGCCGGCACGCTGAACGCCAGCCGCATCAAGGGCAGCCATGCGGCGATCAAGACCGGCATGCTGGCGGCCGAGGCGGCCTTCGAGGCCATCGCCGCCGGACGCCAGCGCGACGAGCTGGCCGCCTACCCCGCGGCCTTCGAGGCGAGCTGGCTGCACGCCGAGCTGAGGCGCGCCAAGAACTTCAAGCAGTGGTTCAAGCAGGGCCGCACGGTGGCGACGCTGATGACCGGCATCGAGCAGTGGCTGCTGCCCAAGCTGGGCATCCAGGAGCCGCCGTGGACGATCCACCGCGCCAAGGCGGACCACCTCTACCTGAAATCGGCCTCGCAGTGCCCGAGGCTCGACTACCCCAAGCCTGATGGGAAGCTGAGCTTCGACCGGCTGAGCTCGGTGTTCATCAGCAACACCAACCACGAGGAAAACCAGCCGGCCCACCTGACGCTGAAGGATGCGGCCGTGCCGGTGGCGACCAACCTCGCGGTCTACGCCGGCCCGGAGAGCCGCTACTGCCCCGCCGGCGTCTACGAGTTCGTCCGATCCGAGGACGGCGGCGAGCGGCTGCAGATCAACGCGCAGAACTGCGTGCACTGCAAGACCTGCGACATCAAGGACCCGACGCAGAACATCGTCTGG
>CAYOXW010000075.1:0-12026 GCA_964408005.1 uncultured Methylibium sp.
GCCCAGGTGCTGTTCTTCGAGAGCGACGAGGTCTGCGAGACCAGCTACAAGGACCGCGGCGGCAAGTACCAGGGCCAGCGCGGCGTGACCCTGCCCAAGACCTGAGCCTGTCGGCGCGGGCGGCCGGTGCCACCCCTTCGTCCTACCATCGGCCGCATCGAGCACGGCGCGGGAGACGGCGATGAAGTGGGAAGGCCATGAGCGCAGCGACAACGTCGAAGACCGCCGCGGCGGTGGCGGCCGCAGGCCCGGCCTGCCGGGCGGCGGGCGTGGCATCGGGCTGGGCACGATCGTCGTCGCGCTGCTGGCGAGCTGGCTCTTCGGCGTCAACCCGTTGACGGTGCTGGGTCTGCTCGGCGGCGGCCCGCTTCCCTCGGCAGAGGTGGCGCCCGGCGCGGCGCCGGCGCCGCCGGCCGGCGATGCGCAGGCCCAGTTCGTGTCGGTGGTGCTGCGCAGCACCGAGGAGGCCTGGGGCGAGATCTTCCGCGCCGGCCGCGCCGAGTACACGCCGCCGCGACTGGTGCTGTTCCGCGGCGCGACGCCGACCGCCTGCGGCAGCGGCGACAGCGCGATGGGTCCGTTCTACTGCCCCGGCGACCGCAAGGTCTACATCGACCTCGAGTTCTTCGACACGCTGCGGCAGCGCCTGGGCGCGCCGGGCGACTTCGCGCAGGCCTATGTGATCGCGCACGAGGTCGGCCACCATGTGCAGCAGCAGCTCGGCATCAGCGCCCGCGTCCAGGCGGCGCGCCAGCGCGCCGGTCAGGCCGACGCCAATGCGCTGAGCGTGCGCCTGGAGCTGCAGGCCGACTGCTTCGCCGGCGTCTGGGCCCACCACTCGCAGCAGGCGCGCGGCTGGCTGGAACAGGGCGATCTCGAGGAGGCGCTGAACGCGGCCGCGCAGATCGGCGACGACACGCTGCAGCGTCAGGCGCGTGGCAGCGTCGTGCCCGAGAGCTTCACCCACGGCACGAGCGCGCAGCGCATGCGCTGGTTTCGGCGCGGCCAGGACGGCGGCCGCGTGAGCGACTGCAACACCTTCGACGTCGCCACGCTCTAGACAGACTGCGACCAGAGCGCGACGGGGCTCAGTCCTCGAACAGCTCCGGCGTGTAGGGGGTGGCGGCCGCGCGCGGCGTCGGCCGGCGCGCGGCCGGCGCCTCGCCGGGGCGCGAGAGCGAGCCGGCGCGCACGCCGAGCAGGCGCAGCCGGCGTTCGAGCGGCACGCGCTTCAGGCAGGCGCCGGCGGCGCGGCGGATCGACGCGGCGTCGTCGACCGGCTGCTCCAGCGTCAGGTCGCGCGTGACGGTGTGGAAGTCCTCGTAGCGCAGCTTCAGCCCGATCGTGCGGCCCAGACGGCCCTTGCGCTGCAGGTCGGCGGCGAGCTGCTCGCACAGCCGCGTGAAGATCGCCGACAGCTCGGCGCGGTCGCGCTGCGCATGCAGGTCGCGCTCGAAGGTGGTCTCGCGGCTCAGGCTCTTGGGCTCGCTGTAGGTCACGACCGGCCGCTCGTCGCGGCCATGCGCGGCCTCGTGCATCCAGGCGCCATGGCTGCGGCCGAACTGCGCGATGAGCCAGTCCGGGTCGGCCGCGGCGAGCTCCCCGATCGTGTGGATGCCCAGTGCCGTGAGCCGCGCCGCGGCCTTCGGGCCGATGCCGTTGATGCGCCGCGCCGGCAGCGGCCAGATGCGTGTCGCGAGATCGGCCTCGCGCAGGATCGTCAGCCCGTCGGGCTTGTCGAGGTCGGAGGCGAGCTTGGAGAGCAGCTTGTTCGGCGTGACGCCGATCGAGCAGCTCAGGCCGGTGCGTTCGAGCACGCGCGCCTTGATCGCGCGCGCGACCGCCGCGCCGCCGTCGGCCGCGAGCCCCGGCAGCGCGCTGAGGTCGATGTAGATCTCGTCGATGCCGCGGTCCTCGATCACCGGCGGCTCGCTGCCCACCACCTCGGCGACCGCCGCCTTGAAGGCGCGCGAATGCAGCCGGTAGGCGTCGAAGTCGGTCGGCAGCAGGACCGCGTCGGGCGCGAGCGCCGCCGCCTTCATCAGCCCCATGCCCGAGTGCAGGCCGAAGGCACGCGCCGCATAGGTCGCGGTGGTGATGACGCCGCGGCCGGCGTAGTCGCGCAGCGTCGCGTAGCGGCGTGTGCCGTCGGGCAGGGCTTCGGGCTGGTGGCGGCGGCCGCCGCCGATCACGACCGGGCGGCCCCTCAGCTCCGGGTAGCGCAGCAGCTCGACCGACGCGTAGAACGCGTCCATGTCGAGGTGGGCGATGTAGCGCGCGGCGGCCATGCGGGCCGCGGACGGATCACCCGCGCAGCGCGCAGGCCATCTGGTAGAGCCGGCCACTGCGCGCGCCGCTGCGGCAGAAGGCCAGCACCGGCTTGGGCAGGCGCTCGAGCGCGTCGGCCATCGCCTGCGCCTGCTCGGGCGACTGGAAGGCGCTCGCCACCGGCAGATGGACGTACTCGAGGCCGGCGGCGCGGGCCGCCGCCTCGATCACGGCACTGGTCGGCTGCTCGGGGCCCCCCTCGAAGTCCGGGCGGTTGTTGATCACGCTGCGAAAGCCGGCGGCGGCCGCGGCGGTCATGGCCTCGGGGCCGAGTTGGGGGGCGACGGCGATCTCGGCGTTCAGGCGCGATACGGGCAGATCCATCATGTCTCCTTCGAGTCTGCAGCCGGAGCTTACTTCGCCAGCGCCTGCTTCACCGCGGCCGAGACCAGGCCCATGTCGGCGTTGCCGGCGAGGCGCTGCTTGGCGGCGCTCATCACCTTGCCCATGTCGGCCGGGCCGCTGGCGCCGAGCTCGGTCACCAGCTTGGCGACCTCGGCGGCCACCTGTTCGGCGCTCAAGCGCGCCGGCAGATAGGCCTCGAGCACCTGCAGCTCGGCGCTCTCCTTGTCGACCAGGTCCTGGCGGCCGGCGGTGGTGAATTGCGCGATCGAGTCCTTGCGCTGCTTGATCAGCTTGTCGACGATCGCGATCACCATCGCGTCGTCGAGCGTCACGCGCTCGTCGACTTCCTTCTGCTTCAGCGCGGCCAGCAGCAGGCGGATGGTGCCGAGGCGCTCGGCTTCCTTGGCGCGCATCGCGGCCTTCATGTCCTCGGTGATGCGGTCTTTCAGGCTCATGGGGCTAGTCTCCAGAAACGATCAAGCCCGCGCGGGCGTCCCCGGGCGGGCTTGGTGGGAAGCGTGTCGCGCCGGGCTCAGTAGAGCTTCTTCGGCAGCTGCATGCTGCGCACGCGCTTGAAGTGGCGCTTCACGGCCGCGGCCTTCTTGCGCTTGCGCTCGGCGGTGGGCTTCTCGTAGAACTCGCGGGCACGCAGGTCGGTCAGGAGGCCGAGCTTCTCGATGGTGCGCTTGAAGCGACGAAGAGCCACGTCGAAGGGCTCGTTCTCTTTGACACGGATGGTGGTCATGTAACGGTGGATCCTAGGTGTGCGTCCGGTGGCGTTCGCCGACCTTTCCGGATGGCCAATGGCGCTCGCTCGGACGCGGTTTGCCAGCAAAGACAGCGATTATATGCAGACTTCCCCGGCGCGTCAGCCCGTCTCAGCCCGTCTCAGGCCGCCGCCGGGCGCAGCGCCTCGGCGCAGGCGGTGGCGCAGGCATGGGCGCTGGCCCAGGCCCACTGGAAGTTGTAACCGCCCAGCCAGCCGGTCACGTCGACCACCTCGCCGATGAAGTGCAGGCCGGGGACGCGGCGGCTCTCCAGCGTCTGCGAGCTCAGCTCGCGGGTGTCGACGCCGCCGGCGGTGACCTCGGCCTTGCGCCAGCCCTCGGTGCCGGTGGGCACGAGCCGCCAGTCCTGCAGCGAGGCGGCCAGCGCGGCCAGGTCCTTGTCCTTGCACTCCGGCAGCGGCCGCGCGGCCAGCGTGCCGAGCGGCGCGCTCCAGGCCTCGGCCAGCCGGGCCGGCAGCCGCGTCGCCAGCTCGTTGCCGAGCTGGCGTTTCGAGACCGCCTTGGCCTCGCGCAGCGCGGTGGCCAGGTCCTGGCCGGGCGCCAGGTCCACCGTGATCGGCGCGTCCGGCTGCCAGTAGCTCGAGATCTGCAGCACGGCCGGGCCGCTCAGGCCCCGGTGCGTGAACAGCAGGTCTTCGACGAAGGCACCGCGCGCCTTGCCGGCGCCGGTGGCGATGCCGACCTCGAGCGACAGCCCGGCCAGCGCCGCGAACGGCGCCCAGGCGGCGGCGTCGAAGGTCAGCGGCACCAGCGCCGGGCGCGGCTCGACGATGCGGTGGCCGAACTGCCTGGCCAGGCGGTAGCCGAGGTCGCTGGCGCCGATCTTCGGGATCGAGAGCCCGCCGGTCGCGACCACCACGCGCGTGGCGCGCACCGGCCCGGCGTCGCTGTCCAACTCGAAGCCAGCGCCCCCCGCCAGGCGCAGCGCCTGCACCCGGCAGGGCTGGCGGCGCTGCACGCCGCCGGCCTCGCATTCGCGCAGCAGCATCGCGATGATCTGCTCGCTGCTGTCGTCGCAGAACAGCTGGCCCTTGTGCTTCTCGTGCCAGGCGATGCGGTGGCGCTGCACCAGGGCGAGGAAGTCGCGCGGCGTGTAGCGCGCCAGTGCCGAGCGGCAGAAGGCCGGGTTCTCGGACAGGAAGTTCGCCGGCCCGGCGTCGCGGTTGGTGAAGTTGCAGCGCCCGCCGCCGGAGATGCGGATCTTCTCGGCCAGCTTCTCGGCATGGTCGAGCAGCAGCACCTTCAGGCCGCGCTGGCCGGCGATGCCGGCGCAGAACAGGCCGGCGGCGCCGGCGCCGATCACGACGACATCGAAACGCTCGGGAGAGGACATGGGGCCGGGATTATCCCGGCCGGGGCTCAGGCCGCCGCCCGCTCGCGCAGGTCGAGCGCGGCCAGCCCGCTCAGCACCTCGCCGACGATCAGCACCGACGGGCTGCCGAGGCGCTCGCGCGCCAGCGTGTCGAGCAGGCCGTCGAGCGTCGTCACTGCGTGGCGCTGCTCGGGCCGGCTGGCCGATTGCACGATCGCCAGCGGCGTCGTGCCCGGCAGCGCCTCGCGCAGTCCGGCCTGCAGCGTCGCGGCCTGCGCGACGCCCATGTAGATGACCAGCGTCAGCCCCTGCGCGGCGGCGGCGCCGAGCACGCCCCAGTCGAGCGCTGGGCCGCCTTCCTTCGCATGGCCGGTCACGAACATCACGCCATGGGCATGCTCGCGGTGCGTCAGCGGCGCGCCGAGCGCGGTGGCCGCGGCCAGGCCGGCGGTGATGCCGTTGACGACCTCGACCTCGACGCCGTGCGCGCGCAGCGTCTGGGCCTCCTCGCCGCCGCGGCCGAACACGAAGGGGTCGCCGCCCTTGAGCCGCACGACGCGCTCGCCGGCCAGCGCCTCGCGCAGCATCAGCTGCTCGATGAAGGCCTGCGGCGTGCTGCGGCAGCCGCCGCGCTTGCCGACGTGGACGATGCGCGCCGACTTGCGCGCGTACTTCAGCACGCCCTCGCCGACCAGGTCGTCGACCAGCAGCACGGTCGCGCCGCGGATCGCGCGCACCGCCTTCAGCGTCAGCAGCTCCGGGTCACCGGGGCCGGCGCCGACGAGCCAGGCGCGGGGGGGCTTCGATTCAGGCCGAACGTTCATGGGCGGTCTCCAGATGTTGCTGCAGCGCGCTGCGCGCCTTGACGAGCACCTCGACCTGCTCGAGCACGGCCGCCGGCACCGGCTGCTCGCCGCTGACCGCGGCCTGCACGTACAGCGCGGTGCTGGCCGCGTCGCAGCGCGGCAGCAGCGGCAGGCCGGTCAGCACGCCGTCCTGCGGCGCGCGGCCGAGGTCGGGGCGGGCGATGCCGTCGAGGTAGACCTCGAGCTTGGGCAGGCGCCGCGGGTCGGCCACCGGCTCGCCCTCGGTGCCGCGCAGCAGCAGCGCGTGGGCGCGGCTGGCCTGCAGGAAGCGGGTGTGCGCGTGGCCGTACTCGGGGTGGGTGTAGTTGACGACGCGCAGGCAGGGCGTCGCGCGCGGCGTCAGCAGCTTCGCGACGGTGTGTGCCGGGTTGCGCAGGCCGAGCGTCCAGCGCAGATCGAGCAGGGCCTGCAGCGGCGGGCACAGCGCGCCGGTGGGCATGAACACCGGCTCGTGGCGCCGCCAGGCGGCGTGCACGTCCTCGGCGTCGCGCGCGACCGGCAGGCCGAGCGCGAGGAACAGCTCGTGCGTGGTGACGCGGCCCGGGTCGCGCTCGGGCCCGTGCACCAGCACCGGCACGCCCTCCTGCGCGAGCAGCAGCGCCAGCAGCGCGGTCAGGTTGGGCAGCTTGCGCGCACCGTTGTAGGAGGGCAGCAGCACCGGCAGCGCACCGGCGTCGAGCGCCAGGCTGCGCTCGGCCGCGGCGGCGGTGAAGCCGGTCAGCTCCTCGAGGCTCTCGCCCTTGATGCGCATCGCGATCGCGAAGGCGCCGCGCTCGGCCTCGCTGACCTGGCGGTCGAGCACCTGCGCCATCAGGTCCTGGGCCTGCGCCGCGTCGAGCGAGCGAGCGCCCTCCTTGCCGCGGCCGATTTCCTTCAGATAGTGCGCGATGCCCATGGCTTCAGTTTCGCAAGTCCCGGGCCAAAGCCCGCTCGGTCCGCCCTGTCAGGTCCTACAGGAGGCTCGGCTCAGTGCCGCAGCGGCGCGACGCCGACCTGCGGCAGGTGCGCCAGGCCGATCGCGCGCGCATGCTCCTCGAAGCCCTTGTTCTTCCAGAAGAAGGCGCCGGGCATCGTGGTCGGGATCACCAGCACGTAGAACAGCGCGCGGCCGATCAGGCTGGTCGCGAGCAGCAGCGTGCCGGCCAGCGCCAGCACCGCCAGCACCCCGGCGCCGGCCTGGCCGCCGGCGAGTGCCGCGGCGCTGCCGAGCACCAGCAGCAGGTTCGCGCCCAGCAGCGCGTTGCGCAGCGCATAGGTCTTGCCGAAGGTCGTGGTCTGCACGTAGTGCGACGCACCGCCTTCGTGCTCGGCGCGGCCGAGATCGCGGGCATGGGCGATGTGGCCCAGGCCCTCGATCGCCAGGCCGCCGGCCAGCAGCACGGCGCAGACCAGGGCCGCGCCCGCGTAGGCCTGGCCGGCGAGGGCCAGCGTCGGCAGCATCACCGCGCCGGCCAGCAGGCTGCCGAGCGACAGCGCGCTGCCGCCGAAGGCGGTCGCGACCTGCCAGTGGTCCCAGAAGGGCCGCGCCTTGATGCGGTAGCAGCGCGTCATGTAGTACAGCCCCACCGCGCCGGCGACGATGCCGAGCAGGCCGGCCGCGCGCGCGCCGAGGGCCGCGAGTTCGAGCAGCAGCGGCGGCAGGCCGCCGACCAGGCCCTGCACCCCGGGCTGGGCCGGCAGGCTCAGCGCGATGTGGCCGCCGAGTCCGGCGATGAAGAGCGCGATGCCCAGCCCTTCGCGCGACACCGGCGAGTAGCGCAGGTTGTTGAAGCCGCGGTAGAAGCGCTGCGGCTTGCCCAGGTGCATCGTCGACATGAAGAGGCCGAAGGCCACCAGCATGAACTCGACCACCGCCAGCACCAGGTACATCGGCGACGCGGCGAACTCGGCGAAGCCGGGCAGGCCGGCCCAGGCGCCGAGGAACTGCAGCGCGAAGGCGCCCATCGCACCCTGTGCGGCCAGCGTGAACAGCACCAGCGGGTTCTCGCGCGAGGACAGGCGCGCGAGGTTCCAGTGCGTCTGCTTGCCCGCCTTCTGGTCGATCGCCGGGCGGTAGCGGCCCTGCTCGTCCTTGTGGTACTTGACCGGCATCGAGTCGGTGCGCTTCATCTCGTCCGGCAGCTGCTTGATCTGCTGGAAGCGGATGTTCGGGTGGGTGATCTCGGGCGAGGGGAAGCCGGGGATCTCGGCGCGCGCCTGCTCGCGGTTCTGCGGCACCGTCTCGATGACGCCGAAGTCCAGCGCATTGCCGACGCAGGCCGCGACGCAGGCGGGCTTGAGGCCGACCTCGAGGCGGTCCACGCACATGTTGCACTTGCTGACCTGGCCCTTGACCGGGTCGAGCTGCGGCGCGTTGTAGGGGCACACCCAGGTGCAGTAGCCGCAGCCGAAGCAGGTGTCCGGGTCCTGCAGCACCGCGCCGTACTCGGTGTGCTTGGTGTAGGCCTTGGTCGGGCAGCCCTTCAGGCACACCGGGTCATCGCAATGGTTGCAGGCCATCGAGATGTTCATGCGCTTGTAGTCGGGGAAGCTGCCGCCCTCGACATAGCCGACCGAGCGGAAGGCCAGGTGCGGCGGGTTCTCGTTCTTCTCGCTGCACGCGGCCTCGCAGGCGTGGCAGCCGATGCAGTTGTCGGCGGTGAAGTAGAAGCCGTGCTGCTTGTTGCGGTTGGGGTTCGGGCCGACCTGCGGGTTCTCGTTGATGTACATCGAGCGGCCCGGCTCCTGCATCGGCCCCTGGCCGCCGGTGTGCTCGATCAGGTCGATCTTCTGGCCGTAGCGGTTGAGCTCGGGCAGCTCGACCTGGGGCAGGTAGGCGTAGTCGCGCTCCTCGGTGCGGATCTCCCACAGCGGGCGATCGTCCAGCGGCGCCGGGGCCGGGCGCGGCAGCGGCGCGACCGAGGCTTCGCCGGTGCGCGGGTTGACGGTGATGTTCAGCATCGCTTGGGCCTCGGGGTCAGAACGCGCGGCGTTCCATGTTCAGGCGCGCGGCTTCCTGCTGGTCGATCTTCTCGATGCGCGCGGCGCATTGCTTGAAGGCCGGCTGGCGGGAGTAGGGGTCGAGCAGACCGAGCGAGATGCGGTTGACGCAGTCGTGGTAGTGGAAGGGCACGAACACCATGTTGCGCGGCACGCGGTGGGTCAGCTGCACCATCACGATCGCATCGCCGCGGCGGCTGACGACGCGCACATAGCTCTGGTGCTCGACGCCCAGCTCCTCGGCCGCGTCCGGGTTCATCTCCATGTAGGGCGTCGGGCTGAACTTGTTGCAGTTGCCGATCTTCCCGGTGCGGGTGCGGGTGTGGAAATGCTCGACGACGCGGCCCGAGTTGAACCAGAACGGGTAGTCGGCGTCCGGGCACTCGTTGTTGTTGACGAAGCGCACCGGGATCAGGTGGGCGCGCCCGCTGTCGGTCTGGAAGTGGCCGTCGGCGTAGAGGCGCTGGTGGCCCTTCAGGTCGACGCGCTTTTGCATGTCGAAGGCGCCGGGCACGCCCAGGCGGGCCTCGTCGGCCGCCGCCTGCTCGGCGGTGTAGGGCCACTGGATGCCGCGCGCCGCCTCGATGCGCTCGTAGCTCATGCCGGAGATGTCGAGCGTGCGGCCGGCGCCGACCGACAGCTGCTTCATCTCCTCGAAGGCGCCCTCGGGCGTCTCGGGGTAGTGGATCGCGTTGCGGTCGGCGAAGCGCTTGGCCATCTCCTTGAAGATCCAGAAGTCGGGCTTCGAATCGGCGAAGGGCTGGATGACGTTGCGCGTCAGGTTGACGCGGCGCTCGGTGTTGGTGTGGCAGCCTTCCTTCTCGGCCCAGACCGCCGCCGGCAGGTAGACGTGCGAGTACTTGTTGGTCTCGACGTCCTCGTAGACGTCCTGCACCACCAGGAACTCGAGGTTCTCCATCGCCTTGCGGATGCGCGGCTGGTTGGGCATCGAGGTCATCGGGTTCGTGGCGACCAGCCACAGGCCCTTGATCTCGCCGGTCTCGATGGCCGGGAAGATGTCGGTCTGGGTCAGGCCGCGCTTGGGCGGGAAGAAGCCCTCGTCGATGCCCCAGAAGTCGGCGATGTGCTTGCGGTCCTTCTCCTTCTCGAGCGCCCGGTAGCCCGGCAGGCCCGAGCAGGAGGACCACTCGCGCGTGCCCATCGCGTTGCACTGGCCGGTGATCGACAGGCTGGTGCCGCCCGGCTTGCCGATGTTGCCGGTGATCAGGTTCAGGTTGTTGATGTTGACGACGCCGTCCGAGCCGTGCGTGGACTGGTTGATGCCCATGGTCCAGATGCTCATCGCCGCCGGCGCCTTCGCGTACAGGCGCGCGACCTGGCGGATGCGGTCCTCGTCGATGCCGCACTCGTGCTGGGCGATCTTCGGGTCGTAGTCGGCCACCAGCGCGCGCAGCGCGTCGATGCCCTGCGTGTGGGCGTCGATGTACGCCTGGTCGTGCAAGCCTTCCTTGAGGATCACGTGCATCATCGCGTTGATCAGCACCGTGTCGGTGCCCGGCGTGATCGGCAGGTGGATGTCGGCGAACTGCGCGAGCATCGTCACGCGCGGGTCGACGCAGATGACCGGGAACTTGCGCTTCTCCAGCGCTTCCTTCAGGCGCCAGTAGATGATCGGGTGCTGCTCCGGCAGGTTCGAGCCGAAGGCCATCAGGCAGTGGGTGTGCTCGAAGTCCTCGTAGCAGCCCGGCGGGCCGTCGGAGCCGAAGCTGCGCTTGTAGCCCGAGACTGCCGAGGCCATGCACAGCGTCGTGTTGCCGTCGTAGTTGTTGGTGCCGATCTGGCCGCGCACCAGCTTGCCGAGGGTGTAGAACTCCTCGGTCAGCAGCTGGCCGGTCGAGACCACCGCGAAGGCGTCGCGGCCGTACTTGGCCTGGATCTCCTTGATCTTCGCGGCGACGGTGTCGAGCGCGCCGTCCCAGCCGGTCGGCTGGAAGGGCAGGTGCGCCTTCTCGCGCATCAGCGGGACCTTGCCGCGGCCCGGCGACTCGAACAGGTCGTGCTCGAGCAGGCCCTTGATGCACAGCTTGCCGCGGTTGACGTCGGCCCCGGCATGGCCGCGGCTGGTGACGATCCGACCCTCCTCGTTCAGGCCGATCTCGATCGCGCAGCCGGTCGAGCAGTAGTTGCAGGTGGTGTACTTCCACTCCTGCACCGCCTTGACGGGAATCTTGATCGGCTTGCGGTGCTTGCGGCCAAACAGCATGGTCGTCCTCCCAGGGCTCGAGCGATCAGGCGACGGAATGTTTCTTCGGGCCAGCGGTCGGCGCGAGCAGGTCCAGCGCCTTGCTGGCGAGCTCGTCGGCGTCGAGATAGACCTCGCCGCCCTCGACCTTGCAAGCGAACGAGGGAGCGCAGCCCTCGTCGGGTGCCTTGGCGCAGCCGTCGTCCAGGCCGATGGTCCAGTTGTGCAGCGGGCAGGCGACGCTGTTGCCGAACACGATGCCCTGGCTCAGCGGGCCGCCCTTGTGCGGACAGCGGTCCAGCACGGCGAACACGCGGTCCTCGGCGGTGCGGAACAGCGCCACCGCGACGCCCTGCGGGCGCTGCACGCGGCGCGAGCCGAGCGCGGGGATGTCCGCGACGAAACAAATCTTCTTCCAGGTGCTCATCACAGCGCTCCCACGGGCGTGAACTGGCGGGTGTCGACCGCCGCCTTGTCGAACTCGAACCACGGATCGGCCTCGCCCTCGAGGCTGAACTTCAGCTTCTCCCACAGCGCCTTGCGGCCCGCGGCGTCGTCGAGGATCTTCTTCTTGACGTGGTCGAGGCCGACGCGGCCGACCCAGTGCACCGTGCGCTCGAGGTACCAGCCCTCCTCGCGGTAGAGCTGCAGGAAGGCGCCCGAGTACTCGAGCACCTCCTCGGCGGTCTTGAGCTTGCAGAAGAAGTGCGCGACCTCGGTCTTGATGCCGCCGTTGCCGGCGACGTAGATCTCCCAGCCCGAGTCGACGCCGATCACGCCGACGTCCTTGATGCCGGCCTCGGCGCAGTTGCGCGGGCAGCCCGAGACGGCGATCTTGACCTTGTGCGGCGCGTACATGCGCCACAGCGCGCGCTCCAGGTCCTTGCCCATCTGCGTCGAGTCCTGGGTGCCGAAGCGGCACCACTCGCTGCCGACGCAGGTCTTCACGGTGCGCAGCGCCTTCGCGTAGGCGTGGCCCGAGGGCATGCCGATGTCCTTCCAGACGTTGACCAGGTCCTCCTTCTTGACGCCCAGCAGGTCGATGCGCTGGCCACCGGTGACCTTGACTGTCGGGATCTTGTACTTGTCGACCGCGTCGGCGATGCGGCGCAGCTCGTCGGCGGTGGTCTCGCCGGCCCACATGCGCGGAATCACGCTGTAGGTGCCGTCCTTCTGGATGTTGGCGTGGCTGCGCTCGTTGATGA
>CAYOXW010000076.1:0-11908 GCA_964408005.1 uncultured Methylibium sp.
GCATGAAGGAGGCGTTCTCGACCGGGTCCCAGAACCACCAGCCGCCCCAGCCGAGCTCGTAATAGGCCCAGAAGCTGCCGAGCGCGATGCCCAGCGTCAGGAAGCACCAGGCCACCGTGGTCCAGGGCCGCGACCAGCGCGCCCAGGCGGCGTCGAGCCGCCCGGCCAGCAGCGCCGCGACCGCAAAGGCGAACGCGACGACGAAGCCGACATAGCCCATGTACAGCAGCGGCGGGTGGAAGATCATCCCCGGGTCCTGCAGCAGCGGGTTCAGGTCCTTGCCGTCGGGCGCGCCGGGCAGCAGGCGCTCGAAGGGGTTGGAGGTGAACAGCGTGAAGGCCAGGAAGCCGCAGGAGATCAGGCCCATCACGCCGAGCACGCGCGCGACGGTCGGCTCGTCGAGGCTGCGCGAGAAGGCGGCGACCGCGAGCGTCCAGCCGGCCAGGATCAGCGCCCACAGCAGGATCGAGCCCTCGTGGTTGCCCCAGACCGCGGTGACGCGGTAGTACAGCGGCAGGTTGGAGTTCGAGTGGTTGGCGGCCAGCAGCACCGAGAAGTCGTTGGTGACGAAGGCCTGCGTCAGGCAGCCGTAGGCGACGGCGACCAGCAGGAACTGCGCCGCGGCGGCCGGCCGCGCGACGCGCATCCAGGCGGCGTTGCGCGTCGCCGCGCCGGCCAGCGGCAGCGCGCCGAGCGCCAGCGCGACCGCCAGCGCCAGCGCCAGCGCGAAGTGACCGAGCTCGGGGATCATGGCCGTGCTCCGGCCTGCGGGCCGCCCGGGCCGTGCGGGAGCTGCCCCTGGCGGGCCTTCTCGAGCGCCTCGGCCGCCTCCGGCGGCATGTAGTTCTCGTCGTGCTTGGCGAGCACCTGCTCGGCGTGGAACACGCCGTCCGCGCCGAGCTTGCCCTGCGCGACCACGCCCTTGCCCTCCTTGAACAGGTCGGGCAGCAGGCCGGTGTAGACGACCGGCACGGTCTTGGCCATGTCGGTGACGACGAAGCGCACCGTCAGCCCGGTGGCGTCGCGCTGCACGCTGCCGGTCTCGACCAGGCCGCCGACGCGAAAGCTCCGGTCGAGCGGCGCCTCCTTGGCCGCGATCTGCGTCGGGCTGAAGAAGAACACCAGGATGCTCTGGAAGGCATTGAGCACCAGCGCGGCGACGACGCCGAGGGTTGCAACACCGCCGCCGATGGCGAGCGCGCGTTTGGTCCGGGGTTTCATTCGAGGCTGTCCTTGCGTTCGGCGGCGCGCTTGCGGCGCGCCAGCGCGATCAGTTCGCCGGCGATGGCGAGCGCGGTGACGCCGAACGAGCCCCAGACGTAGAGCCCGTGGCCGCCCATCGCGAAGAAGTCCGCGGCGCTGCCCCAGTTCATCCGGCCAGCGCCTCCTGCGCCCAGGCCGCGTGGCGCTCACGCTCGACCATCAGCACGCGCACGCGCATCAGCGCCACCGCGATGCAGTAGGCCCAGCAGGCCAGCGCCATCAGCAGCATGCCGGCGAGCATCGTCGCGGCCATGCTCGGCGCACTCGTCAGGCTGACCGAGGCGCCTTGGTGCAGCGTGTTCCACCACTTCACCGAGAAATAGATGATCGGCACGTTGACCGCGCCGACGATCGCCAGCACCGCCGCGGCGCGGTCGGCGCGGCGCGGGTCCTCGATGGCGGCATGCAGCGACATGTAGCCTATGTAGAGAAACAGCAGGATCAGTTCCGAGGTCAGGCGCGCGTCCCACACCCACCAGGTGCCCCAGGTCGGCTTGCCCCACAGCGCGCCGGTCCACAGCGCGACGAAGGTCATCAGCGCGCCGGTCGGCGCCAGCGCCAGCGCCAGCATCGAGGCCAGCCGGGCGTTGAAGATCAGCCCGACCGCGGCCCAGAAGGCCATCGCCAGGTAGACCACCATCGACATCCAGGCCGCCGGCACGTGGATGAAGATCACGCGGTAGACCTCGCCCTGGGTCGCGTCGGTCGGCGCGACGAAGAAGCCGACGTACAGGCCGGCCAGGCCGAGCAGCACGGCGGCGGCCATGAACCACGGCACCAGCCGCCCGGCCAGCGGGTGGAAGCGCTGCGGCGCGGCGTAATGGAACCAGTTGATGTCGGCGAGGCGCATGGGATCGGAACAGCCGGCGGTCCGGGGGCCGCCAACCGGCGATTATCCCCGGCGGCTTGTCCCAGGGCGGCGGCGGGCCTTACTCGACGGCGATGCGCAGCGCGACCGCCGCCGCCCAGGGGGCGAGGAAGAGCGCGGCGACCAGCATCGCACCGAGCAGGGAGAAGTGACCACTCACGGCCAGTCCGGCCTGCACCGCGTCGACCGCGCCGGCGCCGAAGATCAGCACCGGTACGTACAGCGGCAGCACCAGCAGCGACAGCAGCACGCCGCCGCCGCGCACGCCGACCGTCAGCGCCGCGCCGATCGCGCCGATCAGGCTCAAGAGCGGCGTGCCCAGCAGCAGCCCGGCCAGCAGCGCCAGCGTCGCCTCGCCGGACAGGCCGTACTGCAGCGCCAGCAGCGGCGAGACCAGCGCCAGCAGCGCGCCGCTAGACAGCCAGTGCGCGGCGACCTTGGCGCCCACCAGCAGCGGCAGCGGCACCGGCGCGAGCAGCAGCTGCTCGAGCGTGCCGTCGTGGAAATCGTCGTTGAACAGGCGCGCCAGCGACAGCATCGAGGCCAGCAGCGCCGCGACCCAGACCACCCCGCCGCCCAGGCGTGCCAGCAGCGCCGGCTCCGGGCCGACCCCGATCGGGAACAGGCTGGCGACGATGACGAAGAAGAACAGCGCCGCCAGCGTGTCGGCGCGCCGGCGCAGCGCGACGCGCAGGTCGCGCCGCAGCACCGCGGCCAGCACCGTGGTCAGCGGGGCCGGCGTCACAGCGCGAGCACCTGCTGCTGCGCCGCGTCGTCGAGCGCGACGCTCTGGTGGCTGGTCAGCACCACCACGCCGCCGGCGGCCAGCCGCGCGCGGATCAGCCCGAGCAGCCAGTCGACCGCGCCGACGTCCAGCGCATTGAAGGGCTCGTCGAGCACCCACAGCCCGGGCGGCGCCGGCAGCGCCAGCCGCGCCAGCGCGACGCGCTTGCGCTGGCCCTGCGACAGCACGCGGGCGGGCAGCTGCTCGCGGCCCTTGAGCCCGGCGGCCGCCAGCGCCGCGGCCGCCTCGCGCGGCGTCACCGTGCCGCCGCCCAGCGTGGTGGCGGCCTGCAGGTTTTCCAGCGGCGTCAGCTCGTCCTTCAGCGCGGCGGCATGGCCGATGTAGACCAGCTCGCGGTGGTAGTCCTCGCCCAGCGCGCGCAGCGGCTGGCCGCGCCAGCGCACCTCGCCGGCGGCCGGCGCGACCAGGCCGCAGAGCATGCGCAGCAGCGTCGTCTTGCCGGCGCCGTTGGCGCCCTGCACCCGCAGCAGGCCGCCGGCCGCCACCGCGGCGCTGACGCCGGCGAACAGCCGCCGGCCGCCGCGCACGGCGGCGAGTTCACGCAGGTCGAGCACGGGTGGGTTCATCGGCCGCGGCAGTGTAAGCGTCGGAGTCTTGTGACCGGCCGCGCAGCAATCGCCGGCCGGCTGCAGGTATAAGTTCGCCGGCACGCTCCGATCCCGACGCCGCCATGTCCGACACCTTCTTGCAACTGCTCGCCACCGGCGCCGACGCGGCGCCGGCGCTCCGCGCGCCCGGTCGCCCGGCGCTGACCCACGCCGGCCTGCGCGCGCTGGTCGGGCGCACGCTCGCCAGCCTGAACGCGCTGGGCGCCGGCCGCAACGACCGCGTCGCGATCGTGCTGGCCAACGGCCCCGAGATGGCGGCCTGCTTCCTGGCCTGCGCCGCGGGCACGACCAGCGCGCCGCTGAACCCGGGCTACCGCGCCGACGAGTTCGAGTTCTACCTGTCGGACCTGAACGCCCGGCTGCTGATCGTCGAGCAGGCCAGCACCAGCCCGGCGATCGAGGTCGCCAGGAAGCTCGGCGTGCGCGTCGTCGACCTGATCGTCGACGCGGGCGCGCCGGCCGGCGAGTTCCGCCTGCAGGCGCGCGACGACGCCGCGTCGACGCCGGCCGCCTGGGGCGGCTGGGGCGAGGTCGGCGACGTCGGCATGGTGCTGCACACCTCGGGCACGACCTCGCGGCCCAAGATCGTGCCGCTGTCGGTCGGCAATCTGGTCGCTTCGGCGGCCAATATCCGCGCCACGCTCGCGTTCACGCCGACCGACACCGGGCTGAACATCATGCCGCTGTTCCACATCCACGGCCTGATCGCCGGGGTGCTGGCGCCGGTCTCGGCCGGCTCCAGCGTGTTCTGCACGCCGGGCTTCAACGCGCTGAAGTTCTTCGCCTGGATGGATGAAGCGAAGCCCAGCTGGTACACGGCTGTGCCGACGATGCACCAGGCCATCGTGCAGCGCGCCAGGGGCCATACCGAGGTGATCGCGCGCAATCCGCTGCGTTTCCTGCGCTCCTCGTCCTCGTCGATGCCGCCGCAGGTCATCACGGAGCTCGAGGCCATCTTCAAGGCGCCGCTGATCGAGGCCTACGGCATGACCGAGGCGACCCACCAGATGGCCAGCAACCCGCTGCCGCCGCGCGCCCGCAAGCCCGGCACCGTGGGCGTGGCCGCCGGCCCGGAGATCGCGATCATGGTCGACGGCCGGCTGCTCGGCGCCGGCGAGACCGGCGAGATCGTGATCCGCGGCGCCAACGTCACCGCCGGCTACGAGAACAACCCCAAGGCCAATGCCGAGGGCTTCCACGCGGGCTGGTTCCGCACCGGCGACCAGGGCGTGATGGACGCCGAGGGCTACCTCAGCATCACCGGGCGGCTCAAGGAGATCATCAACCGCGGCGGCGAGAAGGTCAGCCCGCGCGAGGTCGACGAGATCCTGATGGACCACCCGGCGGTCGCCCAGGTCGTGTGCTTCGGCATGCCGCACCCCAAGCTCGGCGAGGAGGTGGCCGCGGTGGTGGTGCTCAAGGACGGCCAGCGCGCCACCGAGCGCGAGCTGCAGGACTTCGTCGGCCAGCGCGCCGCCGACTACAAGGTGCCGAAGAAGATCCTCTTCATGGACGAGATCCCGAAGGGCGCCACCGGCAAGCTGCAGCGCATCGGCCTGGCGGCCAAGCTCGGCCTGGGCTGAGGCATGCCGACCGCCCTCCGCGGCGCCGGCGAGGGCGCATGAAGATCGCCATCGTGGGCGCCGGCGCCATCGGCGGCTACCTGGGCGCGAAGCTCGCGCTCGCCGGCGAGGACGTGACCGTCGTCGCGCGCAAGCAGAACCTCGCGGCGATCCGCGCCGGCGGCCTGCGCCTGATCCTCGCGGACGGCACCGAACAGCAGGCCCGCGGCGTGACGGCGGTGCAGGACATGGCCGAGGCCGGCCCGCAGGATGCGGTGCTGCTGACCGTCAAGGCCCATCAGCTCCCCGACCTGCTGCCGGGGCTGCGCGCGCTGTTCGGCCCCGACACCGCGGTCGTCAGCATGATCAACGGCGTCCCCTGGTGGTACTTCCACCGGCTCGCCGGGCCCTACGAGGGGCGGCCGCTGGAGAGCGTCGACCCCGGGGGCGTGATCGCCCGGCACATCGAGCCCGAGCGCGTGATCGGCGGCGTCGTCTACCCGGCTGCCGAGCTGGTCGAGCCCGGGGTCGTGCGGGTCATCGAGGGCGAGCGTTTCTCTCTTGGCGAGCCCGACGGGCGGCGCACGCCGCGCATCGAGGCGCTGTCGCAGACGCTGATCCGCGCCGGCTTCAAGAGCCCCGTCAGCAAGGACATCCGCAGCGAGATCTGGCTCAAGCTCTGGGGCAACCTGAGCTTCAACCCGATCAGCGCGCTGACGCACGCGACGCTGGAGGGCATCTGCCGCGACCCGCAGGGCCGCGCGCTGGCCGCGCAGATGATGCGCGAGGCCCAGGCGGTCGGCGAGAAGCTGGGCGTGCAGTTCAAGGTCTCGCTCGAGCAGCGCATCGCCGGCGCCGAGGCGGTGGGCGCGCACAAGACCTCGATGCTGCAGGACGTCGAGCACGGCCGCGCGCTCGAGCTCGAGGCGCTGGTCGGCAGCGTGGTCGAGCTGGGTCGCATCACCGGCGTGGCGACGCCGACGATCGAGGCGATCTACGCGGCGGCGGGCTTGCTGAACCGGACCCTGGGCGCGATGAGCGGGCGACTGCGGGTGGAGGCGAGCGGCTAGGGCGTGGAGCGTAAGAGCGTGCCGCCGACTGCGCGACACGTGCTGTCAGGATTGGGCCTGATAAGGCACCTGTCATTCGGTTCTGGAAGAGGGGCGTCCATTGGGCGAATCTGCTTTTCTCGACTCGCACGGGGTTGACTTATGCATCACTCCTGCCTAGCGTCCCTGTCGTCTAAATCCAAGTTAGAACGCGCATGCGTCGCATCATCCCTTCGAAGCGGAAGCGGACCCAGCCGCCCGGCGACAGCACAGCGCCCCATTCCCGCAGCCGTCTTGACATCTGGCTCCTTCGCGCAAGCCACATCTCTCAGTTCGGGCTATTGCTCCTTACCGTCGGTGGCTTGTACTTCACAGTCATTCCTCTGTATCAGAAGGCGCTTCTGGACGAGGCGATCGCACGCAAGGAAGTTGAGCTCCTCCAGACCCAATACACACTCGAGCGAATCTATATGTCCGTACGGTCGCTCTCTGTTCGCGAGTTCACCTTTTTTGCCAGCGGAGACTGCTCGGGTATTCGCGGCGCGCAGGAGGCCATCGCGCGTTCAGCTGGCAAGCGAGGCATTCGGCCTGGTACAGAAGACCGTTTGCTTGGTATTCCTGTACGCACCTGCTTGATCGAGGTCTTCGAGAAATCGCGCGCTCTCAATGAGTTGCGCGACTCCGACAGGAAGGCACTCCGTGTGGAAGTGGAGCGAGTTGCAAGCAGTCTTGATGCGGCGCGCATCGAGGCCATCGCTGAGTACGACCGCCAGCCTTCGATTGTCGCCGCCAACCCTGATGCGATCTCTCTCAAAGCCAACAACAGAGCAAGAATCCTGGAGATCATGGCTCCTCTGCGGCCCGCGGCTGAGACACAGGCTCAGCGAATCGAGCTCCTCGCTCTTCAAGCACAAGAGGAGATCGTTAGGAAGTATCACGGTCAACTTCTTTCTTCTGTGGTCGCGATCCGCGAGCTTGCGTGGCCAGACAATCAAGGGCAGCGAAAGTGAACGCGCGTTCTAACCCATCATTCATGTCGAAGCAGAAGCTGTCGTTCGCTACGGCTCTCGAAGGAGCCGGTTATGCGCTTGAAGCCCTGGTTCGCGTTGGGCTGGTCAGCAGTTCAGCTATCGCTGCGTTGTTGGGCCAGTTCGTCTTGGCCGCAGTTCTCGGCATCGTCGCTGTCGGCATGTTCTTGCGCCTATGGCGAGGGCGGGTGCACAAGTGAACGCCTCCAAATCGCAGCGCGTCAAAACGAGCCCTGACCCTTGAGGCTCAACTACATCGGGCATCGATGCAGCACTGTCTTGCTTCGGCCCCTAATGCAAGACGCGCTGGACCTTCCTTAGCTCCAGACCACCTCGTCCGGCGCCGAGCGCTTTGCGCCCCGATCGCGACAGCGTCACGCCCCGGTCACAGCCGCGACGCACAGTGCGCCCATGCACCTGCCTGGGCCGGCCACCATCGACCTCGTCTACTTCAACGCCGGCGGCGGGCACCGCGCGTCGGCGCTGGCGCTGCAGGCGTCGATCGAGCGGCTCGGCTGGCCGTGGACGGTGCGGCTGGTCAATCTGTTCGAGCGGCTCGACCCGGGCGACCGCTTCCGCCGCCTGACCGGTTTCGCGCCGGAGGCGGTCTACAACCAGCGCCTCGCGCGCGGCTGGACGCTGGGGCTGGCGCAGGAGCTCAAGCTGCTGCAGGCGGCGATCCGCGTCGCCCACCCGACGCTGCTGCGGCGGCTGCGCCAGCACTGGGCCGCGAGCGAGCCGGATCTCGTCGTCTCGCTGGTGCCCAACTTCAACCGCGCGATGGGCCAGGCGCTCGCCGAGGCGCTGCCCGGCGTGCCCTTCGTGACGGTGCTGACCGACCTGGCCGACCACCCGCCCAGCTTCTGGATCGAGCCCGGCGTCGGCCAGCATGTCGTCTGCGGCACGTCGCGGGCGGTGGCGCAGGCGCGTGCGGCGGGGTTGCCGGCGTCGCACATCCATGCCAGCTCGGGGATGATCCTGAGGCCGGCGTTCTACGCGCCGCGCCTCACGGACGGGGACCGCGCGGCCGAGCGCCGCCGGCTCGGCCTGGACCCGCAGCGCCCGACCGGGCTGGTGATGTTCGGCGGCCAGGGCTCGAAGGCGATGCTGGACATCGCGCAGGCGCTGCACGACACGCAGCTGGTGCTGGTCTGCGGCCACAACGACCAACTCGCCGCGAAGCTGCGCGCGCTGCCGGCCACGGCGCCGCGGCTCGTGCTCGGCTTCACGAGCGACATCCCGCATTACATGCAGCTGGCCGACTTCTTCATCGGCAAGCCGGGGCCGGGCAGCGTCAGCGAGGCGGTGCAGCAGGGCCTGCCGGTGATCGTGGTGCGCAACGCCTGGACGATGCCGCAGGAGCGCTACAACGCGCAGTGGGTGCGCGAGCAGGACCTGGGCCTGGTGCTGAAGAGCTTCCAGCAGGTGCGGCCGGCGGTCGCCGCGCTCGTCGGCGGGCTGGAGCGCCACCGCGCGGCGCTGGCGCGCATCGACAACCAAGCGGTGTTCGAGGTGCCGCAGATCCTGGCGCGGCTGCTGGGCGACGCGCAGCGCGTCGGATCGTTGCCTCAGCACGCGGCCCTGCCGGGCTGAGGTCGCGGCCGCGCGCCGATAATCGCGGCCATGAGGCTGCGCTTCACCAAAATGCAGGGCGCGGGCAACGACTTCGTCGTGCTCGACGCGACCCGCGCGCCGCTGGCGCTGAGCGCCGCGCAGTACCGCCGGCTGGCCGACCGCCGTTTCGGCGTCGGCGCCGACCAGATCCTGATCGTCGAGCCCTCGGCGGAGCCGGGCGTGGACTTCCGCTACCGCATCGTCAACGCCGACGGCGGCGAGGTCGAGCAATGCGGCAACGGCGCGCGCTGCTTCGTGCGCTTCGTGCGCGAGGCCGGGCTGACCGACAAGGCCGTGATCCGCGTGCGCACCGCCTCGGGCGTGATCGAGCCGCGCTGGCTCGGCGAGGGCCGTGTCGAGGTCGACATGGGGGCGCCCAGGCTGGAGGCGGCGCAAGTGCCGTTCGATGCCTCCGGCCTGACGCCGCGCGAGGTGAAGGGCGCACCGCTGTGGACGATCGACGTGGCCGGCCGGCCGGTCGAGCTCGCGGTGGTGTCGATGGGCAACCCGCATGCGGTCGTGGACCTGGCGCAGTTCGGCGACGGCGCGCGCGACTGGGTCGCCGAGCTCGGACCGGCGCTCGAGCGCCACGCGCGCTTCCCGCAGCGCGTCAACGCCGGCTTCATGGCGGTGCTGGCGCGCGATCACATCCGCCTGCGCGTCTACGAGCGCGGCGCCGGCGAGACGCTGGCCTGCGGCACCGGCGCCTGCGCGGCGGTGGTCGCCGGCATCCGCAGCGGCGCGCTCGACGCCGACCGCGCGGTGCGCGTCGACACGCGCGGCGGCGTGCTGCACATCCGCTGGGCCGGCACGCCGGATGCGCCGGTGCTGATGAGCGGCCCCGCGGAGCGCGTCTTCGACGGCGAAATCGAATTACCAGACTGACAACGACATGAGCACCCAGGGCATCACCGAAGACGACATCGCCAACTACCTGCTGCACACGCCCGGCTTCTTCGAGCGCCACGCCGAGGTGCTGGCCAGCGTGCAGCTGACCAGCCCGCACGGCCAGCGCGCGGTGTCGCTGCAGGAGCGGCAGATGGAGATGCTGCGCGAGAAGAACCGCGGCCTCGAGCTGCGGCTGATGGAGATGCTGCGCCACGGGCAGGAGAACGTCGCGATCGCCGACAAGCTGCACCGCTGGACACGCTCGATCATGCTGACCACCAACGCCGGCGAGCTGCCCGGCGTGCTGGTCGCCGAGCTGCAGCAGCAGTTCCTGATCCCGCAGGCCGGCATCCGCGTCTGGGGCGCGGCCGACGCCTTCCGCGTGCTGCCCTTCGCTCAAGCCGTGAGCGACGACCTGAAGAGCTTCGCGTCCAGCCTGACGCTGCCCTACTGCGGCGTGAACTCGGGCTTCGAGGCCGCGGGCTGGTTCGCCGACCCGGCGGCGGTGGTGTCGCTGGCGCTGATCCCGCTGCGCCACGGCAGCGCGACGCCGGCCTTCGGCATGCTGGTGCTCGGCTCGCCCGACCCGACGCGCTACAGCGCCGACATGGGCACCGAGTTCCTGACGCGCATCGGCGAGATCGCCAGCGCCGGCCTGCACCGCCTGCTGCCGGTGGTCTGATGGACACGGCGTTCGATCCCGACCTCGAGCGCCACCTGACCCATCTGCGCGTCGAGCGCCGACTCGCCGCGCGCACGCTGGCCAACTACGGCGAGGCCTTCGCGCGGCTGCAGCGCTACGCGGCCGACGCCGGCGTGCCGCTGCGCACCGTGCAGCCGCATCACGTGCGCCGCTGGATGGCGGCGCTGCACGGCCAGGGCCTGGCGTCGAGCAGCATCGCGATCGCGCTGTCGGCCTGGCGCGGGCTGTACCGCTGGCTGGGCCGCGAGGGTCTGGTGGCGCAGAACCCGGTCGAGGGCCTGCGCGCGCCGAAGGCGCCGAAGCCGCTGCCCAAGGCGCTGCCGGTCGACCAGGCGGTGGCGCTGGCCGAGCACCGTGACGCCGACGCCGACCCGCGGCTGGAGGCGCGCGACCGCTGCATCGTCGAGCTGCTCTACGGCTGCGGCCTGCGCGTCGCCGAACTGGTGGGCCTGGACCTGAGCCCGGCCGGCGACGCGCGCGGCTGGATCGACCGGGACGCCGGCGAGGCCCATGTGCTCGGCAAGGGCAGCAAGCGCCGCAGCGTGCCGGTCGGCGGCGCGGCGCTGGTGGCGCTGGCCGACTGGCTGGCGCAGCGCGGTGGCATCGCCCGGCCTGGCGAGCCGGCGCTGTTCGTCACGCGCACCGGCACGCGCCTGACCGACTCGCAGGTGCGCACGCGGCTGCGCGCGCGCGGCGTCGCCGCCGGCCTGCCGACCTCGGTGCACCCGCACATGCTGCGCCACAGCTATGCCTCGCACCTGCTGCAGTCCAGTGGCGACCTGCGCGCGGTGCAGGAGCTGCTGGGCCACGCGAACATCACGACGACGCAGGTCTACACGCGGCTGGACTTCCAGCATCTGGCCAAGGCCTACGACGCGGCGCACCCGCGGGCGCGCAAGAAGTCCTGAGGGTGTGCCGCGACGACAATCGCGGCCATGAAATCGATCCGTCTGCGCGCCGGCAAGGAGCGCTCGCTGCAGCGCCGCCACCCCTGGGTCTTCGAGGGCAGCATCGCCAAGGGCGCGGCCGACGCCGGCGAGACGGTGCGCGTCGACGCCGCCGACGGCAGCTTCCTGGCCTGGGGTGCCTACAGCCCGGCCTCGGCGATCCGCGTGCGGGCCTGGAGCTTCGAGCAGACCGAGCGCATCGATGCGGCGCTGTTCGCGCGCCGCATCGAGCGCGCGGTCGCGCTGCGCGCGCGCCTGGCGATCCCGAGCGACGCCTGCCGGCTGGTGCATGGCGAGGCCGACGGGCTGCCGGGGCTGATCGTCGACCGCTACGGCGACACGCTGAGCGCGCAGTTCCTGGCCGCCGGCGTCGAACGCTGGAAGCCGGCGATCGCCGACGCGCTGCTGGCCGCGACCGGCTGCACGCGGCTGTACGAGCGCTCGGACGCCAGCGTGCGCGGCCTCGAGGGCCTGGAGCCCGCCACCGGCTGGCTGCGCGGCGAGGGCGCGACCGCGCTGACGATCCGCGAGCACGACTGGCGGCTCACCGTCGACGTCGCCGAGGGCCACAAG
>CAYOXW010000077.1:0-11898 GCA_964408005.1 uncultured Methylibium sp.
CGTCGAACACGCGCGCCGGGCCGGTGATGGCCGGGTTCTTCAGGCCGGTGATCTTGGCGACCGCGCCCTCGGGCGACAGATTGCCCTTCAGGATCGCCAGGTGGCCCTCGGCGTACATCGGCTTCGAGATCGGGCGGATCACGTCTTGGTCGGCGCGCAGCGGCGGCACGTCGGCAAGGTTCTCCGCCACGGTCTTGCCGGTGATCGTCAGGCAATCGCCGTGCAGCAGGCCGGCATCGAGCAGCACCTTCATGACGGCCGGGATGCCGCCGGCGCGGTGCAGGTCGACCGCGAGGTACTTGCCCGAGGGCTTCAGGTCACACAGCACCGGGATCTTCTTGCGCACGCGCTCGAAGTCGTCGATGCGCCATTCGACGCCGGCGGCGTGCGCGATGGCCAGGAAGTGCAGGACCGCATTGGTCGAGCCACCGGTGGCCATGATCACCGCGACCGCGTTCTCGATGCTCTCGCGCGTGACGATGTCGCGCGGCTTCAGGTCGCGCTTGACCGCCTCGACCAGTGCCGCCGCGGCGCGCTGGGTGCTCGCGACCTTCTCGTCATGGACGTTGGCCTCGGTGCTCGAGTAGGGCAGGCTCATCCCCAGCGCTTCGAAGGCCGAGCTCATCGTGTTGGCGGTGTACATGCCGCCGCAGGAGCCGCTGCCGGGGATCGCGTGGCGCTCGATGCCGCAGAAGTCCTCCTCGCTCATCTTGCCGGCGGAGAACTGGCCGACGGCCTCGAAGACGCTGACGATGTTCAGGTCCTGGCCCTTCCAGCGGCCCGGCAGGATGGTGCCGCCGTAGACATAGATCGCCGGCACGTTGGCGCGCAGCATGCCCATCATGCCGCCGGGCATGTTCTTGTCGCAGCCGCCGATGACGAGCACGCCGTCCATCCACTGGCCGCCGACGCAGGTCTCGACGCAGTCGGCGATGACCTCGCGCGACACCAGGCTGTACTTCATGCCCTCGGTGCCCATCGCCATGCCGTCGCTGATCGTGGGCGTGCCGAAGATCTGCGGGTTGGCGCCGGCCGCCTTCAGGCCCTCGACGGCGGCGTCGGCCAGGCGCTGCAGGCCGGAGTTGCAGGGGGTGATGGTCGAGTGGCCGTTGGCCACGCCGATCATCGGCTTGGCGAAGTCGGCCTGCTCGTAGCCCATCGCGTAGTACATCGAGCGATTCGGGGCGCGGGCCACGCCTTCGGTGATGTTCTTGGAGCGGCGGTTGAAGCTCATGTCGGGATCCTCGCTGGCGAATCCGGCATTCTCCCGCAAGGCGCGGCTCGCCGCGGAGGCTGCGTTATCGTCCTGCCCCATGCTGATCCACCCGCAGTTCGACCCCGTTGCCCTCCAGCTCGGCCCGGTCGCGATCCACTGGTACGGGCTGACCTACCTCGTCGCCTTCGGGCTCTTCCTGTGGCTCGCGAGCCTGCGCGCCGCGCGCTCGCCCTTCGTCGAGGCCGGCTGGACGAAGCGCGACGTCGAGGACCTGCTGTTCTGGGGCGTGCTGGGGGTGATCATCGGCGGGCGGCTGGGCTATGTGCTGTTCTACAAGCCGGGCTACTACGCCGAGCACCCTCTGGAGGTGTTCGCGGTCTGGAAGGGCGGCATGGCCTTCCACGGCGGGCTGCTGGGCGTGATCGTCGCGATGGCGGCCTACGCGCGCAGCCGCGGCCGGCGCTGGCTCGAGGTCACGGACCTGATCGCGCCCTGCGTGCCGACCGGGCTCGCGAGCGGACGCATCGGCAACTTCATCAACGGCGAGCTGTGGGGCCGTGCGGCCGATCCCTCGCTGCCCTGGGCGATGGTGTTCCCGCAGTCGGGCGGCGACCTGCCGAGGCATCCCTCGCCGCTGTACCAGTTCGCGCTCGAGGGGCTGCTGCTGTTCGTGCTGCTGTGGCTCTACGCCCGCAAGCCGCGCGCGACCGGCCGGGTGTCGGGCGCCTTCCTGATCGGCTACGGCGTGTTCCGTTTCGTGGCCGAGTACTTCCGCGAGCCCGATGGCTTCCTCGGCCTGCTTTCGCTGGGCCTGAGCATGGGCCAGTGGCTGTGCGTGCCGATGGTGCTGGTCGGCCTCGCCCTGTGGGGACGGGCGGGCCCGGATCCCAGCCCCACGATGGTGCGCGGCGCATAAAAGATCGCCCGGCACTGAGGCCGGGCGATGCAAAAGGGCAGGGGCCCTGTTGAGGAGGCAACAGTGCCGCCCGGAAGGCGGCACCGGCACGATGGAGTCGATTTCCCCGCGCCGGTTCCCTGCGCTCAGGCGGCTTCGCGTTCGACGTGGCCGTGCCGGGTGTAGAGGAAGTCCAGCACCGCGCGGCGGCAGTGCATGTAGCCCGCGTCCTCGGCCAGCTCGACGCGGTTGCGCGGGCGTGCCAGCGGCACCGTCAGCACCTCGCCGATCGTGGCCGCCGGCCCGTTGGTCATCATCACGATGCGGTCGGACAGCAGCACCGCCTCGTCGACGTCGTGGGTCACCATGACCACCGTGCTCTTGGTGCGCGCGACGATCTTCAGCAGCTCGTCCTGCAGGTGCGCGCGGGTGAGGGCATCCAGGGCGCCGAAGGGCTCGTCCATCAGCAGCACCTTGGGCTCCATCGCCAGCGCGCGGGCGATGCCGACGCGCTGCTTCATGCCGCCGGAGATCTCGTGCGGCCGCTTGGCCAGCGCGTGGCCCATGCCGACGAGCTCCAGCGCCGCCTCGGTGCGCGCCTTCAGCTGGGCCTTGCTCTCGCTGCCGCCGAAGACGCGCTCGACCGCGAGGTACACGTTCTCGTAGCAGCTCAGCCAGGGCAGCAGCGAATGGTTCTGGAACACCACCGCGCGCTCCGGCCCGGGGGCCGCGATCTCGCGGTTGTCGCACAGCAGCGCGCCGCTGCTGGGCAGCAGCAGGCCGGCGATCAGGTTCAGCAGCGTCGACTTGCCGCAGCCCGAGTGGCCGATCAGCGTGACGAACTCGCCGCGCTCGATCTTCAGGTCGATCTCGCGCAGCGCGTGGAAGCGGCCCTTGTGCGTCGTGAACACCATCTCGGCGCTCTGGACTTCGATGAATGCAGCCATGCGGGTCTCCGTTTCAATGGTCGTAGCTGAAGCGCTTGGCCACCAGCATCAGCAGTTGTTCGAGCAGCAATCCGACGATGCCGATCACGAAGATCGCGATCAGGATGTGGGCCACGTTCAGGTTGTTCCACTCGTCCCAGACCCAGAAGCCGATGCCCACGCCGCCGGTCAGCATCTCGGCGGCGACGATCACCAGCCAGGCCGTGCCCACCGACAGGCGCACGCCGGTCAGCATGTAGGGCAGCACCGCGGGGAAGAGGATGCGGGTGATGATCTTCCACTCGCTCAGGTTGAGCACGCGCGCGACGTTCAGGTAGTCCTGCGGCACGCGCTGCACGCCCTGGGCGGTGTTGAGGATCATCGGCCAGATCGAGCAGATGAAGATCGTCCAGATCGCCGCCGGGTTGGCCGCCTTGAAGACCAGCAGGCCGATCGGCAGCCAGGCCAGCGGCGACACCGGGCGCAGCAGGCTGATCAGCGGCGAGGCCATGTGGCTCATCACCGCGAAGCGCCCGATGACGAAGCCGGCCGGGATGCCGACCAGCGCCGCGAGCCCGAAGCCCATCGCCACCCGCTCGAGCGAGAACAGGATGTTCCAGCCGATGCCCTGGTCGTTCGGGCCATTGCTGTAGAACGGGTCGCTGAACAGGGCGTAGGCGGCATCCCAGACCGCCAGCGGCGTCGGGAAGGCGCTGTCGCCCTTGGCGGTGAGCAGCCCCCACACCAGCACCAGCAGTGCGGTGCCGACGACCGGCGGCAGCACCCGCCAGCCGAGCGCCGCCCAGTCGAAGGGCTGGCGCGGCGGCTTCGGCGCCTTCGCCACCGCGGGGGTGGCGGGCGTCACCGGCTTGGCCGCCGGGCGGGCCGGCTCGGCGCGCGAGGCGCCGGCCGAGGGGTTGTGGAACACGGCACTGACCATCGCGGGCTCCTGTTCAGACCTTGACCTTGACCTTGAAGCCGTCGGCATAGGCCGCCGGGTTCTTGCCGTCCCAGATCACGCCGTCGACCAGCTTGCTGACGCGCATCGGGTCCTTGGGCACGTTCACCTTGGCGGCCGTGGCGGCCTCCTTGTAGAGCGCGATCTGGTTGATCTTCGACGCCACGCCCAGGTAGTCCGGGTGCTCCTTCAGCAGGCCCCAGCACAAGCGCTGGGGCAGGAACCACATGCCGTCGCTGAGGTAGGGGAAGTTGACGAGGCCGTCGTTGTAGAACTTCATGTGGTTCGGGTCGTCCCAGGTCTTGCCCAGGCCGTTCTGGTAGCGGCCCAGGATGCGCTGGTTGATCACGTCCACCGAGGTGTTGACGTAGGACTTCTCGGCCACGGTCTCGGCCATCTTCAGTTTGTTCTGCAGACCGGCATCGATCCACTTGCTGGCCTCGAGGATGGCGGCCACCACGGCGCGCGCCGTGTTCGGGTACTTCTGGACGAACTCGGCCGTCGTGCCCAGCGCCTTCTCCGGGTGGTTGGTCCAGATGTCCTGGGTCGTCACGCCGGTGATGCCGATGCCGTCGGCGATCGCACGGTGGCCCCAGGGCTCGCCGACGCAATAGCCGTCCATGTTGCCGACGCGCATGTTCGCGACCATCTGCGGCGGCGGCACCGTGATGACCTTGGCGTCCTTCATCGGGTGGATGCCGTAGGTCGCCAGCCAGTAGTACAGCCACATCGCGTGGGTGCCGGTCGGGAAGGTCTGCGCGAAGGTGTACTCGCGCTTGTCGGTGGCCATCAGCTTGGCCAGCGAGGGGCCGTCGACCGCGCCCTTGTCGGCGAGCTTCTTCGACAGCGTGATGGCCTGGCCGTTGTGGTTCAGGTTCATCAGCACGGCCATGTCCTTCTTCGGACCGCCGGTGCCCAGGTGCACGCCGTAGATCAGGCCCCACAGCACGTGCGCCATGTCGAGCTCGCCGTTGACCAGCTTGTCGCGCACGCCGGCCCAGGAGGCTTCCTTGGTCGGGATGATCTTGATGCCGTACTTCTTGTCGATGCCCAGCACCGAGGCCATCACGACCGAGGCGCAGTCGGTCAGCGGGATGAAGCCGATGCGGACCTCTTCCTTCTCGGGCTTGTCGGAGCCGGCCGCCCACACGGCCGCCTGCAGCCCCGGCACGGCGCCCGAGGCGGTGGCCGCGGCGGCGGCCTTCAACACGGCACGACGGCCCAGCAGGGGGCTCTTGATCGATTCTTGCGGCATGGCATTCGTTCTCCAGTGGCGGATCAAAAACAAAACGGCGTCGGCACCAGCCACGCAGCTCGAGCCGCGCGGGGTGCAGACGCCGTCGTCTGACAGGGCGCAGGCCTCGTGCCTGCGCCGTTAGAGGGATCGCCGTTGATCCTTGCGGGAGACTTAGCAACCGCCGTGCCAGCGGTGGCCGGCGCGGGGACTAGCCGAGTACGTCGGCAACGTCGATCAGCCGCTGCGCCACCTCGGCGACGCGCAGGCCGCGGTCCATCGCCGTCTTGCGCAGCCGCGCGTAGGCCTCTTCCTCGCTGATGGCCTGGCGCGTCATCAGCAGACCCTTGGCGCGGTCGATCAGCTTGCGCTCGGACAGCTGCGTGCGGGCGTCCGCGAGCTGCCGGCGCAGCGTTTCCTCGTGCCGGAAGCGCGCCATCGCCACCTCGAGCACCGGTTTGATGCGCTCGTGCGCCAAACCGGCGACCACGTAGGCGGTCACGCCGGCGGCGATCGCGTCGCCGACATGGCTGGTATCGGCGTCGTCGGTGAAGAGCACGATCGGGCGGCGCTCGTCGCGGGTGGACATCACGACATGCTCGAGCGTGTCACGTGCACCGCTTTGGGCATCGACGATGATCATCTCGGGCTGCAACTGGGCGATGCGCTCGGGCAGGTAGGGGTCAACCGGCAGCACCGCGACGATGTCATGGCCGGTCGCCAGCAGCCCGATGCGCAGGCTGCGCGAGCGCTCCGCCTCGATCGAGGCGGCCTCGTCAGCCGGATCGGGATTCAGGGTCGGCGGGGCGACGATGACGATGCGCAGGGGGCGCGGTCGGTGCATGGACTCTGCCGTGCAAGGAACGCGCCAAGCGCCCAGCAAAAAGCCCGCGCGTGGCGGGCTTGGCTGCGAGGTGAGAGGGGCGCGGCCTCAGGCCGGGTCCTCGGCGTAGAAGGTGCGGCGGAACCACTGCACCGGCTTGAACTGGCCGAAGCGCGAGTCCGGCACGCCGTCCTCGCGCGCCGACAGCAGCTGGCGCTGCGACAGCAGGTCCAGGAACTGGACCACCGCCAGGCGCGCCAGCCCGCTTTCGTGCATCAGCTGCGGGACCGAGGCGTAGCGCTGCGACATGCGGTGCAGCATGCGGCGGTACGCGGTGCGGTGGAAGGCAACCGGAAGGTCTGGCCAGGCTTGCAGCTTGTAGTACTTCATGGTCCCGAGGCTCGCGTGAAGCGGATGTGCCGCCCACTCGTCGCTAGGCTAACGAGGGCCGGTGACAGCGGGAAGCGGCGGCCCCCGGGGATTCGTGATATCCGCCACAGCCTATGTGTGACGAGTTGCAAGAGCCGGTGCGGCGTGCTGCGGGCGGGCGGTGCGGGCGCCTCACTACACTGCCGGCCATGCTGGTCCTGAGCTTCGAGTCCTCCTGCGATGAAACCGGCGTGGCCCTGGTGGCCACGTCGGACGGTGTACCGCCGCGGCTGCTGGCGCAGGCGCTGCACAGCCAGGTCGCGATGCACGAGGCCTACGGCGGTGTCGTGCCGGAGCTCGCCTCGCGCGATCACATCCGCCGCGTGCTGCCGCTCGCGCGCAGCGTGCTTGCCGAGGCGGGCCGCGCGCTCGCCGACATCGACGTCGTCGCCTACACGCGCGGGCCGGGACTGGCCGGCGCGCTGCTGGTCGGCAGCGCGGTCGCGGCCGCGCTGGCTGCGGCGCTCGAGCGGCCGCTGCTCGGCGTGCACCATCTCGAAGGGCATCTGCTGTCGCCCTTCCTGTCGGCCGATCCGCCGGAGTTCCCGTTCGTCGCGCTGCTGGTCTCGGGGGGCCACACCCAGCTGATGCGCGTCGACGGCGTCGGCCGCTACCAGCTGCTCGGCGAGACCATCGACGACGCCGCCGGCGAGGCCTTCGACAAGTCGGCCAAGCTGCTCGGCCTGGGCTACCCCGGCGGGCCGGCGCTGGCGCGGCTGGCCGAGTTCGGCGATCCGCAGGCTTATGCGCTGCCGCGCCCGCTGCTGCACAGCGGCGACCTCGACTTCTCCTTCGCCGGGCTCAAGACCGCGGTGCGCACGCAGGTGATGAAGTGGGGCGACGCAGCGGTCTGCGAGCAGCCGCGCGCCGACCTGGCCGCGGCCACGCAGGCGGCGATCGTCGAGGTGCTGGTGAAGAAGTCGCTGGCCGCGCTGAAGGCCAGCGGCCTGGAGCGCCTGGTCGTGGCCGGTGGCGTCGGCGCGAACCGCCGGCTGCGCGAGCAGCTCGATGCTGCCTGCGCGCGCCGCGGCGCGCGCGTGCACTACCCGGAGCTGGCGCTGTGCACCGACAACGGCGCGATGATCGCGCTGGCCGCGGCGATGCGGCTGCAGGCCGGGCTCGCGCGCCCGAGCCGCGCGCTGCACTTCGACGTGCAGCCGCGCTGGCCGCTGGAGTCGCTGGCCGCCGACGCGGCCTGATTCAGCGCGCCGCAGCGCGATAGCCGAGCGCGGCCGAGATCTGTGCCGCGGTGGCCTGCAGGCGTTCGAGCCAGCTGTCCTCGAGCCGGTCGGCCGGCGCCGAAATCGACAGCCCCGCGACCAGGTTGCCCTGGTCGTCGTGGATGCCCGCGGCCATGCAGCGTACGCCCAGCTCCAGCTCCTCGTCGTCGCGCGCGATGCCCGACTGCTGAACCTGCGCCAGTTCACGCTCCAGCGCGCCGAGATCGGCCAGGCTGTTGCGGGTGTGGCTGGGCAGGCCGGTGCGCGCGGCGTAGGCGCGCACGCGCTGGGCGTCGTCGTGGGCGAGGAAGAGCTTGCCCACCGAGGTCAGGTGCAGCGGGGCGCGGCCGCCGACCGCCCGGACGACCTGCATGCCCGAGCGTTCGCTGTAGGTGCGTTCGATGTAGACGATCTCGTCGCCCTGGCGCACCGACAGGTTCACCGGCTGGTGGATCAGCTTGTGCAGTTCGCGCATCGGGCCGATCGCGGCCTCGCGCACGTCGAGCCGCGCCTTGACCAGGTTGCCGAGTTCGAGCAGGCGCATGCCGAGCCGGTAGCTGCCGGCCTCGGGGCGGTCGACATAGCGGCCGATCGCGAGGTCGTTGAGGATGCGGTGGGCCGTCGATGGATGCAGCCCGGTCTGTGCGCTGATGTGCTTGAGCGACACCGGGTCCGGCTGCGCCGCGAGGACGTCGATCAGCGAGAACATCCTCTCCAGCACCTGGATCGTCGGCGTCTGGGCATCGGAACGTTTCATGGCGGTGATTGTCGCTGAGTGCAGGCGTATTTTGTATCGCGAAAATTGACGGGGCAACGCGTTGCGTGGCCGCGACCGGAGCCTCGCGAGACGCGCGCCCTCGGCGGGCGCGATGACGCCGGCCGCGCGGGGGCGCGGTGCGGCAGGCCTCAGCGCGCGCCCTCGTCGCCCTCGGACCGGTCGCCGCCGCGTCCGGCGGCGCGCTCGGCGCGCCACTGGCGCTTGCGCGCGTCCCATTCGGCCAGCCGGGCATGGGCGCTCGTCGAGGCCTCGCGCATCTCGGCTTCGCCGGCAATCTGCACGCACAGTTCCAGGCGGATGCCGTTCGGGTCGAAGAAGTAGATGCTCTTGAAGATGTGGTGATCGGTCACCCCCAGCACCGTGACGCCGGCGGCCTCGAGCCGCGCCTGCACGGCCTCGAGTTCGGCCACGCTGGCCACCCGCAGCGCCAGGTGCTGGACCCAGGCCGGGGTGTTCGGCGAGGGCAGCGACGCGCGGTCGTCACCGAGGTCGAAGAAGGCGACGAAGCTGCCATCACCGAGGCGAAAGAAGATGTGCGTGTAGGGGCAGTGCTCCCCGGTGCTCGGCACGCGATCGTTCTGGATCAGGTGGAACAGCGGCAGTCCGAGCAGATCCTCGTAGAAATGGCGGGTCTCCTCGGCGTCGCGGCAGCGCCAGGCGACATGGTGCAGGCCGTGGATCGGAACCGGTGCGAGGGTCGGGGCGTTCGTCATGGCGGCGCTCTCCTGCGGTCGGATCAGTGTAGTCAGCGCGCCTAGGGTTCACCCTGGCAATGCCCTGCATCGACGCTAGCTATTTGACGGCTCCCGCCGATCTTCCTACCGTGCATGCTGCACCGGTCTGATCCGGTGGGTTGGCTGGCTTTCCGCACCGCAAGGAGATCGACATGCAGCTCAAGGGATCCAAGACCGAGCAGAACCTGAAGGACGCCTTCGCCGGCGAGTCGCAGGCGAACCGTCGCTACCTGTACTTCGCGAACAAGGCCGACATCGAGGGCCAGAACGACGTCGCGGCGCTGTTCCGCTCGACCGCCGAAGGCGAGACTGGCCACGCGCACGGCCACCTCGAGTTCCTCGAGCATGGCTCGGGCGACCCGGCCACCGGTCTGCCGATCGGCGCGACGCGCGACAACCTTAAGGCCGCGGTGGCCGGCGAGACGCACGAGTACACCGACATGTACCCGGGCATGGCCAAGACCGCCCGCGAAGAGGGCTTCGACGAGGTCGCGGACTGGTTCGAGACGCTGGCCAAGGCCGAGCGCTCGCACGCGAACCGCTACCAGAAGGCGCTCGACGCGCTCGTCGACTGAGTCGTGTGGCGGCGGGCGGGGCCCCGGCCACGGGGCCCCGCGTGCAGTGTCCGGCGCGGACGGGTGCGGGCGTACCGCTCGCCGAGGCGGCGCCGTGCGTTGACGGGAGGCGGCGCGCCGCTCGTCCCGGGCAGGATCCGATGGAGAGGCACGGAGGCGATCGACCATGAGCAATCGCGAAGGCAATCTCGAGGCGCCGACCCGTCACCCGATCGACTGGAAGAACCCCTCCTATTACGACGCAGCCGCCTGCGAGCAGGAGCTCGAGCGCATCTTCGACATCTGCCACGGCTGCCGGCGCTGCGTCAGCCTGTGCCAGGCCTTTCCGACGCTCTTCGACCTGGTCGACGCGACCGCGGACGGCGAGGTCCACGGCGTTGCCAAGGCGGACTACGCGAAGGTGGTCGACCAGTGCTATCTGTGCGACCTGTGCTACATGACCAAGTGTCCCTACGTGCCGCCGCACGCCTGGAACCTGGACTTCCCGCACACGATGCTGCGCGCCAAGGCGATCAAGTTCAAGCAGGGTGGGGTCGGCGCCGGGGAGCGCTTCCTGGCCTCGACCGACCTGCACGGCCAGTTCGCCGGCATCCCCGTCGTCGTGCAGGTCGCCAATGCGCTGAACAAGACCAAGCCGGTGCGCAAGCTGATGGACCGCGGGCTCGGCGTGCACCCGCAGGCCTGGCTGCCCGAGCTCGCGAGCCGCCGCTTCCGCTGGAGTGCGAGGAAGCAGGGCGAGGCGACGGTGGTGATGAACGGCGCGCGCACGCCCGGCAAGGTCGCGATCTTCTCGACCTGCTATGTCAACTACAACGAGCCCGGCATCGGCCACGACCTGCTGAAGCTGCTCGAGCACAACGACATCCCCTATGTGATCGTCGAGAAGGAGCAGTGCTGCGGCATGCCCAAGCTCGAGCTCGGCGACCTCGAGTCGGTCGAGCGGCACAAGGACGCGAACATCCCGGTGCTGGCGCGGTATGCGAAGGAGGGCTATGCGATCCTCAGCGCGATCCCGAGCTGCACGCTGATGTTCAAGCAGGAGCTGCCGCTGCTCTTCCCCGGCTGCGCCGACACGCAGGCGGTCAAGTCGGCGATGTTCGATCCCTTCGAGTACTTCGTCGCGCGCCACAAGGACGGGTTGCTGAAGACGGACTTCAAGAATGACCTCGGCAAGGTCAGCTACCACATCCCCTGCCATGGCCGGGTGCAGAACATCGGCAAGAAGACCGAGGAGCTGCTCAAGCTGGTCGGCCAGACGGTGAGCGTGAAGCTCAACACCGTCGAGCGCTGCTCGGGCCATGCCGGCACCTATGGCGTGAAGACGCCGACTCACCCGATCGCGATGAAGATCGGCAAGCCGGTCTTCAAGGCCATGGGCAAGGACGCGCCGGACTGGATCAGCTCGGACTGCCAGCTCGCCGGCCACCACATCGCCCAGGGCATGCAGAACAACGCGCTACCCGCGGCCCGGCTCGCGCATCCGCTGAGCCTGGTGCGCACCGCCTATGGCATCTAGGCCGAGGAGAGAGCCGTGATGACGACGATCGCGCGCGACAGCCTGTTGACGCTCGAGGCCTACGCGAAGATCCGCAAGAGCAGCCAGCCCGAGGCGATCGCCCACCGGCGCCTGCGCAGCGTGCGGCTGGGCGAGCACCTGAGCGTGCAGTTCGAGGACGAGCGCACGATCCGCCGGCAGATCCAGGAGATGCTGCACATCGAGAAGATCTTCGACGAGGAGGGCATCCAGGCCGAGATCGACGCCTATGCACCGCTGGTGCCCGACGGCGGCAACTGGAAGGCGACGATGCTGATCGAGTACCCCGACGCCCACGAGCGCAAGCGCGAGCTCGCGCGCCTGATCGGCATCGAGGACCGGATGTTCGTCGAGCCCGAGGGGCTGCAGCGCGTCTATGCAATCGCCGACGAGGACCTGGACCGCGAGACCGACGAGAAGACCTCGTCGGTGCACTTCCTGCGCTTCGAGTTCACGCGTGTCGCGATCGAGGCCATCCGGGCCGGCGCCGCCGTGAAGCTGGGGTGTGACCACCGCAACTATCCGGCGCACGCGGGCATCCCAGGTGCTGTTCTCAATCCACTCCAGCCAGCAGCT
>CAYOXW010000078.1:0-11600 GCA_964408005.1 uncultured Methylibium sp.
CTCGACAAGAAGGAGTGCACCTACTCCTACTTCGCCGACCCGATGTACGCCTTCATGGACGCCGACTACAACCAGTTCGAGGTCGAGACCGAGAACATGGGCGACGCCATCAACTACCTGCAGGACGCGATGCCGGTCGAGGTCGTGTTCTACGACGGCAAGGCGATCTCGGTCGAACTGCCGACCTCGGTGGTGCGCGAGATCGAGACCGAGCCGGCCGTCAAGGGCGACACCTCGGGCAAGGTCATGAAGCCGGCCAAGATCGTCGGCACCGGCTTCGAGATCGCCGTGCCGCTGTTCGTCGAGAACGGCGACAAGATCGAGATCGACACCCGCACGCACGAGTACCGCAAGCGCGTCTGAGGCGCACCGGCCACGGCAAGCAGGGGCACCCGCGGGTGCCCTTTTTGCTGCCCGGTCCATCATTGCGAGCCATGGCCCCCGACCCCGCCGCCGGCACATGAAGACCGCGCCGATCGTCCCCGGCCGCCTCGAGTGGTCGCCCGAGGGCCTGCCGCGCTCGCCCGCCTTCGACGACGTCTATCACCCGCTGTCCGGCGCCTTCGCGCAAGCGGCACATGTCTTCCTCGCCGGCAACGGGCTGCCGCAGCGCTGGGGGGGACGCACGCGCTTCGTCGTGCTCGAAACCGGTTTCGGGCTCGGCAACAACTTCCTCGCCACCTGGGAGGCCTGGCGGCGCGATCCGCAGCGCTGCGACCAGCTGGTCTTCGTCTCGCTCGAGAAGCACCCGCTGCGGCGCGAGGACCTCGCCCGCGCTCACACCGCCTCGCCGGTGCCGGCGCTCGCCGCCGCGCTGCTCGCCGCCTGGCCGCCCGCCACGCCCAACCTGCACACGCTCGACTTCGAGGAGGGCCGGGTGCGGCTGCTGCTCGGCCTGGGCGACGCGGCGCTGCTGCTGCGCGAGCTGGTCGCCGCGGTCGATGCCTTCTACCTCGACGGCTTCGCGCCGGCCCGCAACGCGGCGATGTGGGACCCCCATCTGCTGGCGCGGCTCGGACGTCTGGCCGCGCCCGGCGCGACCGCCGCGACCTGGAGCGCGGCGCGCGTGGTGCGCGACGGCCTGGCGGCGGCCGGCTTCGAGGTCCGCGCCGCCCCCGGCAGCGGCGGCAAGCGCGACATCACGGTGGCACGCCACGCGCCGCGCCATGTCGCCGCAGCGCCGCCCGGCGGCTGGCATGCCCACGGCGGCGCACGCGAGGCGCTCGTCATCGGCGCCGGCCTCGCCGGCGCCGGTGCGGCCTGGGCGCTCGCGCGGCAGGGCTGGCACTGCCGCGTGCTGGAGCGCGGCCCGGGGGTGGCCCGCGCGACCTCGGGCAACCCGGCCGGCCTCTTCCATGGCAGCGTGCACGTCGACGATGGCCCGCACGCGCGCGCGCACCGGGCGGCGGCGCTGCGCACCGCCGGGGTCGCCGGCCCGTGGATCACCGAGGGTGGGCTGGCCGGCGCGGTCGGGGGCTGCCTGCGGCTGGAGGCGCGGCTGCGGCCCGAGCAGGTCGCCGCCATGCTCGCGGCGCTGGGCCTGCCGGCCGCTTACGTCGAGGCGCTCGACCGGGATGCCGCCACGGCGGCCAGCGGCCTCGCGCTGCCGCGCGGCGGCTGGTGGTTCGGTGCCGGCGGCTGGCTCGCGCCGGCCGCCTACGCGGCGCGGCTGCTCGAGACGGCCGGTGCGGCGCTGCGGCCGGACACCGCGGTGGCCCGGCTGCAACGCAGCGGGCGGGCGTGGGAGGCGCTCGACGCGCAAGGCCGGGTGCTCGACGCCGCACCGGTGGTCGTGCTCGCGAACGCGCTCGACGCGCTGCGGCTGCTGCCACCGCACGCCGCCGCCTTCCCGCTGCGCCCGGTGCGCGGACAGCTGAGCAGCCTCACGGCCGCCCCCGGGCTGCCCGCCCCGCGCGTGCCGGTCACCGGCGCAGGCTATGTGATGCCCTGCCATGCGGGCCGCCTGCTGTTCGGTGCGACCAGCCAGCACGACGACGCCGACCCCACCCTGCGCGAGGCCGACCACCGCCGCAACCTGGCACAGCTCGCCGGCCTGTGCGGCGGCGATGCCGAGGCCTGGGCCACGCTGCCGTGGGACGGGCGTGTCGGCTGGCGGGCGGTGACGCCGGATCGGCTGCCGTTGATCGGCGCGGTGGTCGACGCCGGCGCGCTGCCCGGCGCCACGCGCGCCGACCGGCCGCGCTTCGTGCCGCGGCTGCGCGACGCCGATGGCGGGCTCTACGTCTTCAGCGGACTGGGCTCGCGCGGCATCGGCTGGGCGGCGCTGGGCGGCGAGCTGCTCGCGTCCTGGATCACCGGCGCGCCCTGTCCGATCGAAGCCGACCTGCGCGACGCGCTCGATCCGGCGCGCTACGCGCTGCGGCTGCGCAGCGACTCGTAGAAGCAGATCGCCGCGGCGGCCGCGACGTTGAGCGACTCCTCGCCGCCGGGCTGCGGGATGCGCCGCGTCTCGGCGCAGCGCGCCAGCAGCGCGGCATCGACGCCCTGCCCCTCATGGCCCAGCACCCAGGCGCAGGGCCAGGGCAGCGCGCCGTCGGCGATCGAGCGTGGCGCATGCGAGCTGGTCGCGACCAGCGGCAGTGCGAGCGCATCGAGCTCGCCCGCCGACACCCCCTCGAGCAAGCGCAGCGCGAAATGCGCGCCCATGCCGGCGCGCAGCACCTTCGGGGACCACAGCGCCGCCGTCCCCTTGAGCGCGACGACCTGCCCGATGCCCAGCGCCGCGGCGCTGCGCAAGATGCTGCCCACGTTGCCGGTGTCCTGCAGCCGGTCGAGCACCACGGTCGCGACCCCCGCGGCGAGCGGCAGCGCGGCCGGCGCATCGAGCACGAAGCCGATGCGCGCCGGTGACTCGAGCCCGCTCAACTGCGCGAACAGCGCGTCGCCGACGATCGCGACGCGCGGCGCCCGCGCGGCCAGCGCGCGCAGCGCCGGGTCGGCCGCGCCGCGCTCGCTCAGCAGCGCCTGCGTCGGCCGCGGGCCGCGCGCGACGCAGGCCTCGCACAGGTGCTCGCCCTCGAGCCAGAGGCTGCCGGCGCGCCGGTAGCCGCCCGGGTCCTGGGCCAGCTTGCGCAGCCGCAACAGCAGCGGGTTGCTGCGCGAGCTGATGTGTTCCGGGCCGCTCGTCATCGGCCGCCCCCAAGCGCCTCGCGCACCGGCGCGAAGCTGCGGCGGTGCGCGCCGCAGGCGCCATGGGCGCGCAGTGCGGCCAGGTGCTCCGGCGTCGGATAGCCCTTGTGGCCGTCGAAGCCGTACTGCGGATGCGCCTCGTGCAGCGCCGCGCACAGCCGGTCGCGGTGCACCTTGGCGAGGATGGAGGCGGCCGAGATCGCCGCGACCTTGGCGTCGCCCTTGACGATCGCCTCGGCCGGGACCTTCAGCACCGGCAGGCGGTTGCCGTCGACCAGCACCTTGTGCGGCGCGAGCCGCAAGCCCTCCACCGCGCGCCGCATCGCCAGCAGCGTCGCCTGCAGGATGTTCAGCGTGTCGATCTCCTCGACGCTGGCCTCGGCGATGCAGCAGCACAGCGCCTTGGCACGGATCTCGTCGAACAGGCGCTCGCGCTTGCGCGGCGCGATGGCCTTGGAGTCGCCCAGGCCGGGGATCGGCTGCAGCTCGTCGAGGATCACCGCGGCCGCGACCACCGGCCCGGCCAGCGGCCCGCGGCCGGCTTCGTCGACGCCGGCGATCAGGCCGGGGGCGTCCCAGCTCAGCCCGAGCTGCTCAGGCGTGGAGGACTTGCGCGATCGCATCGGTGGCCGCCTTGGCGGTGTTGCGCCGGAGCAGGTGGTGCATCTCGGTGAAGCGCGCGGCGACGCGTTCGGCCTCGGCCGGCCGGTCGAGCCAGCGCAGCACGTCGGCGGCCAACGCCTCGGGCGTCATCGCGTCCTGCAGGTGCTCGGGCACGAGGAGCTCGCTCGCCAGCACGTTCGGCAGGCCGACCCAGGGCTGGTAGCGCATGTGGCGCATGATCTGCCAGGACAGCCAGGCGATGCGGTAGCCGATCACCATCGGCCGCTTGAACAGCGCCGCCTCGAGCGTCGCGGTGCCGCTGGCGACCAGCACGACGTCGCTGGCCGCCAGTGCCGCGTGCGAGTGGCCGTCGATGAGCTGCACCGCATCCTGGGCGCCGGCCTCGGCGACAACCGCCTCGACCTGCGGCCGCAGGCCCGGCGCGACCGGCAGCACGCAGCGCAGCTCGGGGCGCGCCGCCTTCAGCCGCAGCGCGGCGCGCACGAAGGCCGGCGCGATGTGGCGGATCTCGCCGCGTCGCGAGCCAGGCAGCACCGCGAGCACGGTGTCGCGCTCGCCCAGCCCCAGCCCCAGTGCCGCGCGCGCCGCGGCCCGCGGCACGTCGAGCGGGATCGCGTCGGCCAGCGGGTGGCCGACATAGCTCGCGCGCACGCCCGCCTTCGCGAGCAGCGCCGGCTCGAAGGGGAACAGGCACAGCACATGGTCGGCGGCAGCCCCGAGCTTGTGCACCCGGCCGCCGCGCCAGGCCCAGATCGACGGGCAGACGAAGTGGATCGTCTTCATGCCCGCGGCCTTCAGCCGCGCCTCGAGCCCGAGGTTGAAGTCCGGCGCGTCGACGCCGATGAAGGCCGCCGGCCGCTCGGCCAGCAGCCGGTCGCCGAGCTCGGTGCGCAGCGCGACGAGCTGGCGGTAGACCTTCAGCGCCTCGGCGTAGCCGTGCACCGCGAGCCGCTCGCTCGGCCACCAGGCCTCGAAGCCCTGCGCAGCCATCTGCGGCCCGCCGATGCCGAAGGCGCTCAGTTGCGGCCAGCGGGCCTTCAGACCGCCCATCAGCAAGCCGGCGAGCAGGTCGCCGGAAGCCTCGCCAGCGACCATGCCCAGTCGCATCGGGATCAGCGAACGATGCCGCGCTGGGACGCGTCGAGGAAGGCCGTCATCAGCGCGACGTCGCCGTCGCCGCCGTCGACTGCGCCCCGCAGCGCGGCGATCTCGCCCTTGGCCTGCTCGAGCGTCAGCCCTTGGCGGTACAGCAGCCGGTGCATCTGCTTGACCTGGGCGATGCGCTCGGCACCGAAGCCGCGCCGGCGCAGGCCTTCGATGTTGAAGCCGCGTGCAGCCGCCGGGTTGCCGTCGACCATCATGAAGGGCGGCACGTCCTGCGACAGCGCGGTCTGGAAACCGGCCATCGCGTGCGCACCGATCTTGACGAACTGGTGCACGCCGGTCAGCCCGCCGATGATGACCCAGTCGCCGACCTGCACGTGACCGGCCAGCGTCGCGTTGTTCGCGAGGATGCAGTGGCTGCCGAGCTGCACGTCGTGGGCGAGGTGCACATAGGCCATCACCCAGTTGTCGTCGCCGACGGTGGTGTTGCCGCTGTCCTGCACGGTGCCGCAGTTGAAGGTGCAGAACTCGCGGATGGTGTTGCCATTGCCGATGGTCAGCCGGGTCGACTCGCCGGCGTATTTCTTGTCCTGCGGCGCGGCGCCGAGCGAGCAGAACTGCCAGACGCGGTTGTTCTCACCGATGGTCGTGTGGCCCTCGATCACGCAGTGCGGGCCGATGCTCGTGCCGGCGCCGATGCTCACGTGCGGGCCGATCACCGTGTAGGGCCCGACATGCACGTCGGGCGCCAGCCGTGCCAGCGGATCGACGATCGCGGTCGGATGGATGCCGCTCATCGGGTCAGGCGATGGTGCGCATCGTGCACATCAGCTGGGCCTCGCAGGCCAGCTCCTCGCCGATCTTGGCGCGGGCGTTGAACTTGTGGATGCCGGCGCGGATGCGGTCGACCTCGACCTCCAGGATCAGCTGGTCGCCCGGCTCGACCGGACGCTTGAAACGCGCGCCGTCGATGCCTACGAAGTAGATCACCGAGTTCTTGTTGGTCTGCAGGCCACCGTCGGCAAAGCTCAGCAGGGCCGCTGCCTGCGCCAGCGCCTCGAGTATCAGCACGCCCGGCATCACCGGGCGGTGCGGGAAGTGCCCGACGAAGAAGGGTTCGTTGATCGAGACGTTCTTGAGCGCCTTGATGCGCTTGCCGGCCTCGACCTCCAGCACGCGATCCACCAGCAGGAAAGGGTAGCGATGCGGTAGCTTCTCGAGAATCTGGTGGATGTCCATCATGGCTTGGGGTCGTCTTCGGTGCGGTCGTTGTTCTCTGGCTTGGCGGCGGCGCGCTCCAGCGCTCTGAGGCGCTCGCGCAGCGTGTGAAGTTGACGCAGCGTGACCGCGTTCTTCTCCCAGGCGCGATTGTCGTCGAGCGGGAAGAAGCCGGTGTAGGTGCCCGGCTTGGTGATCGAGCGGCTGACGGTGCTCTGCGCCGAGACGTGCACGTCGTCGGCGATCGTCAGGTGGCCGAGGATGCCGGCGCCGCCGCCGATCGTGCAGCGCTCGCCGATGCGCGTGCTGCCGGCCACCGCCGAGCAGCCGGCCATCGCGCTGCCGCGGCCGATGCGCACGTTGTGGGCGATCTGGATCAGGTTGTCGAGCTTGACGCCGTCCTCGATCACCGTGTCGTCGAGCGCGCCGCGGTCGATGCAGGTGTTGGCGCCGATCTCGACATCGTCGCCGATGCGCACCGCGCCGAGCTGCTCGATCTTGACGTAGCCCTGGTCGCGCGTCGGCGCGAAGCCGAAGCCGTCGGCGCCGATCACCGCGCCGCTGTGGACGATGCCACGCGCGCCGATCGCGCAGCCATGCGCGAGCGTGACGCGCGGGTGCAGCCGCGTGCCGGGCCCGATCTTCGCGTCGCGGCCGACGAAGCATTGCGCGCCGATCACCGCGCCCTCGCCGATCTCGGCACCGGCCTCGAGCACCGCCAGCGCACCGACATGCACGCCGGCACCGAGCCGCGCGCTTGCATCGACCACCGCGCTCGGATGCACGCCGGCGGCCTCGCGCGGGCGCGTGCGCGCCGCCCACCACTGCGTGAGCCGCGCGAAGTAGAGGTAGGGGTCGGGCGTGACGATTGCCGCGCCGCGCGCCGCCGCCGCCTCGCGCAGCGCCGGCGCGACGATCACGCAGCCGGCGGCGCTGCCGTCGAGTTGCGCGCGGTAGCGAGGGTTGGCGAGAAAGGCGATCGTCGCCGGCGTCGCGCCCTCGAGCGGGCCGATGCGCTCGACGCGCAGGCCGCCGGGGCCGAGGCGCTCGCCCCCGAGCGCCGCGACGATGTCGTCGAGGCTGACCGCGGAGTCGATCACCGCGCGGCCACGCGCCTCACTTGCTCGCAGCGCCGCTGTTCAGCGCCTTGACCACCTTGTCGGTGATGTCGACGCGCGGACCGGCAAACACGGCCTCCTGCAGGATCAGGTCGTACTTCTCGGTCTCGAAGATCTGCTTGATGACCTTGTTCGCACGCTCGACGACCGAGGAGAGCTCCTCGTTCTTGCGCTGGTTCAGGTCTTCCTGGAACTCGCGCCGCTTGCGCTGGAACTCGCGATCCTGCTCGACCAGGTCGCGCTGGCGGCGGGTGCGCTCGCCCTCGGACAAGGTCGGCGCGTCCTTCTCGAACTTCTCGGAAGCGCTCTTGATCCGCACGGCGACTTCCTGCAGCTCCTTGTCGCGCTTGGAGAACTCGGCCTCCAGCTTGGCTTGGGCCGCCTTCGCCGGCGCAGCATCACGCAACACGCGCTCGCTGTTGACGTAGCCGATCTTCAATTCCTGGGCCTGTGCGCCCCCGATCGCCGCCGACAGCGCAACGGCTGCCATCACGGCACTCAGCGAAAAAGTCTTCATCAGAACGCGGTCCCGATCTGGAATTGAAACTTCTGAATTCTATCCGTGGGTTCCTTGCGGAACGGATTGCCGTAGCTCAACTTCAGCGGCCCCACCGGCGAGATCCAGCTCAGCCCGATGCCGGCCGAGGCGCGCAGGGTGCTGAAGTCGACCTTCTCGTCCTCGCCCCAGACGTTGCCGGCGTCGAGATAACCGAACAGCCGCAACGTGCGGTCGTTGCCGGTGCCCGGCAGGGGCACGTAGAACTCGCTGTTGACGTTGACCTTGCGCGTGCCACCGATGTAGGAGCCGATCACGTCGACCGGACCCAGCGAGCCCTGGTCGAAGCCGCGCACCGAGCCGAGGCCACCGCCATAGAAGTTCTTGAACACCGGATAGCGTCGATCGCCGAGCCCCTTGCCGTAGCCGACCTCGGCATTCAGGCCGATCGTGTACTGCTTGCCCAGCGGGATCCACTGCTGGATCTGGTAGTTCGCGCGCAGGTACTTGGTGTCCAGCGCGATGCCCACCTCGGCGTTCAGTCGCTGGTACAGGCCGCTGGTCGGCACCAGCGAGCTGTCCCGGCCGTCGCGCTGCCAGCCCAGGGTCAGCGGCAGGCTGTTGCTGGACGGGCCGAACTCGTCGCGATAGAGGTAGTAGGCATTGGGCAGCACCCCGCCGCGGATCTCGGTGCGCTCGATGCCGATGCCGAAGAAGACGGTATCGAGTTCGCTGAACGGCACGCCGAAGCGGATCGACGCGCCCGGCGAGACGATGCTGTAGTCCTCGCCCTGGCTGTTCATCGGCTTGCTGGTCCGGTAGTACACCTCGATCGCGCGCGAGACGCCGTCGACGGTGAAGTACGGGTCGACGGTGCTCACCACCAGGCTGCGGTTGTACTTGCTGGTGTTGACTTCCAGGCCCAGGTAGTTGCCGGTGCCGAAGATGTTGTCCTGGCGCACGCCCAGCGTCAGCGCGAGCTTGTCGGCGCTCGAGAAGCCGGCGCCGAGCTGGATGTTGCCGGTGGGCTTCTCCTTGATCTCGGCGGTCAGGTCGACCTGGTCGAGGGTGCCCGGCACCTCGACCGTGTCGACGTTGACGTCGCTGAAGTAGCCGAGCCGGTCGATCCGGTCGCGCGAGAGCTTGATGCGCCGGCTGTCGTACCAGGCCGATTCGAGCTGACGGAACTCGCGCCGGATCACCTCGTCGCGCGTGCGCGTGTTGCCGGCAACGTTGATGCGGCGCACGTAGACGCGCCGGTTCGGGTCGCCGACCAGCACCACCTCGACACGGCCGGTCGCGCGGTCGATCTCGGGGCGGGGATCGATGCGCGCGAAGGCGTAGCCGAAGGCGCCGTAGAACTCAGCGAAGCGCCGCGTCGTCTCGGCCACCGCCTCGGCGCGGTAGGGCTCGCCCGGCTTGATCGAGATCAGCGACTCGAATTCGCTCTCGCGGCCGAGGTACTCGCCTTCGAGGCGCACCGCCGTCACGGTGTAGGGCTGGCCCTCGTTGACGTTGATCGTGATCGAGATCGTCTGCTTGTCCGGCGAGATCGCGACCTGCGTCGACTCGACGTTGAATTCGAGATAGCCGCGGTTCAGGTAGTAGGCGCGCAGCGTCTCGAGGTCGGCGTTGAGCTTGGTGCGCGAGTAGCGGTCGCTCTTCGTGTACCAGCTCAACCAGCCGCTGGCGGCGAGCTCGAACTGCTTGAGCAGCGTGCTCTCGGAGAAGGCGTGGCTGCCGGTGATGCGGATCTCGCCGATCTTCGCCGTCTCGCCCTCGGTGACCGTGAAGGTCACGCTGACGCGGTTGCGCTCGACCGGGGTGATCGTCGTCACCACCTCGGCGCCGTAGAGGCTGCGCGTCAGGTACTGGCGCTTGAGCTCCTGCTCGGCGCGGTCGGCCAGCGCACGGTCGAAGGGCAGGCCCTCGCCGATGCCGACATCCTTGAGCGACTTGGTCAGCCCGTCCTTGTCGAACTCCTTCAGGCCGACGAAGTTGACGCTCGAGATGATCGGGCGCTCCTCGACGACGACGACGATGATGTCACCATCGATCTCGAGCCGAACGTCCTTGAACAAGCCGGTGGCGAACAGCGCACGCAGCGCCGCCGATCCCTTGTCGTCGCTGTAGGTGTCGCCGATGCGAAACGGCAGCGCGCCGAACACGGTGCCGGCGTCGGCTCGCTGCAGCCCCTCGACACGGATGTCCTTCAGCACGAAGGGATCGATGGCCCAGGAGGGACTGGCCCCCAACGCCAGCACGAGCGCAACAGCAGCGGCGGTGGGCCGCAGGCTCGGGTGGGCAAGGGGATTGCGGGAGCAGGCCGCAGAACGGGAGGCTCGGGAAGACAGCATGCGGTCAGTGCAGGCCCAGTAGGCGGGCCACGTCGTTGTAGAGGGCCAGAGACATCATCATCAACAACACGGCCATGCCGCCGCGCTGGAGCCGGTCGAGCCACACGTCGGAGACCGGCCGCCCTGTCAACGCCTCGAAAAGATGATACATGAGGTGCCCGCCATCGAGCATCGGCAGCGGCAGCAGGTTCAGCACGCCGAGGCTCACGCTGACCAGCGCCAGGAAGCCAAGGTAGTACGCCACGCCGAGCTCGACGGACTGGCCGGCATAGTCGGCGATCGTCAACGGGCCGCTGAGATTTTTCAGCGAGGCCTCGCCGACGAGCATGCGGCCGAGCATGCGCAGGCTGAGCACCGACACCTCCCAGGTGCGCCGCACCGCCTGCGTCAGCCCCTCGAGCAGGCCGTAGCGCACCGTCACCAGCGCGGGCGGCGTGCCGATATAGGCCTCGATGCGGGGAGCGCTCGCCCCCTCCGTGCCGTAGGCCGGCAGCACCTCGAGCGCCAGGCGCTCGCCGCCGCGCTCGATGCGCCACGCCATCGGCTGCGGCACCCCGTCGCGGACCGCACCGCGGATCCACTCGCGCAACTGCGCCGCGTCCTCGACCGGTCGGTCACCGATCGCGAGCACCCGATCGCCTTCGCGCAGTCCGGCGCGCTGGGCGGGCCCGCCCTCGAGGATTCGGCCCAGCACCGGTTCGCTGAACAAGGCGCCAACGCCGATGCGGCGCATCAGCCCGGCATCGACCTCCCGGGCCGGCACCTCCGCCAGCGACAGCGTGAGCGTCCGCACGCCCCGCCCCTGCGCATCGCTGACCTCGAGCGTCACGGCGTCGCCGGCGAGCGCGGCCTCGGTCAGCTGCCAGCGCAGGTCGTTCATCGAACGCACCGGCTCGCTGGCGGCCGCGCCGCGCGCGACACCGCGCACCCAGTCGCCTGCGCGCAAGCCGGCCTGCTCGGCCGCGCTGCCGGCGCTCGGCGAACCGACCACGGCCTTGGGCTCGTCGACCCCGATCCAGTGCGAGGCCGCGTACAGCAGCACCGCGAGCAGCAGGTTCGCGACCGGACCGGCCGCGACGATGGCCGAGCGCTGCCACAGCGGGCGGCGATCGAAGGCGCGGTGACGTTCAGCCTCGGGCACCGCGTCCTCCCGGGTGTCGAGCATCTTCACATAGCCGCCCAGCGGCAGGGCCGACAGGGCGAACTCGGTCTCGCCGCGCTGGCGCCGCCACACGACGCGGCCAAACCCGACCGAGAAACGCAGCACCTTGACACCGCAGGCGACGGCGACGCGGTAGTGCCCGTACTCGTGCACGACGATCAGCACACCGAGCGTCGCGAGGAAGGCGAGCAGCGTGGTCATCGCGCCAGGGCCCTCACCCGCGCCGTGGCCACCGCCCGCGCGCGCGCATCGAGCGCCAGCAATCCCTCGAGGGCGTCGGCCTCGCCGTGCACCGGTGGCGCGGCCTCGACCGTGTGGGCGTTGATGTCGTGGATCTGGTCGAAGCGGATCGCGCCGTCCAGGAATGCCGC
>CAYOXW010000079.1:0-11497 GCA_964408005.1 uncultured Methylibium sp.
GCGCTTCCTCGTCGCCGGCCACGACCGCGGCGCTCGCGTCGCGCACCGCCTGGCGCTCGACCACCCCCAGGCGGTCGCCAGGCTGTGCGTGCTCGACATCGTGCCGACGCTGACGATGTACGAGCGCAGCGACCAGGCCTTCGCGAGCGCCTACTACCACTGGTTCTTCCTGATCCAGCCGGCGCCGCTGCCCGAGCGGCTGATCGGCGCCGACCCGGGCTGGTACCTGCGCCAGACGCTGGGGGGCTGGGGCGCCGGCGGGCTGGCGCACGTCGAGCCCGAGGCGCTGGCCGACTACGAGGCGGGCTTCTGCAACCCCGCCGGCATCCACGCCGCCTGCGAGGACTACCGCGCCGCCGCCTCGATCGACCTCGAGCACGACCGCGCCTCGCGCGAGCAGGGCGAGCGCATCGCCTGCGACCTGCACGTGCTGTGGGGCGAGCGCGGCGTGATCGCGCGGCTGTTCCAGCCGCTGGCGGACTGGCGCGCGGCCTGCGACGGCCAGCTCAGCGGCGCCGCGCTCGCCGCCGGGCACTTCCTGCCCGAGGAGCAGCCGGCGCGCTGCGCCGACGAACTGCGGCGCTTCTTCGCGGCTTGACGCGCGATCGGCGTGACGGCGCACGGCTAGCATCGCCCGCAGGCGGGCCGCCCCGGGTCCGCGAGGAGTGGCCATGCCCGCCTGGTTGTTGCGCCTGAACGAGCAGGTCCCGCTGCGCTACCTGCCCTGGTTCGGCTGCGGCGTCGGCCTGCTGCTGGCGGCGCTGGCCTGGGTCATCTCCGGCCAGGGCGCGCTGGCGACGCTGGTCTTCGGCGCGCTCGTGCTGACCGGCTGGCACGACCTGCGCCAGCAGCCGCGCGCGGTGCTGCGCAACTACCCGGTGATCGGCCACCTGCGCTTCCTGCTCGAGTTCATCCGCCCCGAGCTGCGCCAGTACTTCCTCGAGAGCGACCGCGAGGCGGTGCCGTTCTCGCGCCAGCAGCGCTCGCTGGTCTACCAGCGCGCCAAGGGCGAGCCCGACAAGCGCCCCTTCGGCACGCAGATGGACGTCGGCGCGCAGGGCTACGAGTGGATCAACCACTCGATCGCGCCGACCGAGATCGCCGGCCACGACTTCCGCATCACGATCGGCGCGGCGCCGGGCTGCACCCAGCCCTACAGCGCCAGCGTGTTCAACATCTCGGCGATGAGCTTCGGCGCGCTCAGCGCGAACGCCATCCTCGCGCTCAATGCCGGCGCCAAGGCCGGCGGCTTCGCGCACGACACCGGCGAGGGCTCGATCAGCCGCCACCACCGCGAGCATGGCGGCGACCTGATCTGGGAGATCGGCTCGGGCTACTTCGGCTGCCGCCACGACGACGGCTCGTTCAGCGAGCAGCGCTTCGCCGAGAACGCGCGCGACCCGCAGGTCAAGCTCATCGAGCTCAAGCTCAGCCAGGGCGCCAAGCCCGGCCACGGCGGCGTGCTGCCGGGCGCCAAGGTCACGCCCGAGATCGCCGCCGCGCGCGGCGTGCCGGCGGGCGTGGACTGCGTCAGCCCGGCGCGCCACAGCGCCTTCGCGACGCCGGTCGAGATGCTGCAGTTCCTCGAGCGGCTGCGCGTGCTCTCGGGCGGCAAGCCGGTCGGCTTCAAGCTGTGCATCGGCCACCCCTGGGAGTGGTTCGCGATCGCCAAGGCCATGCGCGAGACCGGCCTGCTGCCCGACTTCATCGTCATCGACGGTGCCGAGGGTGGCACCGGCGCGGCGCCGCTGGAGTTCACCGACCATGTCGGCGCGCCGCTGCAGGAGGGCCTGCTGCTGGTGCACAACACGCTGACCGGCCTGGGTCTGCGCGAGCGCATCAAGCTCGGCTGCGCCGGCAAGGTCGTCAGCGCCTTCGACATCGCGCGGCTGATGGCCCTGGGCGCCGACTGGTGCAACGCGGCGCGCGGCTTCATGTTCGCGCTCGGCTGCATCCAGGCGCAGAACTGCCACACCGGCCACTGCCCGACCGGCGTGACGACCCAGGACCCGCTGCGCCAGCGCGCGCTGGTCGTGCCGAGCAAGGCCGAGCGCGTGCGGCAGTTCCATGACAACACGTTGAAGGCGCTGAAGGAGCTGGTGCAGGCCGCCGGGCTGGGGCATCCGCGCGAGATCAGCGCCGCGCACATCGTGCGGCGCGTCGCCGATCACGAGGTCAAGCTGCTCGCCAACCTGCTGCCCTTCGTGAAGCCGGGCGCGCTGCTGGCCGCCGAGCGCGGCGAGGCCGACTGGCCGCACCAGGTGTTCCGGCTCTACTGGCCGCGCGCCAGCGCGCAGTCCTTCGCGGCCACGCCGCACTGAGCGCGGCGCCGGCGCCACGCGCCCCGCGCTCGGGGGTGTGCCGCGTGCGAGGCGGCGCCACAATGCCCGCACAACAAGTGCATACGAGGAGACTGCGTGCTCACCGTCTACCTGGTCGAGGACGACCCGCTGGTGTCGCAACATGTGCGCGAGGCCCTGAACGAGGCGCCGGGCATGCGCTGCGTCGGCCATGCCAGCCGGCTCGCGACGGCGCGCAGCGAGCTGCCGCAGTGCCGCCCCGATGTGCTGCTCTCCGACCTCGGCCTGCCCGACGGCGACGGCACCGAGCTGATCGGCGAGCTCAGCCACGCGCCGGCGATCGACGGCGTCTGGCATCCGCACATCCTGGTGTTCTCGGTGTTCGGCGACGAGGCGCGCGTGGTCCGCGCGATCGAGGCCGGCGCCGACGGCTATTTCCTCAAGGGCTGCACCGCCGAGGAGCTGGTGCGCGCGGTCCAGCAGGCCGCGCGCGGCGAGTCGCCGATCTCGCCGGGCATCGCGCGCCACCTGCTGAAGCGGTTTCGCGATGCCGGCCTCACCCCCGAGCCGGTGGCGCGCGACGCCGGGCCGGACTCGGGGCTGGCGCCGATCTCCGGCCTGCTCGATCTCGAGCCGGCCGAGAGCGCGGGCCACGAGGTCAGCACACGCGAGCACGAGGTGCTGCGCCTGGTCGCGCACGGCTACGTGAGCGAGGAGATCGCCGAGCGGCTGCTGATCACCCCGCGCACCGTCGCGACCGACGTGCGCAACGTCTACCGCAAGCTGCAGCTCGGCGAGCGCGCCCGCGTCGCCGAGCAGGCCGTCACGCGCCCCGGGTGGGCGTGAGCCCGCTGCGCCGCATCGCCGCGGCGCTGCTGGCGCTCGCGCTGGCGGTGCTGGCCGGCTGCGGCGCCGGCGCGGCGCAGCGCACGCGCCGCGCGGTCGAGCTGCACGAGGCGGTGCTGCTCGACCCGCCCGGCGAGCGCACCGTCGTGCTGCCCGATGCCTGGGAGCGCAGCGCGCCGGCGCGCGACGGCCCGGTGCGCTACCGCTTCGCGCTGCCCGACGCGGCGCTGCACGCCGAGGCGGCGGCGCTCTACATCCCGCGCGCCGGCAACGCGCTGCGCGTGCGGCTCAACGACCAGCCCCTGCTGACGCTCGGCGTGCCGGGCGAGGACGGCCGCTGGGGGAGCGACAGTTCACGCGTGCCGGTCTGGGTGCCGCTGCCGGCGGCGCTGCTGCGCCCCGGCGGCAACCGCCTGGAGATCGAGCTCTGGGGCCGGCCGGGGCACGACGCCGGGCTGTCGACGCTGTGGGTCGGCCCGCTGGCCGAGCTCGAGCCGATGTACCGCGCCCGGCTCGACCACGAGGTCTTCGGCACCTGGGTTGTCAGCGCCGCGGCGAGCGTGATGGGCGCGCTCGCGCTGCTGCTGGCGGCGCGCGCGCGCCGCTTCGTCTACGCCTGCTTCGGCGCCGCGAGCCTGCTGTGGGCCTGGCGCCTGAACGGCCCGCCCGATCCCGGCGGCGATGCCTGGAGCGCGCTGGCCACGGTGCTCTTCCATGCCTCCTACGCCTGGTTCGTCGTGCTGATGAGCCTGTACGCGCTGGCCGCGGTCGGCCGCGACAGCGCCGCCGTGCGGCGCGTGCAGGGCGGCTGGGCCGCGCTCGCGCTCGTGCTGGCCACCGGCCTGTGGGTCCTCGACGCGCCGGCGCTGCGCACCCTGCTGCTGGCCGGCACGCTCGGTGGCGTGCTGTGGCTGTTCGCGGTGCTGGCGGCGACCGCGCTGCGCCAGCGCAGCGCGGCGGCGCTGCTGCTGGCCGCGGCGGCCGGCGTCAGCGTCGCGGTCGGGGCGCGCGACTTCATGGTGTTTCGCCTCTTCTACGACTACGGCGCGCTGACCTGGAGTCGCTACACCATCTTGCTGCTGCTCGGCGTGCTGGCCTGGCTGCTGGTCGACGAGTTCGCGCGCTCGGCCGCCGCGCTGCGCGCGCTCAACGACGAGCTGCAGCAGCGCGTCGCGCGCAAGGAGCAGGAGCTGACCGCCGCCTTCGCGCTGACCCGCGCGAGCGAGCGCGAGCAGGCCGCGCGCGCCGAGCGCGACCGCATCCTGCGCGAGATGCACGACGGCCTCGGCGGCCGGCTGGTCGCGGCGCTGGCGCTGACCTCGCAGCTGGCGCGCCAGGCCTCGGCGCCGGACGGGGCCGAGGGCGAGCGTCGCCCGCTCGACGAGCCGCTGCGCGAGCTCCAGCTCACGCTCGACGACTGCCTCGTCGAGCTGCGGCTCGCGCTGGACTCGCTCGAGGCTGACCAGCGTCCGCTGATCGAGGCGCTGGCCGAGCTGCGCTTTCGCGTCGAGCCTTCGCTGCGCGCGGCCGGCGTGCGGCTGGTCTGGGAGGTCACCGAGGCGGCCGGCGAGCGCGTGCTCGTCGCCGGCGACACGCTGCAGGTGCAACGCATCGTGCGCGAGGCGCTGACCAACGTGCTCAAGCACGCGCAGGCCACGGTGGTGTGGCTACGGCTCGCGCCGCGCGAGGACGGCGGGCTGACGCTGGCGGTGATCGACAACGGCCTGCAGCAGCGCAGCGGCGGCGGCGACGCGCAGCCGCCGCTGCCGCTGTTCGTGCCGGCCTCGATCGCCCAGGGCGGGCGCGGCCTGGCGAACATGCAGCGGCGGGCCGCGGCCCTGGGCGCGCGCCTGACGAGCGGGCCCGACCCGCAGGGCTGGGCGGTCGTGCTCGAGCTGCCGCTGCCGCCGACGGGCGCGGCCTAGGGCCGGTCGGCGCTGTCGGAGCGCTCGCGCTGCAGGCCCTCGACCTGCACGACGATGCGCACCCGGTCGGCCACGAAGGGCAGGCCGTAGTCGATGCCGGCGTCGCTGCGCCGGATCTCGCCCTCGAAGTCGCCCCCGCAGACCTCGCGCTGCAGCCGCGGGTGCGGGTGGCAGCCGAAGCGCCGCGCGCTCAGCGTCAGCCCGAGGCTGACGCCGCGCAGCGTGAGCTCGCCCTCGAGGGCGCGCAGCGCCGGCGCGCCGGGCGCATCGTCGAAGCGCAGCCGGCTCGCGACGAACCAGGCCAGCGGGTGCGCCTCGACGTCGAGCAGGTCGGCGCGCCGCAGGTGGGCGTCGAAGGGCGCCAGGCCGGTGCTGACGCTGTGCATCGGCAGCTCGATGCTGACCAGGCCGCTGCGCGCCTCGCGGTCGAGCGTGACGCTGCCGCGCGCAGGGCCGAGCCGGCCACGGATCGTCGAGGTGCCGAAGTGCAGCACCTCGAAGTGCACGAAGCTGTGCTGCGGGTCGAGGTCGTAGGTGGCCGGCGCCGCGGCGGCACCGGCCACGGCGCCGGCCCACAGCGCGAGCGCGAGCGCGATCGACCGCATGGGCGGGCTCGTTACTGCCGCACGCCCTCGACCTGGATCAGCAGCCGCACGTTGTCCGGGATGCCCGGCAGGCCGTAGTTCATGCCCCAGCGGCTGCGCTGGATCGTGGTCTCGAAGTCGCCGCCACAGACCTCGCGCTGCAGCCGCGGGTTGATGTAGCAGTTGAAGTTGCTCGCCTTCAGCACCACCGGCTGGCTCTTGTCGAGCAGCGTCAGCGTGCCCGCGACCTCGACGAGCTTGTCGCCGGTGAAGCGCAGCTGCTCGCCGACGAAGCGCGCGCTCGGGTACATCTCCGCGTCGAAGAAGTCCGGGCCCTTCAGGTGGCTGTCGAAGGGGCCGATGCCGGTGCTGATCGAGCCGGTCTCGATCGTGATGTCGACCTTGCCGCTCTTGGCGGTGCGGTCGAGCGTCACCGAGCCCTGCTTCTTGTCGAAGCGGCCGCGGTTGGTCGAGGTGCCGAAGTGCAGCGCCTCGAAGGTGACGAAGGTGTGGCCGGGGTCGATCGCGTAGGTGGCGGGCGAGGCCTGGGCCGCGGCGGCGGCCAGCGCCAGGGTGGCGAGGGTCAGGGTCTTCTTCGACAGCATGGCGGGGCGGTTCCTGTGGGGCGGGGATGGGGAGGGGTCTCAGGGCGCGCCGAGTCCGGCGAGCGCGAGCTTGAACTTGACCTGCACCTCGTCGGCGACCATCGAGGTGTCGGCCCATTCGCCGTCGCCGATGCGGAAGTCCAGGCGCTTGAGCGTGAAGCTGCCGCTCGCGGTGCCGTTCGTGCCAGCCTGCGTCAGCGTCACCGGCACGACCAGCTCGCGGCGCGCGCCCTTGATCGTCAGCGCGCCGGCGACCTCGTAGCGGCCGCCGCCGAGCGCCTTGACCGCGCTCGACTGGAAGCTCGCCTGCGGGAACTTGGCGCTGGCGAACCATTCGGCCTTCGGCAGTTCGCGGTCGGTGTCCGGGTCGCCGATCGCGGCGCTGGCGGTGTCGATCGTGAAGGCCACCTTGCTGGCCGCCGGGTGCTTCGCGTCGAAGGCGATCTGCGCGTCGAAGCGCTTGAAGACGCCCGACACCGGCACGCCGAGCTGCCGGCTGACGAAGGCGATCTCGCTGCCGGGCAGCAGCTTGGCGCTGGCCTGGGCGCAGGCCGGACCGGTGGCGAGCGTCGCGGCGGCCGCGACGGCGATCAGGGCGGTGGCAAGGGTCTTCATGGGTCTCGGGGTCAGGCGCGGCCCGGGCGCATGCGCGCCAGCAGGCCGTCGCGGTCGATGAACTGGTGCTTCAGCGCGGCCGCCACGTGCAGCACGATGAGCGCCAGCAGCGTGTAGGCGAGCCAGCCGTGCACCGGCTTGATGAGCCGGGCGAGCTCCTTGTCCACCGGCACGAAGTCCGGCAGCGGCAGCACGCCGAACCACACGATCGGGAAGCCCGCCATCGAGCTGTAGGCCCAGCCCATCAGCGGCACGACGAGGAACAGCGCGTACATCAGGCCGTGGCTCGCGTGGTGGACGGCGCGCTGCCAGTCGGGCATCGCGGCCTCGACGCGCACCGGCAGCGGCGGCGGGCGGTGGGTGAGGCGCCAGCCCAGGCGCAGCAGCGAGAGCAGCAGGATCGCGATCCCGGCCCACTTGTGCCAGTTGTAGAGCTTGAGCTTGAGCGGCGAGAGCGCCAGGCCGCTCATGTAGGCCCCGACCGCCATGCTGCCGAGGATCGCGGCGGCGAGCAGCCAGTGCAGCGCGATCGCGGTGGCGGTGTAGCGGGGTTCGAGCGGTTTCATCGGGGGAACGGCGGGTTGCTGGTCACTGTAGACAGCGACCGGCCCCCGCGGGTTCACCGCGGTTCACGCGTCGATTCAAAAATCCTGCAGGAAGCCGGCCTCAGGCGGCCGCGCCGCGCCACTGTGCGAGCAGCGTCGCCGCCTGCCGGCGCGCCTCGACCAGGTGGCGGGCGCGCACATGGCCGTAGCCGCGGATCTGTTCGGGCAACGAGGCGATCTGCACCGCCAGCGCGAGCCGCGCGTCGCCCGCCAGCCCGGCGAGCAGCTCCTCGACCGTCGCGCGGTACTCGTCGATCAGCGCCCGCTCGCCGCGCCGCTCCTCGGTGTGGCCGAAGGGGTCGCACCAGCGCCCGCGCAGGCCCTTGAGCTTCGCGAGCCACCGGAAGGCCGTGAGCACCCACGGCCCGTAGGCACGCTTTTGCAGCTCGCCGCGCTCGTTGCGCCGCGCCAGCAGCGGCGGCGCGAGGTGGAACTGGAGCTTGGGCTCGCCCTCGAACTGCTCGGCCAGCCGGGCGTGGAAGGCCGGGTCGGCGTGCAGCCGCGCGACCTCGTACTCGTCCTTGTAGGCCATCAGCTTGAAGAGGTAGCGCGCCACCGCCTCGGTGAGCCGGGTCGAGTGCAGCGGCGCCTCGGCGGCGCGCACCCGCTCGACGAAGGCGCGGTAGCGCTGCGCATAGGCGGCATCCTGGTAGGCGGTGAGGACGTCGACGCGCCGGGCGATCGTCTCGTCCAGCGCGGGCCGCTTGACGATCTGGATCACCTGCGCCGTCGCCGTCAGCGCCTGCACGGCCGCGAGGTCGTGCGCGGCGCGCCGGCCCCACTCGAAGGCCGCATGGTTGCGCGCGACCTGCACGCCGTTGAGCTCGATCGCGCGCCGCAGCGCCGCGCGGCCCAGCGGGATCCAGCCCTTCTGCCACGCGTAGCCGAGCAGCAGCGGGTTGGTGTAGATCGCGTCGCCCAGCAGCGCGCTGGCGAGCCGGTCGGCGTCGAGCTGGCCGACCTCGGTGGCGGCGGCGCGCGCGATCGCGCTCGCGCAGTTCGCGCCGGGGAACTGCCAGTCCGGTTGCTGCACGAAGGCCGCGGTCGGCGTGCCGTGGGTGTTCAACACCACATGGGTGCGCCCCTCGCGCATCACCGCCAGCGTGTCCTTCTTGGCCGCGACGATCGCGTCGCAGGCGATCACCAGGTCGGCCTCGGCGGTGCCGACCTTGGTGCAGTACAGCGATTCGGGCCGGTTCGCGATCTGCACATGGCTCCAGGCCGCGCCGCCCTTTTGCGCCAGGCCGCCGGCGTCCTGGGTCACGACGCCCTTGCCCTCGAGGTGGGCGGCCATGCCCAGCAGCTGGCCGATCGTGATCACGCCGGTGCCGCCGACGCCGGCCACCAGGATGCCCCAGGCCTGCTCGGCCACCGGCAGCACCGGCTCGGGCAGCGGCGGCAGCGCGTCGGGGTCGTGGGCGCGGTCCTGCTTGGGCTTCCTCAGCGGCGCGCCGCTGACGGTCACGAAGCTCGGGCAGAAGCCCTTCAGGCAGGAATAGTCCTTGTTGCAGCTGCTCTGGTTGATGCGGCGCTTGCGGCCGAACTCGGTCTCGACCGGCTCGATCGACAGGCAGTTGCTCTGCGTCGAGCAGTCGCCGCAGCCCTCGCAGACCGCCTCGTTGATCACGACCGTGGTGTCCGGGGTCGCGAGCTTGCCGCGCTTGCGGCGCCGGCGCTTCTCGGTCGCGCAGGTCTGGTCGTAGACGATCACCGTGGTGCCGGCGAGCTCGCGGAACTCGCGCTGCAGCCGCTCGAGCTCGTCGCGGTGGTGGACCGTGACGCCGGGCTCGAGGGCCGCGCCGCGGTACTTGCCGGGCTCGTCGCTGACGATCACGAGCTTCTTCACGCCCTCGGCGACCAGGCTCTTCTGGATCTGCAGGACGCTGTGGCCCTCGGGACGCTCGCCGACGGTCTGGCCGCCGGTCATCGCGACCGCGTCGTTGTAGAGCAGCTTGTAGGTGATGTTGACGCCGGCGGCGATCGCCTGGCGGATCGCCAGCAGCCCGCTGTGGAAGTAGGTGCCGTCGCCGAGGTTGGCGAAGACATGCTTCTCGGTGGTGAAGGGCGCCTGGCCGACCCAGGGCACGCCCTCGCCGCCCATCTGCGTGAAGGTGCTGGTCTGGCGGTCCATCCACAGCACCATGTAGTGGCAGCCGATGCCGGCCAGCGCGCGCGAGCCCTCGGGCACCTTGGTGCTGGTGTTGTGCGGGCAGCCGCTGCAGAACCAGGGCGCCCGATCGCCGGTGTCGAGCCCGGCCGTCGCGAGCGAGCGCTCCTTGGCCTCGTTGAGCGCCAGCCGGGCCTCGATGTGCGCGCGCGTGTCGGCATCCACGCCCAGGCGCAGCAGCCGGCGGCCGATCGCGCGCGCGATGATCGCCGGCGTCAGGTCCGCCTTCGCGCGCAGCAGCCAGTTGTCCGTCGGGTTGGGGCGGCTCCACTCGCCGCCGGTGGTGTCGCCCTCGGGCTCGTCGAACTTGCCGAGCACGTTGGGGCGCACGTCGGGCCGCCAGTTGTAGAGCTCTTCTTTCAGCTGGTACTCGATGACCTGGCGCTTCTCCTCGATCACCAGGATCTCCTGCAGCCCGGTCGCGAACTCGCGCGTGATGCTCGCCTCCAGCGGCCAGACCACGCCGACCTTGTGCAGCCGGATGCCCAGGCGGCGGCAGGCCGCCTCGTCGAGCCCCAGGTCGTGCAGCGCCTGGCGCGTGTCGTTGTAGGCCTTGCCGCTGGCGATCAGCCCGAGGCGCGCGTTCGGCGCGTCGATCACGGTGTGGTTGAGCCGGTTCGCGCGCACATAGGCCAGCGCCGCGTACCACTTGTGGTCCATCAGCCGCGCCTCCTGCTCCAGCGGCGCGTCGGGCCAGCGGATGTGCAGGCCGCCGGGCGGCATCGGGAAGTCCTCGGGCAGCACGATGTTCACGCGGTCCGGGTCGACCTGCACCGAGGCCGAGGACTCGACGATCTCCTGGATCGTCTTCATGCCCGCCCACACGCCGGAGAAGCGGCTCATCGCGAAGGCGTGCAGCCCCAGGTCCAGGATCTCCTGCACGCTGGCCGGGAAGAACACCGGGAAGCCGCAGGCCTTGAAGTTGTGGTCGCTCTGGTGCGCGGCGGTGCTGCTCTTGGCGATGTGGTCGTCGCCGGCGATCGCGATCACGCCGCCGTGCTTGGCCGTGCCCGCCATGTTGGCGTGCTTGAACACGTCCGCGCAGCGGTCCACGCCCGGGCCCTTGCCGTACCAGATGCCGAACACGCCGTCGAACTGGCGCTGCTCGGGGTAGAGGTCGAGCTGCTGCGTGCCCCAGACCGCGGTCGCGGCCAGCTCCTCGTTGACGCCGGGCTGGAACACGATGTGGTTGGCCGCGAGGTGCTGCTTGGCGGCCCACAGCGCCTGGTCATAGCTGCCCAGCGGGCTGCCGCGGTAGCCGCTGATGAAGCCGGCGGTGTTGAGCCCCGCGGCCGCGTCGCGCACCCGCTGCAGCATCGGCAGGCGCACCAGCGCCTGCACGCCGCTCATGAAGGCGCGGCCGGAGGCGAGCGCGTACTTGTCGTCCAGCGTCACCGTCTCTAGGGCCTGACGGATCGATGCGGGCAGGGGCGCGTTCATGGCTCTTCAGTTCTCCGGGACCGGCGGGCGGTTCCAGTGTAGGCAAAGCGCGCGGTGAAGTCTTTTCTTTCCATGCCTTCTACGGCATGCTTGCGGCAACGATGTTGCGCATCAACGCGGTTAAAAGAAGCAATGCCCGCTAGAAAGTCACTTTCAAGGCAAGACCGCCCGGAGGCGGGCGAGGACGCGACGCCGCCCGGCGCCGCGCTCGACCGCTACGACATCGCCATCCTCGGCGCGCTGCAGCGCGATGCGCGGCTGTCCAACGCCGAGCTGGCCAGCCGGATCGGCCTGTCGGCCGCGCCGACCTGGCGGCGCGTCAAGCGGCTGGAGGAGCAGGGCGTGATCCGCGGCTACCGCGCCGAGATCGACCGCCACAAGATCGGCCTGGGCGTGCTGGCCTTCGTGCG
>CAYOXW010000080.1:0-11273 GCA_964408005.1 uncultured Methylibium sp.
TGCCAGCGTGCGGCCGATCGCCTGGGGGATGACCAGGCCGCAGCCCGTGTCGTCGGGCTGCTTCAGGGTTGGCTGGCCGAAGGGCTGCTGGCCTCGGTCGGCGCCTGAGGTCTCAGGGCCGCTGCGGCAGCAGGATGCGGCGGTCGACGGTGCGGATGTCGGTGTGGCCGGTGAAGGCCATCGTGATGTCCAGCTCGTGGCGGATCAACTCGAGCGCCTTGCTCACGCCGGCCTCGCCCATCGCACCCAGGCCGTAGAGGAAGGCGCGGCCGATCATCGTGCCGCGCGCGCCCAGCGCCACCGCCTTCAGGACGTCCTGGCCGCTGCGGATGCCGCTGTCCATCCAGACCTCGACGTCGCGGCCGACCGCGTCGGCGATCGCCGGCAGCGCCGCGATCGCCGAGGGCGCGCCGTCGAGCTGGCGCCCGCCGTGGTTGGAGACGACGATCGCGTCGGCGCCGCTGGCCGCGGCGCGCTTCGCGTCCTCGACCTCCATGAGGCCCTTGAGGATCAGCTTGCCGCCCCAGCGCTGCTTGATCCACGCGATGTCGGACCAGTCCAGGCGCGGATCGAACTGCTCGCGCGTCCAGGCCCCCAGCGAGGACATGTCGCTGACGCCCTTGGCGTGGCCGACCAGGTTGCCGAAGGTGCGTCGCCGGGTGCCGAGCATCCCCAGGCACCAGCGCGGCTTGGTCGCCAGGTTGACCAGGTTCGCGAGCGTCGGCTTGGGCGGCGCGGTCATGCCGTTCTTCAGGTCCTTGTGGCGCTGGCCGAGCACCTGCAGGTCCAGCGTCAGCACCAGCGCCGAGCAGCGCGCCGCCTGGGCGCGCCCGATCAGGCTCTCCATGAAGGCGCGGTCGCGCATCCAGTAGAGCTGGAACCAGAACGGCGCGGTGGTGTTCGCGGCGATGTCCTCGATCGAGCAGATGCTCATCGTCGAGAGCGTGAAGGGGATGCCGAAGGCCTCGGCCGCCTTCGCGCCGAGGATCTCGCCGTCGGCATGCTGCATGCCGGTCAGCCCGGTCGGCGCGATCGCCACCGGCATCGTGACCGGCTGGCCGGCCATCGTCGTGCGCAGGCTGCGCCCGTCCATGTTGACCGCGACGCGCTGGCGCAGCTTGATGGCCTGGAAGTCGCTCTCGTTGGCGCGGTAGGTGCTCTCGGTCCAGGAGCCCGAGTCGGCGTAGTCGTAGAACATGCGCGGCACGCGGCGCTGCGCGAGCAGGCGCAGGTCTTCGATGCAGGTGATGACGGTCATGGACGCTCGCTGCGGGTCGACACGGTGGTCGCATTGTCGGTCCGCCGCGACCGCTGTCCACCGGCGCGGGCAGAATCCGCCGCGATGAAACGCCTGCCGCTGTGGCTCCCGCTGCTCGCCGCGCTGGCGGGCGGCGCACGGGCCGACCCGACGGCCGACTGCCGCGTCGACGGCCTGCGCCAGGCGGTGCGCTGCGGCGTGCTGAGCCGCCCGCTCGACCCGCAGCGCGCCGACGGCGCGCGCATCGAGCTGCACTACCTGGTCGTGCCGGCGGCGGCCCAGCACAAGCGAGCCGATCCGCTGTTCTTCTTGGCCGGCGGACCGGGCCAGAGCGCGATCGCGCTGGCCGGCCAGGTCGCGCCGCTGCTCGGGCGGCTCGGCCAGCGCCGCGACCTGGTCTTCATCGACCAGCGCGGCACCGGGCGCTCGGCGCCGCTGGACTGCGGCGACGAGGACGAGGCCGCGCTGCCGCTGCCCGAGCGGCTCGATGCCGAGGCGCAGGTCCGGCGCGTCGCGGCCTGCCGCGAGCGGCTGCAGGCGCTGCCGCATGGCGACCTGCGCCACTACACGACGCCGCTCGCGATGGCCGATGCCGACGCGGTGCGCGCCGCGCTCGGCGCCGAGCGCATCAACCTGGTCGGCGTGTCCTACGGCACCCGCGCGGCGCTCGAGTACCTGCGCCAGTTCCCGCAGCGCGTGCGCCGGGTCGTGCTCGACGGCGTCGCGCCGGCCGACATGGTGCTGCCGGCCAGCCTGGCGCGCGACACGCCGGCGGTGCTCGACGCGCTGCTGGCCGCCTGCGCGGCCGAGCCGGCCTGCGCGCGCCGCCACCCGCGCCTGGCGGCGCGCTGGCGCGACTGGCTCGCGACGCTGCCGCGCGAGGTCCGCGTCGTCGATCCGGCCAGCGGCCGCGAGCTCACGATGACGCTGGAGCGCGCGGCGGTCGCGCAGCTGCTGCGCGCGCCGCTGTACGCGCCGTCGATCGCCGCGGCGCTGCCCCACGCGCTCGAGGAGGCGATGGCCGGTCGGCTCGCGGCGCTGGTCGGCCTGGCCGGCGCGCTGGGCGGCGGCGGGCGGCGCGGCGCGATCGCGACCGGCCTGCATTTCTCGGTGCTGTGCGCCGAGGACTACCCCGGGCTGGGCGCGGCCGCGCTGCCCGGCGCCTTCGGCGAGAGCGCGGCGCTGCCCTACCGGCGGCTGTGTCCGGACTGGCCGCGCGCGGCGCTGCCGCCCGGCTATGGCCGCCTGGGCCCGAGCCCGGCGCCGGTGCTGGCCTTCAGCGGCGGGCTCGACCCGGTCGCACCGCCGCGCCATGGCGAGCGCGTCGTCGCGGCGCTGGGCGCGAAGGCGCGCCACATCGTCGTGCCGAACGCGGGCCACGGCGTGCTCGGCCTGGGCTGCGCGCGCGAGCTGCTGCACCGCTTCATCGACGCCGAGCGCGAGGCCGACGCGCTCGCGCTCGACGCCGCCTGCCTGACGCGCATCCCGCGCCCGCTCGCCTTCGAGCCGCCGCGGCCCGGAGGCGCGCCGTGATCCGCGCCGAGGGGCTGCGCAAGGCCTTCCGCGTCGCCGGCGGGCCGTGGTGGCGCCGCCGCGCGGCGCGCGAGCTGCTCGCGGTCGAGCGGGTGTCCTTCGCCGCCCCCGACGGCCGCATCACCGGCCTGCTGGGCGCCAACGGCGCCGGCAAGACGACCACGCTGCGCATGGTCGCCGGCCTGATCACGCCCGATGCGGGTGGCGTCACGGTCGACGGCCTCGTCGTCGCGCGCGAGCCGGCCGCGGCGCTGCGCCGCCTGGGGGTGCTCGGCGACGCGCGCGGCCTCTACCCGCGGCTCACCGCGCGCGAGAACATCGTCTACTACGCCGCGCTGCACGGCCTGTCGCGCGACGCGGCGCACGCCCGCGCCGAGGCGCTGGCCGAGACGCTCGAGCTCAAGCCGCTGCTGGAGCGCCGCACCGAGGGCTTCAGCCTCGGCGAGCGCATGAAGACCGCGCTGGCGCGCGCGCTGGTGCATGACCCGCCGAACCTGGTGCTCGACGAGCCCGGCAACGGCCTGGACGTGCAGGCCACGCGGCGGCTGCGCGAGACGCTGCGCCACCTGGTCAGCCCGGCCGGCGGCGGCAAGTGCATCGTGCTGTCCAGCCACCTGATGCAGGAGGTCGAACGCCTGTGCGACGAGGTCGTGATCGTCGCCGGCGGCCGCTCGGTCGCCGAGGGCACCGTGGCCTCGCTGTGCGCGCGCGCCGGCAGCACGGACTTCGAGGAGGCCTTCGTCGCACTGGCCTTTCCCGCCGCCGGAGGACCGGCATGAGAGCGCTGACCGAGACGCTGGTGGTGCTGCGCAAGGAGCTGGTCGACGCGCTGCGCGACCGCCGCACGCTGTTCGCGGTGCTGCTCGGCGCGGTGCTGGTCGGGCCGCTGGCGCTGCTGCTGCTCTCGGGCCTGGTCGGCCAGTTCGAGGAGCAGGCCGAGCAGCGCGTCGTCGTTGCCGCGGGGCTGGCGCAGGCGCCGACGCTGCGCAACTACCTGGAGCGCCAGGGCTACGCGCTGCGCGAGGCCCCGCCCGACCACGAGGCGCAGCTCAAGGAGCGCCGGCTCGCCGAGCCGGTGCTGGTCGTCGCGCCCGGCTTCGAGGAGGCGCTCGCGCGCGGCGAGCCGGCGGCGCTGACGATCGTCAGCGACAGCGGCAACCGCCGCGCCGAGGCCGGCAGCGGCCGGCTGGCCCAGCTGCTCGAGGGCTTCGCGCGCGAGCGCGGCACGCTGGCGCTGGCGCTGCGCGGCGTGCCCGTGGCGCTGCTGCGCCCGCTCGACGTGCAGGAGCGCGACCTCGCCGGCGCGCGCGAGCGCGGCGCGCAGTTCACCGCGATGCTGCCCTTCTTCGTGCTGATGGCGGTGCTCTACGGCGCGCTCAACGCCGCGCTCGACACCACCGCCGGCGAGCGCGAGCGCGGCTCGCTCGAGCCGCTGCTGGCCAACCCGGCCGCGCCGCTGGCGCTGGTGCTCGGCAAGTGGGGCGCGGTCGCGACGGTGGGCATGCTCGTCGCGCTGCTCAGCGTCGCGAGCTTCCTGCCGGCGCAGTGGCTGATCCGCAGCGAGACGCTGCGCGCGCTGTTCGTGTTCGGCCCGCGCGAGGCGGCGCTGTTCCTCGCGCTGCTGCTGCCGCTGGCGGCGGCGCTGTCGGCGCTGATGATGGCGGTGGCGATCGGCTGCCGCAGCGTCAAGGAGGCGCAGGCGGCGAACACCGGCGTGATCCTGGCGGCCTCGCTGCTGCCGCTGGTGACGCTCTACCACCCGGCCGGCGAGCAGGGCTGGTTCCTGTGGGTGCCGGCGCTGGCGCAGTCGGCGCTGATGAACCGGGTGCTGCGCGGCGAGGGGCTCGCCGCCGGCGACGTGGCGCTGGCCTGTGCCGTCAGCGCGGCGATCGCGGCGCTCGCGCTCGCCTGGGTGGCGCGGCGGCTGCGCACGGTGGCGGCGCGCTGAGCAGCCCGCGCAGGTAGGCGTCGATCGTCCGCGCGCCGACCTGCAGCAGGTCGAAGGAGCCGGGGTCGAGCATCCAGTTCTGGATCAGCCCGTCGACCAGCGAGTGCATGCCCAGCGCCGCGGCGCGCGGCGTCACGCCGGGCGCGAGCGTGACGCGGTGAAAGCCCCGCTCGACATGGTCGACGCGCTCGCGCAGGCCGTTGACGCGGCGCAGCCGCACGCGGTCGAGCTCGTCGACGTACTCGACCTTGTGCAGCGCGATCTCGAAGGTGCGGCGCGCCTGCGGGTCCTCGACGGTGGCGCGCAGCGCCGCCAGGAAGCTGCTGCGGATCTGCGCCAGCGGATCGTCGAGGCCGGGCTCGTCGCTGCGCTTGATCTCCTGCTCGAGCGGCAGGACCACGCGGTTCATCATCGCGTTGAACAGGTCGGCCTTGTCGCTGAAATGCCAGTAGACCGCACCGCGCGTGACGCCGGCGGCGCGCGCGATGTCCTGCAGCGAGGTGCGCGAGACGCCGCGGCGCTGGAACTCGAGCTCGGCCGCGTCGAGCAGCCGGTCGCGCGTGACCTGGGCGTCTTCCTTGGTGCGGCGCGGCATCGCGACTTAGCTCCTCTTCAGCATACATACACGCATGTATGTATAGTAGCCCGAGATCGATCGGACTTGGGCGAAGGGCGCGTCATGACGGCAGGGTGGACGGGGCGGGCGAGGACCGCAGGGGCGGCGTTGGCGCTCGCGGGGCTGGCGGCGCTGGGGGGCTGCGGAGGATCCGGCGCACCGGCGGCGGCGACGCCACCGCCGCCCGAGGTCGGCGTCGTCACGGCCGCGCCGGGGGCCGCCGCGCTGCAGTCCGAGCTGCCCGGGCGCACCGAGGCCTTCCGCGTCGCCCAGGTGCGCGCGCGCGCCGCCGGCATCCTGCAGCGCCGGCTGTTCCGCGAGGGCAGCGACGTGCAGGCCGGCCAGCCGCTGTTCGAGATCGACGCGGCGCCCTACCGCGCCGCGCTGGCCAGCGCCCGGGCCACGCTGGCGCGCGCCGAGGCCAACCTGCTGCAGGCGAGCGCCCAGGCGGCGCGCTACCAGCCGCTGGTCGAGGCCCATGCGGTCAGCCAGCAGGAGTACGTCAACGCGGTCGCGGCCCAGAAGCAGGCCGAGGCCGAGGTCGCCGCCGGCCAAGCCGCGGTGCAGAGCGCCCAGATCAACCTCGGCTACGCGTCGGTGGGCGCGCCGATCGCCGGGCGCATCGGCCGTGCGCTGGTGACCGAGGGGGCCCTGGTCGGGCAGGGCGACGCGACGCCGCTGGCGATCGTGCAGCAGATCGACCCGATCTACGTCAACTTCACCCAGCCGGCCGCCGAGGTGCTGCGCCTGCGCGCCGCGCTGGCCGCCGGCACGCTGCGCAGCGCCGACGCCGCGGTGCGCGTCGTGCTGGAGGACGGCAGCGTCTACCCGCGGCCGGGCAGGCTGCTGTTCTCGGACCTGACGGTGGATGCGAGCTCGGGCCAGATCACGCTGCGCGCCGAGCTGCCCAACCCGAAGGGCGAGCTGCTGCCGGGCCTGTACGTGCGCGTGCGCGTCGCCCAGGCCGAGGCGCCCGAGGCGGTGCTGCTGCCGCAGCAGGCGGTCAGCCGCGGCGCCGCGGGCGACACGGTCAAGGTGGTCGCCGCCGATGGCAGCGTGGCGACGCGGCCGGTCAAGATCGGCGGCGCGCGCGAGGGCCGCTGGATCGTGCTCGAGGGCCTGCAGCTCGGCGAGCAGGTCATGGTCGACGGCTTCCAGAAGCTGCGCGGCGCCGGTCCGGTGAAGCCGGTGGCCTGGTCCGCGTCGGCGCCCGCCGCCGCGCCCGCCTCGGCGGCCAGCCGCTGAGGGGGCGCGCATGGCGCAGTTCTTCATCCAGCGGCCGATCTTCGCCTGGGTCATCGCGCTGTTCATCGCGGTGATCGGCGGGGTCGCGATCACGCAGCTGCCGGTGGCGCAGTACCCGACCGTCGCGCCGCCCTCGATCATCGTCAACGTCGGCTATCCCGGCGCATCGGCGCAGACGCTCGAGGACAGCGTCATCAGCGTGATCGAGCGCGAGATGAACGGCTCGCCCGGGCTGATCTACATGGAGTCGGTCAGCCAGGCCGACGGCACCGGCTCGATCACGCTGAGCTACCAGCCCGGCACCAACCCCGACCTCGCCCAGGTCGACGTGCAGAACCGCCTCGGCCGCGCGACGCCGCGGCTGCCGCAGGCGGTGACGCAGCAGGGCGTGCGGGTCGACAAGTCGAACCCGAACTTCCTGGTGTTCGTGATCCTGTCCTCCGACAACCCGGCCCACGACCCGGTCCTGCTCGGCGACTACGCGGCGCGCAACGTGCTGCCGGAGATCCAGCGCGTGCCCGGCGTCGGCCAGGCCCAGCTGTTCGGCACCGAGCGCGCGATGCGCATCTGGATCGACCCGGCCAAGCTGGTCGGCTACCGCCTGTCCGCGGCCGACGTGAACGCGGCGATCGCGGCGCAGAACGCCCAGGTCGCCTCGGGCACGATCGGCGAGCTGCCGAACGTGCCGGGCCAGGCGGTCTTCGCGACCGTGGTCGTCAAGGGTCAGCTGACCGACGCGGCGCAGTTCGGCGAGATCGTGCTGCGCGCCAACGCCGACGGCTCGACGGTGCGGCTCAAGGACGTGGGCCGCGTCGAGCTCGGCGCGCAGGGCTACGGCACGCGCGCGCGCATCAACGGCCAGCCCGCCACCGGCATCGGCGTGCTGCTCTCGCCGACCGCCAACGCGCTGCAGACCGCCACCGCGGTGAAGCAGCGCGTCGACGAGCTCTCGCGCTACTTCCCGGTCGGCGTCAAGGCCAGCATCCCCTACGACAGCTCCAAGTTCATCAGCATCTCGATCGGCCAGGTGGTCGAGACGCTGGTCGAGGCGGTGCTGCTGGTCTTCCTGGTGATGTACCTGTTCCTGCAGAACATCCGCTACACGGTGATCCCGACGCTGGTGGTGCCGATCGCGCTGCTCGGCACCTTCGCGGCGCTGCTCGCGATGGGGTTCTCGATCAACGTGCTGACGATGTTCGGCATGGTGCTGGCGATCGGCATCGTCGTCGACGACGCGATCGTCGTGGTCGAGAACGTCGAGCGCATCATGAGCGAGGAGGGCCTGTCGCCGCTGGCCGCCACGCGCAAGGCCATGGGCCAGATCTCCGGCGCGATCGTCGGCGTGACGGTGGTGCTGGTCTCGGTGTTCGTGCCGCTGGCCTTCTTCAGCGGCGCGGTCGGCAACATCTACCGCCAGTTCTCGGCGGTGATGGTGGTGTCGATCCTGCTGTCGGCCTTCCTTGCGCTGTCGCTGACGCCGGCGCTGTGCGCGACGCTGCTGCAGCCGGTCGAGGCCGGCCACCACCACGCCAAGGGCGGCTTCTTCGGCTGGTTCAACCGCGGCTTCTCGCGTGTCGCCAAGGGCTACGAAGGCGTGGTCGCGCGCCTCCTGCGGCGCGCGGCGCGCTGGCTGATCGTCTACGCGGCGGTCATCGGCGCCGCGCTGCTGATGCTCAACCGGCTGCCGACCGCCTTCGTGCCCAACGAGGACCAGGGCAACATCCTCGTCAACGTGCAGCTGCCGCCGGGCGCGGCCCAGGGCCGCACGCTCGAGGTGATGAAGCAGGTCGAGACCTACATGCTCGCGCAGCCCGAGGTGCAGAGCATGGTCTCGGTGCTCGGCTTCAGCTTCTCGGGCACCGGGCAGAACGCCGCGCTCGGCTTCGTCACGCTGAAGGACTGGGACGTGCGGCCTGGCAAGGAGCACACCGCGCAGGCGCTGGCGGCGCGCGCCTTCGGCGGGCTCGCGCCGATCCGCGACGCCTTCATCTTCCCGGTCAGCCCGCCGCCGATCCGCGAGCTCGGCCGCGCCAACGGCTTCGCCTTCCGGCTGCAGGACCGCGGCGGCGCCGGCCACGACGCGCTGATGGCGGCGCGCAACCAGCTGCTCGCCACCGCGGCCAAGAGCCCGCTGCTCGCGGTGGTGCGCCCCGACGGCCTCGAGGACGCGGCCCAGCTCGAGCTGCGCATCGACCGCGATCAGGCCCACGCGCTGGGCGTGGGCTTCGCGGCGATCAACAGCGCGCTGTCGACCGCGCTCGGCTCGTCCTACGTCAACGACTTCCCGAACGCCGGGCGGCTGCAGCGCGTCGTCGTGCAGGCCGACGCGCCGGCGCGCATGCAGCCCGAGGACCTGCTGAAGATCAACGCGCTCAACGGCAGCGGCCAGCCGGTGCCGCTGGGGTCCTTCGCGCGCACCGAGTGGGTCACCGGGCCGATGCAGACGGTGCGCTACAACGGCTACCCGGCGATGCGCATCGCCGGCGAGCCGGCGCCCGGCGTCAGCACCGGCGCGGCGATCGCCGAGATGGAGCGCCTCGCCGCCGGGCTGCCGGCCGGCTTCGCCTACGAATGGACCGGCCAGTCGCGCGAGGAGAAGCTCTCCGGCGCGACCGCGATCTTCCTGTTCGCCTTCTCGCTGCTGGCGGTGTTCCTGTGCCTCGCGGCGCTGTACGAGAGCTGGTCGATTCCGCTGGCGGTGATCCTGGTCGTGCCGCTGGGCGTGCTCGGCGTCGTCACCGGCGCGGGGCTGCGCGGGCTGGAGAACGACGTGTACTTCAAGGTCGGCCTGATCACCATCATCGGCCTGTCGGCCAAGAACGCGGTGCTGATCATCGAGTTCGCGAAGGACCTGCACGCCCAGGGCAAGGGCCTGGTCGAGGCGGTGCTCGAGGCGGCGCACCTGCGCTTCCGTCCGATCCTGATGACCTCGCTGGCCTTCATCCTCGGCGTGCTGCCGCTGGTGCTGGCCAGCGGCGCCGGCTCGGCGAGCCAGCGCGCGATCGGCACCGGCGTGATGGGCGGCATGATCTCGGCGACCCTGCTCGCGGTCTTCTTCGTGCCGGTCTTCTTCGTCGTCGTGCGGCGCATCTTCAAGGGCAGCGAGCGGCAGCGCCGGCGCTTCGCCCACGAATCGGAGGAGCCGCCGACGCGGCTGCCGCCGGCCGCGGAGGAGCAGCGATGAGCGCGCGCCGCCTCGCCCCCCTCGTGCTGGCCGCGCTGCTGGCCGGCTGCGCCTCGCTGGCGCCCGAGTACGAACGTCCCACCGCGCCGGTGGCCGCCCAGTTCCCCGGTGCCGGCGAGGCCGAGGCCGCGCCCGGTGTGCCACCGGCCGCCGAGCTGCCCTGGTCCGAGTTCTTCCGCGACGCCCGCACGCGCGCGCTGATCGAGCTCGCGCTGCGCAACAACCGCGACCTGCGCGTCGCGGTGCTCAACATCGAGGCGGCCCGCGCCCAGGCGCAGGTGCGCCAGGCCGACCTGTGGCCGAGCGTCAACGCCGGGATCACCGGCTCGCGCCAGCCGGGCAGCGATGGCGGCACGAACAGCCTCTACACCGCCGGCGTGCAGCTCACCGCCTACGAGATCGACCTGTTCGGGCGCGTGCGCAGCCTCCAGGCCGCCGCCGCCGCGCAGTTCTTCGCGAGCGAGGAGGCGCGCAAGGCGGCGCAGATCAGCCTCGTGGCGGCGGTCGCCAACGCGCAGCTGGCGCTGCAGGCCGACGAGGAGCTGCTGCGCCTGGCCGGCGCGACGGTCGCCAGCCGCCAGGACTCGCTGCGGCTGGTGAAGCTGCGCTTCGAGCAGGGCGCGAGCGCCGAGCTCGAGCTGCGCCAGGCCGAGTCGCTGCTGCAGGCCGCGCGCGTCGCGCAGGCGCAGCTGGCACGCCAGCGCGCGCTCGACGAGAACGCGCTGGTGCTGCTGGTCGGCCAGCCCCTGCCCATCGAGCTGCCGGCCGCGGCCGGCACGCTCGAGGCGCTGGACAGCCTGCCCGGGCTGCCGGCGGGCCTGCCCTCGGAGGTGCTGGTGCGCCGCCCCGACGTGCGCCAGGCCGAGCAGCAGCTGATCGCCGCCAACGCCAACATCGGCGCGGCGCGCGCGGCCTTCTTCCCGAAGCTGACGCTGACCGCGAGCGCCGGCGTCGCCAGCGGCGAGCTGGCCGAGCTGTTCCAGGGTGGCCACTTCGCCTGGGGCTTCGCGCCGCAGCTGCTCGCGCCGATCTTCGACGCCGGGCGCAACCGCGCGAACCTGAAGTTCGCCGAGGTCAACCGCGACATCGCCGTCGCGCAGTACGAGAAGGCGATCCAGTCGGCCTTCCGCGAGGTTGCCGACGCGCTGGCCGGCCGCGCGACGCTGCTCGAGCAGCTCGCGGCCCAGGCGGCCCAGGCCGAGGCCGAGCGCCAGCGCAGCGCGCTCGCCGAACTGCGCTGGCGCAACGGCGCGGCCAGCCACCTCGAGCTGTTCGACGCGCAGCGCTCGCTGTTCGCGGCCCAGCAGGCCGAGGTGCAGGGCCGTGTGCAGCTGGCACAGAATGGCGTGGCGCTGTACCGCGTGCTCGGCGGCGGCTGGAGCGCCGAGCCGGGCGAGGGCGCCCGGCGCTGAGTCCTCGCGCCGGCGCCGGCCGGCGCACGCGCTCAGTGCGGGTGGCCGTGATCGTGGCCGCAGCCGGGGCCGTGCAC
>CAYOXW010000081.1:0-11247 GCA_964408005.1 uncultured Methylibium sp.
GTTCTCGAAGAACAGGTTGAACACGCTCTTGCCGCGCAGCAGCGGCACCTTCTTGACCTCGCGGTCGTTGACGCTGAGGAAGGTGCCCGCGGTGTCGAGGATCTGCGTCAGCACCGCCTTCGGCAGTCCCTCGATCGACAGCAGGTGGATCAGCTCGCCGTGGGCGTTGAGTTGCGGGTTGCGTTTGCTCAGCATCTCAGACGCCCTCGATGGCAAAGTCGAACCGGCCGGCGGCGTCGCGCGTCAGCGCCAGCTTCTGCGTCGCCGGCAGCACCACGCGCACCGCCGACACGGCCGGCTCGATCGGCAGCTCGCGCCCGCCGCGGTCGACCAGCACCACCAGCGTCACGCTCGCCGGGCGGCCGAAGTCGAACAGCTCGTTGATCACCGCGCGCGTCGTGCGGCCGGTGTAGAGCACGTCATCGACCAGCAGGATGTGGCGGCCGTCGATCGCGAACGGCAGCGCGGTCGCGTCGGTCGTGCTGGCCAAGCCGCGCGAACCGAAGTCGTCGCGGTGCAGCGCGCTCGAGATCACGCCGGGCTTGCCGGCCAGGCCCAGGTCGCGCTGCAGCCGCTCGGCCAGCCAGGCGCCGCCCGACCAGATGCCGACCAGCGCCGTATCGGCCTTCAGCAGCGGCCGCACACGCGCCAGCAGGTCGGCGTAGAGCGCTTCGGCATCGAGGTGCAAGGTGCTCACGGATGTTCCCTGAAATACTGTTCGAGCAGGATCGCCGCCGCGGCCGCGTCGGCATCCTTGGCGCCGGCCTCGAGCGCCGCCGTGGTCGACCAGCGCTCGTCCACCTCATGCACCGGCAGCCCGAAGCGGCCGTGCAGCTGGCGGGCGAAGCGCTGCGCGCGGCGCGTATTGTCGTGCGCCGCGCCATCGGGGTGGAACGGGATGCCGACGACCAGCGCCGCCGGCTGCCATTCGGCGATCAACCGGCCGATCGCAGCGAAGCGCGCATCGCCCTCGGCGGCGACGGTCTTCAGGGGCTGGGCGCCACGCGTCAGCGTGTTGCCGGTGGCCACGCCGGTGCGCTTGAGTCCGAAATCGAAGGCGAGCAGCGTCTGCGGGGCCGGGCGCGCGGCCTCAGGCATGCCCCGCCTCGCTGCTGAGCATGCGCGGATCGATGCCGAGCAGCGCCAGCGCCCGCTCGTAGCGCTGCTCGACCGGCGTCTCGAAAATCACCTCGGGGCGCGCATCGACGGTGATCCAGCCGTTGCGGGCGATCTCGTCCTCGAGCTGGCCGGCGCTCCAGCCGGCATAGCCCAGCGTCACCAGCACGCGCTTCGGGCCGGTGCCGCTGGCGATGGCCTCGAGCACGTCCTTGCTGGTCGTCATCGCCATGCCGCCGCGGATGCGCATCGACGAGTTGTAGATCGCGCCGTCGGCGTCGATATCGGCCGCGTCGTCGTCGCTGGCCTCGTGCAGCACGAAGCCGCGCTCGGTCTGCACCGGCCCGCCGATGAAGACCGGCTGCTCGGCCAGCTCGGCGCGGTCGAGCGACAGGTCGACCTTCTCGAACAGCCGCCCGAGCTTGATGTCGCTGGGCTTGTTGATCACCAGGCCGAGCGCGCCGCGCTCGCTGTGCTCGCACAGATAGACCACCGACCCGGCAAAGTTGTCGTCCGCCATGCCGGGCATGGCGATCAGGAACTGGTTGGTCAGGTTGGTGGCGGAAGCGGGGAGCATGTGCAAATTCTAGAACCCGGCACACTCCGGCGCATGGCAGATACCCCCCCGAAGACGCTCGACACGGCGCTGGTGTGGTGTCGTCGCGACCTGCGTGCCCATGACCACGCGGCGCTCTACCACGCGCTGCGGGCGGCGCGGCAGGTCTGGGTGGCCTTCGTGTTCGACCGCGCGATCCTCGACACGCTGCCACGCGCCGACCGGCGCGTCGAGTTCATCCGTGACAGCCTGGTCGACCTGGACGGGCAGCTGCGCGCGCTCGGCCAGCGCCATGGCGTCGCCGGGGTCGGCCTGCTGCTGCGCCACGGCAATGCGCGCGAAGAGATCCCGCGCCTGGCGGCGGCGCTGCGCGTGCAGGCGGTGTTCGCGAACACCGACTACGAGCCGGCTGCCGTGGCACGCGACGCCCGCGTGCGCGGCGCGCTGGCCGACGCCGGCATCGCCTTCCACCCGTCGAAGGACCAGGTGGTGTTCGACACCGACGAACTGCTGACCGGCGGCGGCCGCCCCTATGCGGTGTTCACCCCCTACAAGAACGCCTGGCTGCGCAAGCTCGAGCCCTTCTACCTGCACGCCTACCCGGTCGAGCGCCACGCCGGCGCGCTCGCGCCGCTGCCCCCGGGCGAGGCCGGCGGCGTGCCGGCGCTCGCCGCGCTGGGCTTCGAGCCGACCAACATCGGCACGCTGATCGCCGCCGGCACCCGCGGCGGACGCGCACTGCTGGCCGACTTCCTCGACGGTCGCATCGACCACTACGACCAGACGCGCGACTTCCCTGCCGTCCGGGGACCGAGCTACTTGTCGGTGCACCTGCGCTTCGGCACGCTGTCGATCCGCGAGCTCGCCGGCCTGGCCTGGGCGCGCCGGCACACCGGATCGCGCGGCGCCGACGTGTGGCTGTCCGAGCTGATCTGGCGCGACTTCTACCACCAGGTGCTGCATCACCACCCGCAGGTCGTCGACCACGCCTTCCGCCCCGAGTACGACCGCATCCGCTGGGAACACGGCAAGCACGCCGAGGCGCTGTACGCGGCCTGGTGCGAGGGCCGCACCGGCTACCCGCTGGTCGATGCGGCGATGCGCCAGATCAATCAGACCGGTTACATGCACAACCGGCTGCGCATGGTGGTCGCGAGCTTCCTGAGCAAGGACCTCGGGCTGGACTGGCGCTGGGGCGAGCGCTATTTCGCGACCCACCTGAACGACTTCGATCTGGCCGCCAACAACGGCGGCTGGCAATGGGCCAGCAGCTCGGGCTGCGACGCCCAGCCCTACTTCCGCATCTTCAACCCGGTGAGCCAGAGCGAGAAGTTCGACCCCCAGGGGCGCTTCATCCGTCGCTACCTGCCCGAGCTCGCCGCCCTGCCCGACGCCGCGCTGCACGCGCCCTGGGCCGCCAGTCCGGTGGACCTGGCCGCCGCCGGCCTGGTGATCGGGCGCGACTATCCGGCGCCGATCGTGCGCCACGAGCTGGCCCGCGCGACGACGCTGGAGCGCTACGCGGTGGTCAAGACAAGCCACAGTCCCTGACCCCCTCCTCCAGCGGGGTACGCAGCGCGCCTCGCGCCCGCTAGCATCGTCCGCCAGGGAGGCTCGACGATGAACAAGAAGCTGCTGCAGGCGCTGGCCGTGCTGTGCCTGCTCGTTTCGATCGCTGCCGTCGGGTACGCGATCAGCCGCACGCTCGCGGCCGGGAAACTCCAGGGGCCGAGCGGCCTCGTCGTCGCCGGCAACGAAGTATGGATCGGCGTCGACGCCGAGCTGTGGCGCGCCGATACCGACGGCCACCTGCTCGGCCGCGAACCGTTCGACGCGATCGGCCTGCCCGGCCAGCCGGCAAACCTGTTGCGCCACCCCGGCGGCCGGATCGTCGCCCAGGTGCGCGACGACCCGGCGCTGTACTTCATCGAGCCGGCCTCACGCCGGGTTGTGCAGCGCCTCGTCCCGCAATGGCCCGAGGAGCTGGCGCGCCATGGCGGCCGCGCGATCAACCTCGCCTTTCACGCCGACGGCCGCTTCGCGGTCGCGACCGGTGGCGGCCATGCGGTCGCGCTGTTCGATCCCGAGGGCCGCTTCCTCGCCCGCACCGGCGCGGACACCTACCAATTCACCAACGGGCTGTGGTGGGTCGACGGCGCGCTGTGGACGACGGACACCAACCGCTTCGAGCTCAAGCGCCTGCACGGCGCGACGCTGGCGGTCGAGCAGGCGGTGGCGCTGGGGGGCGGCGGCCACGGGTCCTACCTCGGTCCCGCACGCGCGCATGCCGGCAGCGGCTCGCCGATGGCAGCGATGGTGCGCTTTCGCGACGGCATGATCGCCGGCCGCGTCGTTGTGCTCGATGCCGGGGGCCGCGAGACCGCCTCGCTCGAGGCCCCGCGCATGGAGCCGATGGACCTGGACTGGCTGCACGGCGACGTGCTGGTCACCGACGCCGTCGCGCTCGCCGTGCGGCGCTGGTCGGCCACGGGCGCCGAACGGCCGGACTTCGGCGACGCCGAGCTGCGCAGCGGCCTGGCTGCGGTGGCCGACGAGCGCGCGGCGCTGCAGCGGCGCTATGTCGTCGGACTCGGTGTCGCGGCGGCCGTCTTCGCGTTCGGCATGGGGTTCGCCGTGCTCGCCGAGCGGCGGCCCCACCCGGCGCGCGGCGCGACGCAGCCGATCGATCTGAGCCAGCTGGGGACGGTGCCGATTGGTTGGAGGAAGCGACTGAAGCTGATGGCACCGCAGGCCGCGTGGGCCGGAGTGCTGCTGCTTGCCCTCATCGCGGAAAAGTTGCCCTGGGTCACGGCGCTTCCGAAGCCGGCGCGGCTCTGGCTCCTCGCCGGCATCGCCGTCCTGATGTTCGCCGCGCTGCCCTTCGTGTTCCGGGCTGCGCGCAAGCTGGCGCTGCGACCTGACGCGGAACCCATCGTCAACGAGCGCGCCCTGCAGATGCTGAAGCGCAGCAAGGTTCTCGCCTCGCTGCTGTCCCCTGGCGAGGCCCCACTGGAAACACTGCTGCTCGTGCGCAATCGCCAGCGCTGGCTGGTGCTGACCGATCGCCGCCTGCTCGTCTTTGAGGGCAACGCGGTCGACCAAACCCTCGTCGCCGACGCTCCCTGGTCGGACGTGGCCGCGGTCAGCACCGAGCGCGGAGCACTCGGAGAATCTGATCGCGCGGGCCGGGTATGGCGCTGGCTGTCGGCCGGCTGGTTGGAGATCCGGCTGCGCGACGGCACGCTGATCTCCGGGGGCGTGCAGGCGCCCACGGTCGCGGCGCGCATCGCCGAGCGACTGCGCGCGGCCGGCGCCGCTTCGCAGGCTCAGGCGCCGATCGTCCCGCCGCCGACGTCCGTCCCCGGGCCTCTCGCCGTTCGCGCCGCGCTCGCCTCGGCGCTGCTGCCCGGCCTGGGCCAGTGGTGGCAGCGGCGCAGGACCACGGCGCTGATCTTCTTTCTCTTCTGGGCGGTGTTCATGCTGGTCGGCGAGATCCCTCTGCTATGGGCCCTCGCCGGTCCGCGCCGCGCTGTCCACGGCTCGAGCGTGCTGCTGATGGCACTCCTGCATCTCGCGATCGCGGGGGCAGCCGCCCACGACGCCTGGCGTCTCGGCCCGCGCCGCCGATGAGCCTTCGTGGAACCGCCGATCGGTAACGCCTCAGCCCCAGATCCTGACCAGCAGCCACACGGCGGCCACGGCCATCGCCAGCGCGCAGGCGCGGGTGAAGGCGCGCGCCGCACCCGGGTAGGCGAGGCGGTGCGCCAAGGCATGCCCGCCCAGCGCATAGGCCAGTACCGCCACCGCCTCCAGCACGAGCACGAGCCCACTGGCCGCCGCCAGCTGCGGCAGCGCCGGCTCCCCGGCGCGGACGAATTGCGGGACGAAGGCGGTGGCGATCATCAGCCCCTTCGGGTTGCCCAGCGCCACCCAGAACTCGCGCCGCCAGGCCTCGCGGGCGCCGGCGGCCGGGGCCTCGCCGGCAGCGGCGAGCCGCCGGCCGCCGTCGGCCCCACCGCGCCAGGCCAGGGTCAGCAGGTAGAGCGCCGCAGCGGTCTGCACCCCCAGGGCCAGCGCCGGCATGTGGGCCAGCAGCGCGGCCAGCCCGAGCGCGCAGGCCACCAGCAGCAGCGCGAAGGCCACCAGCCGCCCCACGCCGGCGCGACAGGCCGCGGCCGCCCCGCGCGCGGCGGCGACCTGGATGCCCAGCAGGTTGTTCGGGCCGGGCACCAGGGCCAGCGCCAGCCCGGCCGGCAGCAGCGCCAGCCAATGCGATGTGCTCATGCCGGAGCAATTGCAAGATCGACGCCAGCTCCGGCGTCGACCGCGCCCCGGGGCGCCCGCCTCAGCGCATCGTGCCGCCGCCGAGCGCGCGCACCGCGCCGGCGCCGATCGCCGCGCCGAAGCGCTTGGCGAGCCGCTCGGCGACGTTCTCCTTGGGCGTGTAGTCGATCACCTCCTCGGCGCCGACCACCTCGCGGGCAACGTAATCGAGACTGCCCAGCCGGTCGGCCAGGCCTTGCGCGATCGCGCCCTCGCCGCTCCAGAACAGGCCCGAGAAGGTGTCCGGCGACTCCTTCAGCCGCTTGCCACGGCCCTGCTTGACGACCGCGATGAACTGGCGGTGCACCTGGTCGATCAGCTGCTGCGCATAGGCCTTGTGCGCCTCGCTCTGCGGCGAGAAGGGGTCGAGCAGGCCCTTGTTCTCGCCGGCGGTCAGCAGGCGGCGCTCGACGCCGAGCTTCTCCATCGTGCCGGTGAAGCCGAAGCCGTCCATCAGCACGCCGATCGAGCCGACGATCGAGGCCTTGTCCACATAGATGTCGTCGGCCCCCGCGGCGATGTAGTAGGCCGCCGAGGCACACAGCTCCTCGCACACCGCGTAGACCTTCTTCTTGTGCTGGGCCTTCAGGCGCACGATCTCGTCGTAGATCAGCCCGGCCTGCACCGGGCTGCCGCCCGGCGAGTTGATGCGCAGCACCACCGCCTGCGCGCCGACGTCCTCGAAGGCGCTGCGCAGCGCGGCGTTGAGCCCCTCGGCGCTGGCCTCGCTGTCGGCGGCGATCTCGCCGCTCACGTCGATCAGCGCGGTGTGCGCGCTGGTCGGCGCGCTCGCACCGTGCTGCTGCACGATCAGCGTCCAGAGCAGCGCGCCGATCAGGAGCAGCCAGACGAGCCGCAGGAACAGGCGCCAGCGGCGGTCGCTGCGCCGGTCGGCGAGCCACTGGCGCGCGAAGTCCTCGATCAGGCCGGCATCGATCGAGGTCGGCGCGCGGGCGGGCGCGGGGGCCGAACCGAGCGTCGGTTCGACGGGGCGCGGGGCGTCGGGGGAGGTCATGGCAGAACCCTGGTCAGTCGGCCGCGTTCAGCCCTGAGCGAGGGCGGGCCGGATGTGCTCGGAAGGATACCAACTCACCTCGCCGTCACGTTCTGTCACCTCGAGCGCGACCAGCCGCGCGCCGGTGCAGGGCCCGCCCAGGCAGCGGCCCTGGGCCGGGTCGTAGTGCGCGCCGTGCAGCGCGCAGACGATGAAGCTGCGCGTCTGGTCGAGGAAGTCCCCGGGATTCCAGTCCATCTCGGCGGCGACATGGGCGCAGCGGTTCAGGTAGGCGACCGGCCGGCCCTCGTAGCGCAGCACGAAGGCGCGGGCCGGCTGGCCGCGATACAGCACGTCGAACAGCAGCGCGCGCCCGCGCTCGGCCAGCGCCTCGGAGCGACACACCAGCAGCGGCTCAGCCATGGGCGAGCAGCCAGTCATGCAGTTCGCGCGTCGTGTGCGCGACGTGGCGCGGCGCATGCTCGTCGAAGGCCTCGCGCTCGTGCGCCCCGAAGCTGACCGCGACCGCCGCGGCGCCGGCGTTCGCGGCGAGCTGCAGGTCATGGGTGGTGTCACCGATCATCAGCGTGCGCGCCGGCAGCACGCCAAGCTCGTCCATCAGCTCGAGTAGCATGCGCGGGTGCGGCTTCGAGGCCGTCTCGTCGGCGGTGCGGCTCGCGTCGAACACGCCATGCAGCTCGACGCTGCGCAGCGCCTCGTCGAGCCCGCGGCGCGACTTGCCGGTCGCGATCGCGAGCACGTGGCCGCGCCCCTTCAGCGCGTGCAGCATCGCCAGCGTGCCGGGGAACAGCGTCAGCTCGTGCTGGCGCGCGAAGTAGTGGTGGCGGTAGCGGTTGGCCAGCTCGGCGTAGCGCTCGCGCGGCACGTCCGGCACCGCGTGCTGCAGCGCCTCGTTCAGACCCATGCCGATCACATAGGCCGCCTGGGCATCGCCCGGCACCGCGGCGCCGAGGTCGGCCGCGGCGGCCTGGATGCAGCGCACGATCAGCGCCGTCGAGTCGAACAGCGTGCCGTCCCAGTCGAACACGAGCAGGGGGTAATTCATGCCGGGCTCCCCTCGGGCGGTGACAGCGGCCCGACCCGCAAGGCGTCGATCAGCGCGCGGCACTCGGGCGGCAGCGGCGCCTCGAGCTCGAGCGGCGCGCCGCTGCCCGGGTGCTCGAAGCGCAGCCGTCGCGCGTGCAGGAACATGCGGTCGAACTTCAGGCCGGGCACCGCCTCGCCGCGCGCGACGCGCTTGTTGAGCGCGAAGTCGCCGTACTTGTCGTCGCCGACGATCGGGTGGCCCGCCTGGGCGAGGTGCACGCGGATCTGGTGGGTGCGGCCGGTCTTGATCGTCACGTCCAGCAGCGTGCAGCCGGCCAGCGGCGGCGGCACGCCGCGCACCAGCGTGATCGCGCGCTGGCCCTCGTCATCGTTGGCCGCGGTGCGCACACGGCGTTCGCCGGCGGCATCCAGGTACTTGTGCAAGGGCACGTCGATCACCTTCAGCGAGGACGGCCAGGCCCCGATCACCAGCGCCGCATAGGTCTTGCCGGTCTCACGGTCGCGGAACTGCTGCTGCAGGGCGGTCAGCGCGCTGCGCTTCTTCGCGACCAGCAACAGGCCCGAGGTCTCGCGATCGAGCCGGTGCACCAGCTCGAGGAACTTCGCCTGCGGCCGCGCGCGGCGCAGCTGCTCGATGACGCCGAAGCTCACGCCGCTGCCGCCATGCACGGCGACGCCGGCCGGCTTGTCGATCACGAGCAGCTGCTCGTCCTCGTAGACCACCGGGAATTCGCGTGCCGGCGCCGGCGCCTCGGCGCTGCGCTCGGCGGCCACGCGCACCGGCGGCAGACGCAGCTCGTCGCCGAGCGCGAGCCGCGTGTCGGCCGCCGCGCGACCGCGGTTCACCCGCACCTCGCCGCTGCGGATGATCCGGTAGACGTGGGTCTTGGGCACGCCCTTGAGCGTCTTGAGCAGGTAGTTGTCGAGCCGCTGGCCGACACCGTCCTCGCCGACCTGCAGGTGCTGCACCGCCGGGACGGCGACGGCAGGGGCCGGCTCGACAAGCCGGCGCGGCGGCAGCGCGACCACCGGTTTCGGCGCCACGGCGGGCCGCCGCAGCGCCTTGCGTCCCGGGGGAACTTTGCCACCTATAATGCGTTGCCCCACGTGTGCGCCGTAAGTGATTGATTTGCTTGTGAGTTTAGCGGTCACTGCGCGAGCCTCGTGGGCTCTGCCGTCTTGGACGGCAGGTCTTCGGTGATGCAACGCCTCGTCGCGAGGTCGGGCCGGCTCCCAGCGTGAGCGGCAGGTCATGCGGCATGGCGGCAGAACCAGCGTAGAACGAACCCACCGACAAGGTTTTCCGGTTGCAGGTCGACGGCGCGCCTCTCGCAAGGCACCACCAACCTCCTGCAGCCCGCGCCCCGTGACCCTCCGGATGCCCCCGGCCCGCTCCCTCGCCCCGATGCCGCCTTGCGCGTGCGCAGCCTTCGCTGCGCCGCGGGCCGGCACGCGCGCGACCGGTGCGTCCGCGGCAGCCGGACCCGCGGACGCGCACGCGCCAACGCTCGCACGCTGAGGCTCCCCACCGGGGGCGGCGAACGAGTCCAGGGCGATTCCTTCCGGTTCCTCCGCGCTGTTTCGTGCATCGACATCGGGTCGCCCGGCGACGGGCCCGACCCTGGTTCGTGCGCGCCTTCGAGGCGCGCTGGGAGTGCACATGAAACGCATGCTGATCAACGCCACGCAGCCGGAAGAACGGCGCCTGGCGATCGTCGATGGCCAGAAGCTGCTCGACTTCGAGACCGAGATCGAGGGGCGCGAGCAGCGCAAGGGCAACATCTACAAGGCCGTCGTCACGCGCGTCGAGCCTTCGCTCGAGGCCTGCTTCGTCGACTACGGCGAGGACCGCCACGGCTTCCTGCCGTTCAAGGAGATCGCCAAGGAGTTCTTCAAGCCGGGCGTCAGCGTCCGCGACGCGAAGATCCAGGACGTGATCTCCAATGGCACCGAGCTGCTGGTGCAGGTCGAGAAGGAGGAGCGCGGCAACAAGGGCGCGGCGCTGACCACCTTCATCTCGCTGGCGGGCCGCTACCTGGTGCTGATGCCCAACAACCCGCGCGGCGGCGGCGTCAGCCGGCGCATCGAGGGCGAGGACCGCGAGGAGCTCAAGGAAAACCTCGACCAGCTCGAGTACCCCAAGGGCATGAGCCTGATCGCGCGCACCGCCGGCATCGGCCGCAGCGCGCCCGAGCTGCAGTGGGACCTCAACTACATGCTCAAGCTGTGGGACGCGATCGACGGCGCGTCCAAGGCGGGCAAGGGCGCCTTCCTGATCTACCAGGAGAGCTCGCTGGTGATCCGGGCGATCCGGGACTACTTCTCGGCCGACATCGGCGAGATCCTGATCGACACCGACGACATCTTCGAGCAGGCCCACCAGTTCATGAATCACGTGATGCCGGAAACGGCCCATCGCGTGAAACGCTACAAGGACGATGCGCCGCTGTTCAGCCGCTTCCAGATCGAACACCAGATCGAGACGGCGTTCTCGCGCACGGTGAACCTACCCTCGGGCGGCGCGATCGTGATCGACCACACCGAGGCGCTGGTCTCGGTCGACGTCAACTCGGCGCGCAGCACCCGCGGCTCCGACATCGAGGAGACCGCGACCCGCACCAACCTCGAGGCGGCCGATGAAATCGCGCGCCAGATGCGGCTGCGCGACCTCGGCGGCCTGATCGTCGTCGACTTCATCGACATGGAGGAGAGCAAGAACCGCCGCGAGGTCGAGACGCGCCTGCGCGACGCGCTGCGCACCGACCGCGCGCGCGTGCAGTTCAGCTCGATCTCCAAGTTCGGCCTGCTCGAGATGAGCCGCCAGCGCCTGCGCCCGGCGCTCAGCGAGGGCAGCCACATCACCTGCCCGCGCTGCAACGGCACCGGCCACATCCGCGACACCGAGTCTTCCGCGCTGCAGATCCTGCGCATCATCCAGGAAGAGTCGATGAAGGAGAACACCGCCGCCGTGCACGTGCAGGTGCCGGTGGAAGTGACCTCCTTCCTGCTCAACGAGAAGCGCGCCGAGATCACCAAGATCGAGCTGCGCCAGCGCACCACGGTGCTGCTGGTGCCCAACAAGCACCTCGAGACGCCCAACTACAAGCTCGAGCGCCTGCGCCACGACGACCCGCGGCTGGAGAACCTGCAGGCCAGCTACACGATGATCGAGGAGCCGGACGACGAGGTC
>CAYOXW010000082.1:0-11227 GCA_964408005.1 uncultured Methylibium sp.
AACACTCGACCTACGGATTAAGAGTCCGCTGCTCTACCAACTGAGCTAAGAGCCCGGGAACTGGTCCACGGAAATGGTGGGTTGTGCAGGATTCGAACCTGCGACCAACGGATTAAAAGTCCGCTGCTCTACCGACTGAGCTAACAACCCCCGGCAGAGCCTGCAATTGTAGCCACAATCTCTAGCGGATCTCAAGCCCCCGCATGCACAACAAGCAAGCGTTCGATCAGCTGGGCCGCAGCCACCAGCCCGAAGGTGGCCGTCACCGTCACCGCCGAGCCGTAGCCGTGGCAGTTGAGGCCCCCATCTACCGCGCATTCGCCGGCCGGTCGCTGCACCGCCTCTCGCGAGTAGACGCAACGCAGTCCGATCGGGCCCTGCCGCGGCGCGCCATGGCGCTGTCGCAGCCGCTGGCGCAGCGACGACAACAGGGGATCGTGGGTGCAGTCGGCCAGGTCGTCGGTCCTGACCGCTTCCGGCGCACGCTTGCCGCCGGCAGCACCAACGCAGACCACCGGCACCCCGCTGCTGGCCGACCAGGCCGCCAGCGTGGCCTTGGCCGCGAGCTGGTCGCAGGCGTCGATCAATCCATCCACCGGCGCCGGCAGCAGTGCCGGCCAGTTCTGCGGTTCGACGAAGGCCTCGACCGGCCGCACCTCGCAACCGGGGTGGATCTGGGCGATGCGCTCGCGCAGCGCGAGCACCTTGGCCTGGCCGAGCGTGGCCTCGAGCGCCTGCACCTGCCGGTTGATGTTGGACTCGGCGACATGGTCGAGATCGATCAGCGTGATGGCGGCCACGCCGCTGCGCGCCAGCGCCTCGGCCGCCCACGATCCGACGCCGCCCACGCCGACCACCGCCACACGCGCGGCCCGCAGCCGCTGGTAGCCTGCGTCGCCATAGAGGCGCCGCAGGCCGCCGAAGCGGCGTTCGAGGTCGGCGCCCGCTTCCTCAACAACCATCGACGAGACGCCGCTACTTCAGCGCCGCGAGGCGCTCGCGGCCAGCGTGCGCAGCCTCGGTGTTGGGGTACTTCTTCAGCAGCTCGTCGAGCGTGCGCCGCGCCGCCTTCGAGTCCTTGAGCTCGATCTGGCAGTTCGCGATCGACAGCATGGCCTCGGGCGCGCGCGGATGCTCGGGCGCATTGCCGAGCAGCGTGCGGAAGGTCGTGATCGCGTCCTTGTAGTCGCGCTTGCCGTACTGGGCGTTGCCGAGCCAGTACAGCGCCGCCGGGCCATAGCCGCTGGCCGGCCAGCGGCGCTGGAAGTTGCCGAACGCGGCCACCGCGCCGGCGAAATCTCCCTGCCGCAGGACCCCGACGGCCTCGCCGTACTGGCGCGTCTCCTCGGGCTCGGCCAAGAACTCTCGTCCGTCGAGCGTCACGCGCTGCGGCTCCATGCGACGCAGCCGCTCGTCGAGGCCGGCCTGCACGTCCTTCTGGCGCCGCTGCAGTTCGGCCACGTCGCGCTGCAGCTGCTCGTCGCTCCCGCGCAGCTTGGCGAGCTCGCCGCGCAGGTTCTCGATCGTCGCATTGAGCTCGAGCACGCTGCGCCGCAGCTGCGCGATCTGCTCGGCCAGCTCCGCCTCGCGGGCGCGAGCGGACTGGTCTGTCTGTTCGATGCGGGTGCGCAGGTCCAGGATGGCCCGGCGCGCCTCTTCATCGTCGAACAGACCAGCGCTCGCGCCGCTGGCCGCACCGGTCAGCAGCAGCGCCGCGACGAGGCGCCGCGGCATGCCGCCCAGCGTCGCCATCGTGCTCACCGGTCGCGCAGCTCGGCGCGGCGGTTCTTGGCCCAGGCGGCCTCGTCGCTGCCGGTGACGGCAGGACGCTCTTCGCCATAGCTCACCGACTCGATCTGCGCCTCTTGCGCCCCGAGCAGCACCATCGCACGGCTCACCGCCTCGGCGCGCTTCTGGCCGAGCGCGAGGTTGTACTCACGGCCGCCGCGCTCGTCGGCATGGCCCTCGACGACGAGGCGCTTGGCGCGGTCGCCGCTCAGGCGCTTGGCATTGCCCTCGACGATCGGGCGGAACTCGTCCTTGACGACGAAGCTGTCGAAGTCGAAGTAGACGATCTTGGCGAGCGTCGCGGCGCTGCCCTGGCCGGTCAGATCGACCGGCGCGACGCCCGACTGGCTCGCGCCCGCCGTGCCGGCGCCGCTGCCCGACGCGGCGCCCGGGGTGCGCGTCTCGACGGGCGGCTCATCGAGCTTGACGCTCGACGCGCAGCCGGCCAGCAGCAGTGCGGCGGCCAGCGTGGCCAGCGGGGTGATGCGACGGATGGTGGTCTTCATGCTTCTCTCTCCTTTAGACAAAACAAAACGGATTCGGGTGTGCCGGGGCACGCTCAGCGGCCGTAGGGGCCCCAGGCCGGCTCGCGCACGTCGGCCTGGGAGGCCACGAGGCGCGCCTTGATGCGGCCGTCGGTGGTGCTGGTCATCAGCACGTCGCGGCCGCCTTCGCGGGTGGCGTAGACGAGCAAGCGGCTGTTCGGCGCGAAGCTCGGGCTCTCGTCGTCGGCGGTCGTGCCGATCGAACGCGGCGCACCGCCGGCGAGCTCGACGACCTGCACGCGGAAGGCGCCACCATCGCGGGTGACGTAGGCGAGCAGGCGTCCGTCCGGACTCAGCGCCGGGCTGATGTTGTAGCTGCCGTTGAAGGTCACGCGCTCGGCCCCGCCCCCGCCCAGCGCCTGGCGGTAGATCTGCGGTCCGCCGCCACGGTCGCTGACGAAATAGACCTGCCGGCCATCGGGCGACCACACCGCCTCGGTGTCGATCGCACCACTCTGGGTTAAGCGACGCACGTTGCTGCCGTCGCGGTTCATCAGGTAGAGCTGCGAGCCGCCATCGCGGCTGAGCGTCAGCGCGAGCTGGCTGCCGTCGGGCGACCACGCCGGCGCGCTGTTCGAGCCGCGGAAGTTGGCGATCGAGCGGCGCTTGCCGCTGCCGACCTCCTGCACGTAGACGACCGCCTTGCGGCTCTCGAAGGAGACGTAGGCGAGTTCGCGCCCATCGGGCGACCAGGCCGGCGAGATGATCGGCTCCGGGCTCACCAGCGCCGACTGCCCGCCCTCGCCGTCCGCGTCGGTGACCCACAGCGTGTGGCGGCCGCCGCCCTTGGTGACGTAGGCGATGCGGGTCGAGAACACGCCCTTCTCACCGGTGAGCCGCTCGTAGATCGCATCGGCGATGCGGTGTGCCACCAGCCGCAGGTCGGCGGCCACGACCGCATAGCTCTGACCGCCGAGGTCGGCGCCCTTGACCACGTCCCACAGACGGTAGCGCACGTCGAAGCGGCCATCGGCCAGGCGCGAGACCGAGCCGGCCACCAGCGCGTCGGCGCCGCGGCCGCGCCATTCGGCCATCGGCGGCTGCGAGGTCTCGTCCAGCATCGTCCCCGCGCTCTCGACATGGCGGAACACGCCGCTGCGCTCCAGGTCCGCGCGCACGATCGCCCCCACGGGCTGGGGCGCCTTGTCTTCGCCGCGGAACTTCAGGGCCGCGACCGGCAACTGGGTCGTGCCGACCCCGGAGATCTCGACGCGGAACTGCGGCCATACCGGCGTCGTGACGGCCGCCAGGGGCCATGCGAGGAGCGAGCGTCGACGTGGCGACGCGACGAGGGCGTTCTGTCTTGAGTTCATGCGGTGGACGGCGGCAGCCCGGATGCGCCCCGCGATGGGGACGTGCCGGAGATGGAGCCGCGAGTGCCGTCGAGGTTCGGCATCTTTCGGGCCAGGCAGCAGGATACCAGCGCTCACGACCCCGCCCCGACCCGGCGCCGCGACGAAGTCGTGACATCGTGTAGACGGTCCGCCGACGTCCCCGGCGGGAGCGGCCCGCATAATCCGCGCGGCGCCACGCCCTCCGTGCGCCCTGAACCCGCGCATGTCCAGCCCGCCGAACGCCGACCTCGCCAGCATCCGCAGCCTTTGGCCCTACTTCGCCGCCACGCGCTGGGCGCTCGCCGCCGCGGTGGGCGCGGCTGCCGTGGCCTCGGTCACCGACGCGGTGGTCGCCTCGCTGATGCAGCCGCTGCTCGACAAGGGCTTCAAGCCCGACGGACTGCCGCTGTGGATGATCCCGGTGGTGATCATCGGGCTGTTCGCTCTGCGCGGTGTCGGCGGCTTCATCGCCCAGTACGCACTCGCCTGGGCCCAGAACCACGGCACGCTCGGCTTGCGCACCGCGATGTTCGCGCGGCTGATGGACGCGCGCCCCGCGCTGTATGGCGGCCACACGGCCAGCGCGCTGACCAACACCGTGGTCTACGAGGTACAGACCGGCTCGCAGATGCTCGTCGGGGCCATGCTGACGCTGGTGAAGGACTCGCTGACGGCGCTGGCGTTGCTCGCCTACCTGCTGTGGATGAACTGGCAGCTCACGCTGGTGGTCGCGCTGATGTTCCCGGCGGTCGCGGTGACGATGCGCTACTTCGGCCGGCGGCTGCGCAGCATTGCGCGACGCAACCGCGAGACCACCGACGAGCTGGCCTATGTCGTCGAGGAGAACGTCGCCGCGTGGCGGCTGGTGCGGCTGCACGGCGCGCAGGAACAGCAGACCCAGCGCTTTCGCCAGACCAGCAACAAGCTGCGCCAGCTTGCGCTGAAATCGACCGTCGCCTCGGCCTCGGTCACGCCGCTGACGCAGATCCTCGCGGCCTGTGCGCTGTCGACCGTCGTGGTCGCGGCGCTGTGGCAGGTGCAGCACCAGGGCGGCACGGTCGGCGGCTTCGTGTCCTTCGTGACCGCGATGCTGATGCTGATCACGCCGCTGCGGCACCTGTCGGACATCGCCGGGCCGATCACGCGCGGCCTGACCGCGCTGCAGCGCGGGCTTGCGCTGATCGAGGACACGCCGGTCGAGAGCGGCGGGCGGCACAAGGCCGAGCGCGTGCGCGGCGAGATCGTGTTCGAGGCGGTGAGCCTGCGCTACCGTGAAGACACACCGGCGCTGCAGGACATCGAGCTGCGCATCCGCGCCGGCGAGACCGTGGCCCTGGTCGGTCCCTCCGGCGCCGGCAAGACCACGCTGGTCAGCCTGCTGCCGCGCTTCCTCGATCCCAGCGCCGGTCGCGTGCTGCTCGACGGCGTGGCGCTGCCCGACTGGGAGCTGGACGCGCTGCGCCACCAGTTCGCGCTGGTGAGCCAGGACGTCGTGCTGTTCAACGACAGCGTGGCGGCCAATGTCGCCCTCGGCGCCGCGATCGATACACCGCGCGTGCGCGCCGCGCTCGCGGCCGCCAACCTGATCGACTTCGTCGACGGCCTGCCGCAGGGGCTGGACACCGCGATCGGCCACAACGGCAACCAGCTCTCGGGCGGCCAGCGCCAGCGCCTCGCGATCGCCCGCGCGGTCTACAAGGACGCGCCGGTGCTGATCCTCGACGAGGCGACCTCGGCGCTCGACTCCGAGAGCGAGCGCCTGGTGCAGCAGGCGCTCGAGCGGCTGATGGTCGGGCGTACCTCGATCGTGATCGCGCACCGGCTGTCGACGATCGAGGCAGCCGATCGCGTGGTCGTGCTCGACGCCGGCCGCGTCGTCGAACAGGGCTCGCATGCGGAGCTGCTGGCGCGCGGCGGCCTGTTCGCGCGGCTGCACGCGCTGCAGTTCCAGACCTGAGGCCGCCTGCGGGCGGCGCGGGCCTCAGAGCAGCACGATGTCGTACTGCTCCGGCGACAGGCTCGGCTCGGTCTGCAGCGAGATCGGCTTGCCGATGAAGTCCGACAGCCCGGCGAGGTGCTGGCTCTCCTCGTCGAGCAGCAGCTCGACCACCGCCGCCGGCGCGATCACGCGGAACTCCTTCGGGTTGAACTGGCGCGCCTCGCGCAGGATCTCGCGCAGGATGTCGTAGCACACGCTGCGCGCGGTCTTCACCTGGCCCTTGCCCTGGCAGACCGGGCAGGGTTCGCACAGCAGGTGCGCCAGGCTCTCGCGGGTGCGCTTGCGCGTCATCTCGACCAGACCGAGCTGCGTGAAGCCGCTGATCGTGACCTTGGTGCGGTCGCGCGCGAGCTGCTTGCGCAGCTCGGCAATCACCATCTCCTGGTGCTCGGGCCGCAGCATGTCGATGAAGTCGAGGATGATGATGCCCCCGAGGTTGCGCAAGCGCAGCTGCCGCGCGATCGCCTGCGCGGCCTCCAGATTGGTCTTGAAGACGGTCTCGTCGAAGTTGCGCGCACCGACATAGCCGCCGGTGTTGACGTCGACCGTGGTCAGCGCCTCGGTCTGGTCGATGATGAGGTAGCCGCCGCTCTTGAGCTCGACGCGCCGCGCGAGGGCGCGCTCGATCTCCTGGTCGATGCCGCAGAGATCGAAGATCGGCCGCTCGCCGGCGTAATGCTCGAGCTTGGCGACCGACGTCGGCGTGTAGCGCGCGCCGAACTCGCGCAGGGCCTGGTACTGCATGCGCGAGTCGATCCGCACCGAGGCGGTCTGCTCCGTCGTCAGGTCGCGCAGCACGCGCTCGGCCAGGCTCAGGTCCTGGTGCAGCAGACTGCCCGGCGCGGCCTTGAAGGCACGCTCGCGGATCGCCGCCCAGGTGATGCGCAGGTAGCGGATGTCCTCGGCGAGCTCCGCGTCGCTCACCTCCTCGGCGTTGGTGCGCAGGATGAAGCCACCGCCGGCGTCGCCGACCAGCGCCTGCATGCGCGCGCGCAGCTGTTCGCGCAGCTCGGGCGAGCCGATCTTCTGGCTGATGCCGATGCGGTCGTCCTGCGGCAGGAAGACCAGCAGGCGCCCGGCGATGCTGATCTGGCTCGACAGCCGCGCGCCCTTGGTGCCGATCGGGTCCTTGATGACCTGCACGACCAGGGTCTGGCCCTCGAACACCTGCTTCTCGATCGGCAGCGGCGGCGCCCCGTCGCGCCCGCCGTCATCGCGGTGCAGGTCGGCCACGTGCAGGAAGGCGGCGCGCTCGAGCCCGACATCGATGAAGGCCGACTGCATGCCCGGCAGCACCCGCGCGACGCGCCCGGCGTAGATGTTGCCGACCAGGCCGCGCTCGAGCGTGCGCTCCAGATGCAGCTCCTGCACTGCGCCGTTCTCGACGATCGCGACGCGCGTCTCCTGCGGCGACCAGTTGATCAGGATGTCCTGCACCGTGCCCCCCGCATCAGAAGCGCCAGCCGAGCGGCCGCAGCAGCTCGGCAGTCTCGAACAAGGGCAGGCCCATCACGCCGCTGTAGCTGCCCTCGAGGTGCTCGATCCAGGCCGCCGCCTGGCTCTGGATCGCGTAGGCGCCGGCCTTGCCCTGCGACTCGCCGCTGGCCACGTAGCGCACGATCTCGTCGGCCGCGAGCGTGCGGAAGCGCACCGTCGAGACCTGCAGCGCCAGCGCCGGCTCGAAGGCCGCGTGCGGCCCCTCGAGCACCGCCACCGCGGTATAGACGCGATGGCTGCGACCGGACAGCGCCTCGAGCATGTGGGCGGCCTCCTCGTCGTCATGCGGCTTGCCCAGCAGGCGCTCGCCGAGCGCGACGGTGGTGTCGGCACACAGGATCGGCGCGGTGGCCAGCCCACGCAGCCGCAGCCGCTCGCGCGCCGCCTCGAGCTTGGCGAGCGTGACGCGCCGCACGTAGTCGGCGGGCGCCTCGTCGGGCAGCGCGGCCTCCAGCGCCTCGGTGTCCTCGCCGGGCGCGGCCAGCAGAGGCTCGTGGCGCACGCCGATCTGCGCGAGCAGCTGCCGGCGGCGCGCGCTCTGGGAGGCAAGGTAGAGGTAATCGCACGCCATGGTCAACAGCCGGTCGGCCTTCACTCTCGATGGTAGGGGTGGCCGGCCTGGAGCGACCAGGCCCGGTACAGCGCCTCGGCCAGCAGCACCCGCGCGAGCGCGTGCGGCAGCGTCAGATCCGACAGGCGCAGGGCCTCGTCGGCGCCGCCCTTGAGCGTGTCGTCGAGGCCATCGGGGCCGCCGATCAACAGCACGACGTCGCGTCCGTCGTGCTGCCAGGCGCGCAGGCGCTCGGCGAGCTGCTGCGTCGTGACGCGCTGGCCGCGCTCGTCGAGCACGACGCGGCGCGCGCCCTTCGGGCAGGCGGCGGCGAGTCGCTCGGCCTCGGCGGCCTTCATCGCCTCGACCGTCTTGCCCTGGTTGCGCGGCTCGGCCTTCACCGCCTTGAGCTCGACCCGCCAGTCGGGCGGGAAGCGCTTCAGGTAGTCCGCGCAGGCCTCCTCGGCCCAAGCCGGCTGTCGCTGGCCGACGGCGACCAGCGACAGTCTCATGTGCGCTTCGGGGCCTTCTTCGCGGCGCTGCGGCCCGCGACCGCCTGCTTCGCGGCGGGGGCGCGCTTGGCAGCCGGCCTGGCCGCCGACGCGCTCTTGGCCGGCGCCGCCTTGCGCGCCGGGGCCTTCTTGGCGGGCGCGGGCCTGGCGGCGACCGCCGCCTTCTTCGCCGCGGCGGGGGCCTTCTTGGCGGCCGGGGGCCGCTTCTTCGCGGCGGCGGGCGCCTCCTGGGCCACCGCTGCAGCCTTCTTCGGCGCGGCCTTCTTCGCCGGCGCCGTGGCCTTCGCGGCCGCGACCGGCTCCTCGGCCTTGACCAAGCCGCGCGGCGCGGCGCGTTTCAGCGCGACCGGCTTCTCGCCCCAGATCTCCTCGAGGTGGTAGTAGCGCCGGATCTCGGGCTGCATGATGTGGGCCACCGCGGCGCCGCAGTCGACGATGATCCACTCGCCGTTGACCTCGCCCTCGGTGCGCAGCACGTCGAAGCCTTTGGCCTTCACCGCGTCACGCACGCTGGACGCGAGCGCCTTGGTCTGCCGGTTGCTGGTGCCCGAGGCGACGATGACACGCTCGAACAGCGGGGTCATGTGCTCGGTGTTGAAGACCTGGATGTCCTGGGCCTTCACGTCCTCGAGGCCATCGACGATGGCGCGTTGCAGTTTGCGGATGTCCATTCAGCTCCTGGCGGGGGGCGCAGCCGGCTGTCGGTAGAGCCGGTGCGTGTCAATATAGCGTGCGACCTCGGCCGGCACCATCGCGGGAACGAGGTCCTCGGCCCGGCCGCCTGCGGCGAGGTGGGCGCGGATCAGGGTGGCCGACACCGCCGAGGGCGGCATCTCGAGTCGGCACAGGCGGTGCGCGCGCGCGGCCAGCGCGGCCGGTGGCTGCACCACGGCGTCGTCGCGTGCCGCGACGGCCAGCGTCACCGCGTCGAGCAGCGCCGGCCAATCCTTCCAGGTGTCCAGTCGCGCGTACTGGTCCTGGCCGATCACGACGAACAGCGCCGCGCCGGGTCGCTCGGCCTGCAGTTCGCGCACCGTGTCGATGGTGTAGCTCGGCCCCGCGCGCAGGATCTCGCGCCGGTCGAGCACGAAACGAGGCTCGCCGGCCATCGCGGCAGCCAGCATCGCGCAGCGATCCTCGGCCGCGGCCAGCGCGTGCTCCTTCTGCCAGGGCCGGCCGGCCGGCAGCCAGCGCAACTCGTCGAGCGCGAGCTGTTCGAGCGCCGCGCGCGCGAGCACGAGATGCGCCTGCTGCGGCGGATCGAAGCTGCCGCCGAAGACCCCGATGCGCATCCCGTTCAGGACGCCGCCCAGTCGCGCGGCTTCAGGAAGTCGCTGTACAGCCGCGCCTCCGGCGTGCCCGGCTCGGGCTGCCAGTCGTAGCGCCAGGTCACCACCGGCGGCATCGACATCAGGATCGATTCGGTGCGCCCGCCCGACTGCAGGCCGAACAGCGTGCCGCGGTCCCAGACGAGGTTGAACTCGACATAGCGGCCGCGCCGGTAGGCCTGGAACTCGCGCTCGCGCTCGCCGTAGGGCGTGTCGCGGCGGCGCTTCAGGATCGGCAGGTAGGCGTCGAGGAAGGCATCGCCGACCGCACGCGTCATCGCAAAGCTGCCCTCGAAGTCGAGCTCGGCGAAGTCGTCGTAGAACACCCCGCCGATGCCGCGCGGCTCGTTGCGGTGCTTGAGGAAGAAGTACTCGTCGCACCACTGCTTGAAGCGCGGGTACAAGTCGCCGCCGAAGGGCAGCAGCGCGTCGCGACAGCAGCGGTGGAAATGCACCGCGTCCTCCTCGAAGCCGTAGTAGGGCGTCAGGTCCATGCCGCCGCCGAACCAGCTGAGCAGTTCGCCGTCGGGCTTGCGCGCCGCCAGCATGCGCACGTTCATGTGCACCGTCGGCACATAGGGGTTGCGCGGGTGGAAGACCAGCGACACCCCCATCGCCTCGAAGGGGGCCCCGGCGAGCTCGGGGCGGTGCTGCGTCGCCGACGGCGGCAACGCCTGGCCCTGGACATGCGAGAAGTTGCAGCCGCCGCGCTCGAGCAGCGCGCCGCCCTCGATCAGCTGCGAGTGGCCCTCGCCCGCGAGCCGCCCGCCGGGCTCGCGCGTCCAGGCGTCGCGCCGGAACGGCGCGCCGTCCTCGGCCTCGAGCGCGGCAACGATGCGCTCCTGCAGACCCAGCAGGTACGCGCGGACGGCGGCGGTGTCGTTCATCAGGGCGCGAGTGTGACAGGTGCGGACCGCACCGGCCGCCGGCCGCACGGCGGCTCAGCGCTTGATCGCACGGTGCCCGATGTCGTGGCGGTATTGCATGCCGTCGAAGTGGATGGTCGCCAGCGTCTCATAGGCACGCGCCTGCGCCACCTTGGCCGACTCGCCCAGCGCGGTGACGCACAGCACCCGGCCGCCGCTGGTCACGAGGTCCTTGCTGAGCTGCGCGGTGCCGGCATGGAACACCATGGCATCGTCGCGCTCGGCCGGCAGGCCGGTGATGACATCGGCCTTGCGCGGGTTCTCCGGATAGCCATGCGCGGCCATCACGACGCCGAGCGCGAAGCGCCGGTCCCACTGCAGCTCGACCTCGTCGAGCGTGCCGTCGACCGCGTGGTTCAGCACCTCGAGCAGATCGCTCTCGAGGCGCATCATGATCGGCTGCGTCTCGGGGTCGCCCATGCGGCAGTTGAATTCCAGCGTCTTGGCCTTGCCCTGCGCGTCGATCATCAGACCGGCGTAGAGGAAGCCCGTGTACGGGATGCCGTCCTTGGCCATGCCGTCGAGCGTGGGCTGGATGATCTCGCGCATCACGCGGGCGTGGATGTTGGGCGTGACCACCGGTGCCGGCGAATAGGCGCCCATGCCGCCGGTGTTGGGCCCGGCGTCGCCGTCGCCCAGGCGCTTGTGGTCCTGGCTGGTGGCCAGCGGCAGCACATGCTTGCCGTCGGCGATGACGATGAAGCTGGCCTCCTCGCCGACCAGGAACTCCTCGATCACGACCCGCGCG
>CAYOXW010000083.1:0-10999 GCA_964408005.1 uncultured Methylibium sp.
CTGCGCGCAGATCGGCAAGAACGTGCACCTCTCCGGCGGCGTCGGCATCGGCGGCGTGCTCGAGCCGCTGCAGGCCAACCCGACCATCATCGAGGACAACTGCTTCATCGGCGCGCGCTCGGAGGTCGTCGAGGGCGTGATCGTCGAGGAGAACTCGGTGATCTCGATGGGCGTGTACATCGGCCAGAGCACCAAGATCTACGACCGCGCCACCGGCGAGGTCAGCTATGGCCGCATCCCGGCCGGCTCGGTGGTGGTTTCCGGGAATTTGCCCTCGGCGGACGGCAAGTACTCGTTGTACTGTGCGGTGATCGTCAAGAAGGTCGACGCGCAGACGCGCGCCAAGACCAGCATCAACGAGCTGCTGCGCGCCTGAGGCCGCGGCCGGGACCACGAAGGAGGCGCGATGAGCGGGAACATGGAGCGGGTGCTGCGACTGATGGCCGACAAGCGGGCCTCGGACGTCTACCTGACCGCGAACGCGCCGATCCAGATCAAGATCAACGGGCAGATGCTGCAGCTGTCGGACCAGTCGCTGACGCCCGAGCAGCCGCGCCAGCTGCTCGCCGAGCTGCTGACGCCGGGCCAGCTGGAGGAGCTCGACGAGATCGGCGAGCTCAACATGGGCATCGGCATCGCCGGGGTCGGCAGCTTCCGTCTCAGCGCCTTCCGCCAGCGCGGTTCGCTCGCCGCGGTGTTCCGCTGCATCCCGGTCGAGATCCCGTCGCTGGACTCGCTGAAGCTGCCGCCGATCCTCAACACCCTGATCCTCGAGAAGCGCGGCCTGATCATCCTGGCCGGCGCGACCGGCACCGGCAAGAGCACGACGCTGGCGGCGATGCTCGAGCACCGCAACAAGCAGATGGCCGGGCACATCCTGACCATCGAGGACCCGGTCGAGTTCCTGTTCTCGAACAAGAAGTCCATCGTCAACCAGCGCGAGGTCGGCCGCGACGTGCAGAGCCTGCAGATCGGCCTGAAGAACGCGCTGCGCCAGGCGCCCGACGTGATCCTGATCGGCGAGATCCGCGACCGCGAGACGATGACGATGGCGATCTCCTACGCGCTGTCGGGCCACCTGGTCGTCTCGACGCTGCACGCCAACAACAGCTACCACGCGCTCGGCCGCATCCTGTCCTTCTACACGCCCGAGGCGCGCCCGGCGCTGCTCAACGACCTGTCCTCGGCGCTCAAGGCGGTGGTCTCGCAGCGCCTGGTGCGCACCACCGCCGGCACGCGGGTGCCGGCGGTCGAGGTGCTGCTCAACACCAAGCTGATCGGCGACCTGATCGCGCAGGGCGAATTCGCCCAGGTCAAGGAGGCGATGGAGCAGTCGCTCGCCGAGGGCTCGCAGACCTTCGAGGCCGAGCTCGCGCGCCTGATCAACGAGGGCACGATCACGCGCGACGAGGGCCTGGCCTTCGCCGACTCGCCGACCAACCTGATGTGGCGGCTGCAGAACGACATGAGCGGCCAGACCAAGCTGCAGCCCAAGAAGGAAGAGAAGGACGACGGGCCCTCCTTCACCGAGATCACGCTCGAGGTGCGCAGCGAGGACCGTCGCACGAACTTCGGGCGGCTGTGAACGCATGACGAGTGCCGCCCTCGTGCTGACCGAGCAGCTGGTCGCACGCCGCTCGGTCACCCCGGAGGACGCCGGCTGCCAGGAGCTGATCGCCGCGCGGCTTGCCGCGCTCGGCTTCGAGTGCCACCGCATCGACAGCGGGCCGGCCGACTTCCGGGTGAGCAACCTCTGGGCCGTCAAGCGCGGGGCGGCCGGGCGCGAGGGCCGCCTGTTGGCCTTCGCCGGCCACACCGACGTCGTTCCGACCGGCCCCGTCGAGCGCTGGTCCAGCGACCCCTTCACGCCGACCCACCGCGACGGCCAGCTCTACGGCCGCGGCACGGCCGACATGAAGACCTCGATCGCCTGCATGGTCGTCGCGGTCGAGCGCTTCGTCGCCGCGCGGCCCGGCCACGCGGGCTCGATCGGCTTCCTGATCACCAGCGACGAGGAAGGCCCGGCCGTCGACGGCACGACCCAGGTGGTGCGCTGGCTCAAGGCGCGCGGCGAGCGGCTCGACGCCTGCATCGTCGGCGAGCCGACCTCGGTGCAGGCGATCGGCGACATGGTCAAGAACGGCCGGCGTGGCTCGCTGTCCGGGCGGCTGACGGTGATCGGGCGCCAGGGCCATGTGGCCTACCCGCAGCTCGCGATCAATGCGGTGCACCGCGTCGCGCCGGCGCTGGCCGAGCTGGCCGCGACCGTCTGGGACCAGGGCAATGCGCATTTCCCGCCGACCACCTGGCAGGTCTCGAACCTGCACGCCGGCACCGGCGCGACCAATGTGATCCCCGGCGAGGCGCTGATCGATTTCAATTTCCGCTTCTCGACCGCGTCGAGCCCCGAGTCGCTGCAGCAGCGACTGGTCGAGGTGCTGCAGCGCCACGGGGTCGAGCACCGCATCGACTGGACGCTCGGCGGACTGCCCTTCCTGACCGAGCCCGGCGACCTGACCGCGGCGCTGTCCGACGCGATCGAGGCGGCCACCGGCCGGTGCCCGGAGCTGTCGACCAGCGGGGGCACCTCGGACGGCCGCTTCATCGCGACGATCTGCCCGCAGGTGCTCGAGTGCGGCCCGGTCAACGCGAGCATCCACCAGATCGACGAGAACGTGGCGGTGGCCGACATCGAGCCGCTGGCCGCCATCTACCAAGGAGTGCTCGACCGATGGTTGCGATGACGCTCATCGAGCTGGTCGACCGCGAAAGCGCCCGCTTGGACCAAGCGGGCGTTTCGTTTGGGCAGGGCACGACCAATGCCTTCGACGAGGCGGCCTGGCTGGTGCAATGGGCGCTCGGCCTGCCGCTGGACGCGCTCGACGGGCAGGCCGAGCGCGCGGTCTCCACCGACGAGGCCGCCAAGGCCGCGGCGCTGATCGACCGCCGCATCGCGACCCGCCAACCGGCCGCCTACCTGACCGGCGAGGCCTGGCTGCAGGGCGTGCCCTTCCATGTCGACGAGCGCGCGATCATCCCGCGCTCGCTGATCGCCGAGCCGCTGGCTGAGGGCACGATCGACGCCTGGCTGTCCGATCGCACCCGCCGCGTGCTGGACCTGTGCACCGGCAACGGCAGCCTCGCGGTGCTGGCGGCGCTGGCCTGGCCCGAGGTCGAGGTCGATGCGGCCGACCTGTGCGACGACGCGTTGGCGGTGGCCCGCATCAACGTCGAGCGGCATGGCCTGCAGGACCGCATCGCGCTGCTGAAGTCCGACGGCCTCGCCGCCGTGCGCGGTCCCTACGACCTGATCCTGTGCAACCCGCCCTATGTCAACGCGGCCTCGATGGCCGCGCTGCCGGCCGAGTTCCGCGCCGAGCCGGCGCTGGCGCTCGCCGGCGGCAGCGACGGCATGGACTTCGTGCGGACCCTACTGCGCGACGCCCCGGCCCGCATGAGCGAGGACGCCGTCCTCGTGCTCGAGATCGGCCACGAACGTCCTCATTTCGAGGCCGCCTTTCCCACCCTTGACGCCGTCTGGCTGGCCACCAGCGCCGGCGAGGACCAGGTCTTGCTGCTCACCCGCGAGGCCTTGCTGAAGCTCCGATGATCGTCCTCAAGAATCTGACCCTGCGCCGTGGCACCAAGGTCGTGCTGCAGTCCTGCGACCTGACGCTGAACCCCGGCGAGAAGGCCAGCCTGGTCGGCCGCAACGGCGCCGGCAAGTCCTCCCTCTTCGCGCTGCTGACCGACCGGTTGCAGGCCGACAGCGGCGACTTCTCGATGCCGCCGCGCTGGCGCCGCGCCGAGGTGGCCCAGCACATGCCCGAGACCTCCCAGGGGGCGACCGACTTCGTGCTCGAGGGCGACACCCGCCTGATGGAGACCCAGGCCGCCGTGGCCGCGGCCGAGGCCAGCGGCGACGGCCATGCGATCGGCGACGCGCACGCCGAGCTGGCCGAGGCCGGCGCCTACGACGCCCGCCCGCGCGCCCAGGCGCTGATGCTGGGCCTGGGTTTCAAGGTCAGCCAGCTCGACGCGCCGGTCAACAGCTTCTCCGGCGGCTGGCGCATGCGGCTGCAGCTCGCGCGCGCGCTGATGTGCCCGAGCGACCTGCTGCTGCTCGACGAGCCGACCAACCACCTCGACCTCGACGCGCTGGTCTGGCTCGAGGCCTGGCTGCAGCGCTACGAGGGCACGATGCTGGTGATCAGCCACGACCGCGAGTTCCTCGACGCGATCACCAAGGTCACGGTCCACCTCGACGAGGCGACGCTGACGCGCTACGGCGGCAACTACAGCGCCTTCGAGGGGATGCGCGCCGAGCGCATGAACCAGCAGCAGGCCGCCTTCAGCCGCCAGCAGGACAAGGTGGCGCAGCTGCAGCGCTTCATCGACCGATTCAAGGCCAAGGCCAGCAAGGCCAAGCAGGCGCAGAGCCGCGTCAAGGCGCTCGAGCGCATGGAGAAGATCGCGCCGGTGCTGACCGCGTCCGACTTCAGCTTCGAGTTCCGGGAGCCGGGCAATCTGCCCAATCCGATGCTGGTGATGCGCGACATGGACTGCGGCTACGCGGGGCCCCCGCCGGTCACCATCGTCCGTGGCGTGACGCGCTCGGTCCAGCCCGGCCAGCGCATCGGCATCCTCGGCGCCAACGGCCAGGGCAAGTCGACGCTGGTCAAGACGCTGGCGCGCACGCTGCCGGCGCTGGGCGGCAGCGTCACCGAGGGCAAGGGCCTGGCGATCGGCTACTTCGCGCAGCAGGAGATGGACCTGCTGACGCCCGAGTCGAGCCCGCTCGAGCACATGGTGCGGCTGGCCAAGCAGGTCTCGCCGCAGGCGCGCGAGCAGGAGCTGCGCAACTTCCTCGGCCAGTTCCGCTTCGCCGGCGACATGGTCCACCAGGCGGTCGGCACGCTGTCGGGCGGCGAGAAGGCGCGGCTGGTGCTCGCGACCATCGTCTGGCAGCGCCCCAACCTGCTGCTGCTCGACGAGCCGACCAACCACCTCGACCTGACGACGCGCGAGGCGCTGTCGATGGCGCTCAACGAGTTCGAGGGCACGGTGATGCTGGTCAGCCACGACCGCGCGCTGCTGCGCGAGGTCTGCGACGAGTTCTGGCTGGTCACGAGCGGCGGCGTGCGCGACTTCGACGGCGACCTCGACGACTACCAGAAGTGGCTGCTCGACAACGCCCGCGAGCAGGCGCGCGCGCTGGCCCAGGCGCAGCGCGAGGCCGAGGCGCCCGTGGCCGTCGTCGTGGCGCCGAGCACGCGCGAGGAGCGCCGCAGCGCCGCGCAGGGCCGGCAGAAGAGCGCCGAGCAGCTCAAGCCGCTGCGCCAGGAACTGGCGCGCACCGAGCAGCGCATGGGCGCCGCGAGCAGCGAGCGCGACCGGCTGGCCGAGCAACTCGGCGCGCCGGGTCTCGCGGTCGCCGAGCGCGCCGAGCTCGGCCGGCGGCTGAAGGCGCTGCAGGACGAGGTCGAGCAGCTCGAGGCGCGCTGGCTCGAGCTCAGCGAGGCGCTCGACGGCGTGGCCTGAGCGGCAGCCGGGGCCGCCGCGGTCTCGCGGGCGGCCTCGTCGGCGCCGGGCTCTCAGGCGCCCAAGGCCTGGCGCAGCGCGGCCGCCGCGGCCGCCTGGGCCAGACGCGCCTCCGGGATGGCCCGGCCCATCTTGACGAAGTCGTGCACCATGCCGCGCCAGATCTCGAGCTGCACCGGCACGCCGGCGGTGCGCAGCCGGTCGCCATAGGCGATGCCGTCATCGACCAGCGGGTCGCATTCGGCCAGGCCGATCCAGGCCGGCGCGACGCCCTCGTGATCGGGCGCCTCGAGCGGCGCGAAGCGCCAGTCGGCGCGCTGCTCGACGGGGATGTAATGCCCGAAGAACCAGTCGATCGTGGCCCGGTCGAGCAGCGGCCCGGCGCGAAAGCGCCGGTGCGAGGCCGCGTCGTGGCGGGCCGCGGTACCGGGGTAGATCAGCAGCTGCAGCGCCAGCGGCAGCGCCGCGTCGCGCGCCAGCAGTGCGCACACCGCCGCCAGCGTGCCGCCGGCGCTGTCGCCGCCGACGGCCAGGCGTCGCGTGTCCAGGCCGAGCCGCGTGTCGGCCGCCAGCCACTGCAGCGCGTCCCAGGCGTCGTGCACCGCGGTCGGGAAGCGGTGCTCGGGGGCGAGCCGGTAGTCAAGCGCGAGCACCGCCGCGCCGCTGCGCAGCGCAAGCTGGCGGCACAGGCTGTCGTGGGTGTCGAGGCTGCCGATCGTGAAGCCGCCGCCGTGGAAGTACAGCAGCACCGGCCGCCGACCGGTCTCGGCCGCGTACAGGCGCGCGGGCAGCGCGTGACCGTCGCGCGCCGGGATCGTGAGGTCCTCGACCCGCGCCAGTGCCGCGCGCGGCAGGTCGAGGATCTCGGCGCCGAGCAGGAAGGCGCCACGCGCCTCCTCGGGACTGAGGCTGTGGAACGGCGGGTGGTCGGCGCGGCGGATGCGCTCCATCACGCCGCGCATCGCGGGGGTCAACAGGTGCAGCGGGGCATCTTCACGGTCCATCGGCCGCGAGGATAGCGGCTGCCCCGCGCACGGCTGGAGCGCCGGACTCAGAGCGACGCCGCGGCCGCGGTGCTGCGGGCCGCGAAGCTGCCCTCGGCGCCCCCGCCGCCGTCGCGCTCGTCGGTGGCCGCGAAGCTCGGCGCCGCCGGCACTTCACCGTGGTAGCGGTACGGCGGCGCGGGCCGGTACGGCGGTCTCGGGTAGTAGGGGCGGTAGACCGGCTGCGGCACCGGCACCACCGGAACCACATAGCAGCCCCCCAGCAGGGCTGGACTCAGCAGCAGCACGGCCTTCGCCGCACGCCAGGCACGCAGGGACGGGGACATCGACTTCTCCGGAACAGGGCATGACGCCCTGTCCTGCCAACGCCGCGTGCCGTCGCGGCGTTGATTTCCGAACGGTAAAGCCGTCGCCGCGCACCGCGCGCCGCATCGAGCGCCCGTTTCTGGTCACCGATGTTGCACCGCTGTGGGGAGCGATCGGGGCCGACTGACCTACGCTTCTGTCTTTGGGCAACAATATTGCCGCGCTGCAGCAAACGACTCTCACGCACCCGCTTTGACCCCCACCGTGTCCCGCCGCGAACGATCGTCTGTGCACCGCCACAGCCAACGCACGTTCCTTGCTAACGGCCTGATGCCGCTGGGCGGCGCACCGCGCCCGGCGCTCGATGCCGCCGCCCGGTCGCTTCGATCCGATCCGACCGCTGGCGCCGCACACCGACCGGTGGCGCGGCGAGACTGACCCGAGCCCCCATGGAACGCCCACTCCTCGAGCCGATGCCCCAGACGACCGATCCCCTGAGCCCCCTGCCCCTGGCGCTGACCGCGCCGGCCCTGCGACGCGGCAGCATGGCGCCGCGCCCCTGGTCGGGCCTGTGGAGCGGTCTGCGCGCGGCCTGGCGCGGCGACGCGCCGGTCGGCGCGCTGCCGGCGAGCGGCTGGACCGCGGCGGCGGCGCGCCGCCGCCGTCGGCTGCTGGCACTGGTGCTCGCCTGCGCCGCGCTCGCGACGCTGATGCTCGAGGCCACGGCAGCGGCCGGCGAGCGCAGTCCCTGGGCCTACGCCCAGACGGGGCTGTTCGCGCTGCTGTTCGCCTGGGTCGCCGCCGGCTGCGTGACCGCGGTGATGGGCTACCGCAGCCTGCTGCGCGGCGACCGGCATGTCCCGACCGCTGCCGCCGTCGCCGAGGCAGCGATCCGGCCCGACGCGCGCACCGCGATCGTGATGCCGATCTGCAACGAGGACATCGGCACCGTCGCCGCCGGCCTGCGCGCCACCTGCGAGTCACTGCGCACGGCGATGCAGCGCGAGGGCGTGCCCGAGGTCTTCGACGTCTTCATCCTGTCCGACAGCGCCGATGCGGCCTTGCGCGAGGTCGAGCAGGCGGCCTGGCAGGCGCTGTCGGCGACCTTCGCCGCCGGCGCGGCCGGCAGCGCCCCGGCGATCCGCGTCTATTACCGCTGGCGCCAGCGCCGCACCAAGAAGAAGGCCGGCAACGTCGCCGACTTCTGCCGCCGCTGGGGGCGCGACTACCGCTACATGCTCGTGCTCGACGCCGACAGCGTGATGAGCGGCGAAGCCATTTTGTCGATGCTGCGCGTGATGGAGGCGCGTCCGCGCGTCGGCATCCTGCAGACCGCACCGCGTGCCTGCGGCCACGACTCGCTGCACGCACGCCTGCAGCAGTTCGCCGGCCGCGTCACCGGCGCGCTGTTCAGCGCCGGCCTGCGCTACTGGCAGCTCGGCGAGTCGCATTACTGGGGCCACAACGCGATCCTGCGCGTCGAGCCCTTCATGCGCCACTGCGCGCTGGCGCCGCTGCCCGGCACCGGCGGGCTGTCCGGCGCGATCCTCTCGCACGACTTCGTCGAGGCCGCGCTGATGCGCCGCGCCGGCTACGAGGTCTGGCTCGCCCCCGACATCGAGGGCAGTTTCGAGCAGCCGCCGCCGCACCTGCTCGACGAGCTGCAGCGCGACCGCCGCTGGTGCCAGGGCAATCTGCAGAACGCGCGCCTGGTCGCCGAGCCGGGGCTGGCGCCGGTGCACCGGGCGATGTTCGTCACCGGTGCAATGTCCTACCTCGCCTCGCCGCTGTGGCTGGCCTTCGCGCTGATCGGCCTACTGCCCTGGCTGGCTGACGGTGCGGTGGCCGCCGAGCCTGCGCTGCCGCTCGGCGCGCTGCTGCTGTGGGGGCTGACGCTGGCGCTGCTGTTCGTGCCGCGCGTGCTCGCGGTGCGCCTCGTGATGATGCGCGGCGAGCAGGCGGCCTATGGCGGCACGCGCAAGCTGATCGCCAGCGCGGTGCTCGAGGCCTTGCTGTCGGCGCTGCTCGCCCCGGTGCGGATGCTCGCGCACTCGCTGTTCGTGCTGGGCGCGCTGACCGGCCTGAAGCTGCAGTGGAAGTCGCCGTCGCGCGAGGCGACCGACGTCGGCTGGCGCGAGGCCGCCGCGCGCTTCGGCATCAGCGGCGTGCTCGCCGTCGGAGTCTGCGCCTGGTGGCTGGCCGGCCAGCCGCAGGAGGCCTGGCGGGTGCTGCCGCTGGCCCTGCCCCTGGCGCTGGCGGTGCCGCTGGCGGTGCTGAGCAGCCGCCGCTCGCTCGGCCTGGCCTGCAAGCGCCGGGGCTGGCTGCTGACCCCCGAGGAGTCGCGCACGCCGCCGGTGCTGCGGCAGGCGCACGCGCAGCTGGCGCTGCCGCCGTCCGGGGCTGAGACCGTGGCGCCGGTGTCGGCGCAGACCGCGCGGCCGACGCCGGTGGGCACGGCGCTGGCCTGGAGCGGCCGAGGCGTCGCGCTGGCCGGCCTGGCCGCCGGCCTGATGGCGCTGGCCCTGCCGCGCCCGGTCGCGAACGGCGGGCTGTCGAGCGCCGACCTGGCCGCGCTGCGCATCGTGATGCAGGCGCAGAGCCCGTCGGCGGCGCCGCGGGTGCTCGTGCAGCGCCCGGCCCGCATGACGCGGGTCTCCGACACGGAACTGCGCCGTCCGCGGCGCGTGACCTCGATCTGAGTGCGCGGTGGCCGGTGACGGCCACCGCACGGGCGGACTAGCCGCGCCGCTGCAGCTTGGCGAAGGCCGCCGCCATCGCGCCGGCCGGGCTCGGTTCAGCGCGGCCGGCGCGGCTGCGTTCGTCACGCCCGGCGGGCCGGTAGGCATTGCCGCCCCCGCCGGCCGACTTCGCGGCCGCATCCAGCTTCATCGTCAGCGAGATCCGCCCCCGCGCCAGATCGACCTCGACCACCTTGACCTTGACGATGTCGCCGGTCTTGACGACCTCGCGCGCGTCGTTGACGAACTTGTTCGACAGCTGGCTGACGTGCACCAGCCCGTCCTGGTGCACGCCGAGGTCGACGAAGGCGCCGAACTGGGCGACGTTGCTGACCGTGCCCTCGAGCGTCATGCCCGGCTGCAGGTCCTTGATGTCGTCGACGCCGTCGTTGAAGCGCGCGACCTTGAAGTCCGGCCGCGGGTCGCGCCCCGGCTTCTCGAGCTCGGCGAGGATGTCCTTGACGGTGATCGCGCCGAAGCGCTCGTCGGCATAGGCCTCGGGCTTGAGCTTGCGGATCACGTCGCTGTTGCCCACCAGCTCGCCGATCGGACGGCCGACCGAGGCGATGATCTTCTCGACCACCGGGTAGGTCTCGGGGTGCACGCCCGAGAGGTCCAGCGGGTTGTCGCCGTCGCGGATGCGCAGGAAGCCGGCCGCCTGCTCGAAGGTCTTGTCGCCGAGCCCCGAGACCTCGCGCAGCTGCTGGCGGTTGCGGAAGGCGCCGTGGCTGTCGCGCCAGCGCACGATGCCCTGCGCGACCGCGTTCGACAGCCCCGAGACGCGCGCCAGCAGCGGCGCCGAGGCGGTGTTGAGGTCCACGCCGACCGCGTTGACGCAGTCCTCGACCACCGCATCGAGCATGCGCGCCAGCGCGGCCTGGTCGACGTCATGCTGGTACTGGCCGACACCGATGCTCTTGGGGTCGATCTTGACCAGCTCGGCCAGCGGGTCCTGCAGCCGCCGCGCGATCGACACCGCGCCGCGCAGGCTGACGTCGAGCTCGGGCAGCTCCTTGCTGGCGAACTCGGAGGCCGAGTAGACCGAGGCACCGGCCTCGCTCACCACCACCTTCTCGATCTGCGTGCCCGGCGCGAGCTGCTGGATGCGCTTGATGAGATCCGCGGCGAGCTTGTCGGTCTCGCGGCTGGCGGTGCCGTTGCCGATCGCGATCAGGTTGACGCCGTGGGTCGCGCACAGGCGGCCGAGCGTGTGGATCGACCCCTCCCAGTCCTTGCGCGGCTCGTGCGGGTAGACGGTGGCGGTGTCGAGCACCTTGCCGGTGTCATTGACCACCGCGACCTTGACGCCGGTGCGGATGCCCGGGTCCAGCCCCATCACGACGCGCTTGCCGGCCGGCGCGGCCAGCAGCAGGTCGCGCAGGTTCTCGGCGAAGACCTTGATCGCGACCT
>CAYOXW010000084.1:0-10969 GCA_964408005.1 uncultured Methylibium sp.
CGCGCCGTTGGCGCCGCCGCGCTTGTCGCTGCCGCGGAAGGTCGCGGCCGAGGCCCAGGCGGTGCCCACCAGCTCGGCGATCGACAGGCCCGAGGCCAGCACCTGGGCCTTGAGCGCGGCGATGTCCTGTGCGTTCACCAGCGGGTGGTCCACCGCGGGCACCGGGTCCTGCCAGATCAGCTCTTCCTTCGGCACCAGCTTGCCGAGGTAGCGCGCGCGCGGTCCCATGTCGCGGTGCGTCAGCTTGAACCAGGCGCGCGCGAAGGCGTCGGCGAAGGCCGCCGGGTCTTTATGGAAACGGCGTGAGATCTTCTCGTAGGCCGGGTCGAAGCGCAGCGACAGGTCGGCCGTGGTCATCATCGGCGGGTGCTTCTTCGACGGGTCGTGCGCGTCGGGGATCAGGTGCTCGGGCTTGCAGTTCTTGGCGACCCACTGGTGGGCGCCGGCCGGGCTCTTGGTGAGCTCCCACTCGTAGCCGAACAGCATGTCGAAGTAGCCGTTGTCCCAGGTCGTGGGGTTGGGCTTCCATGCGCCCTCGATGCCGCTGGTGGTCGCGTGCACGCCCTTGCCGCTGCCGAAGGCGTTCTTCCAGCCCAGGCCCATCTCTTCGATCGGCGCGCCTTCGGGCTCGGGGCCGACGAGCTTCGGGTCGCCGGCCCCGTGGGCCTTGCCGAAGGTGTGGCCGCCGGCGACCAGCGCCACGGTCTCTTCGTCGTTCATCGCCATGCGCCCGAAGGTCTCGCGCACGTCGCGGCCCGAGGCCACCGGGTCCGGGTGGCCGTCCGGGCCCTCCGGGTTCACGTAGATCAGCCCCATCTGCACCGCGCCGAGCGGATTGGCGAGCACGCGCTCGCCGGCGTAGCGGCTGTTCGGCTCGCTGCTGGTGGCGAGCCATTTCATCTCGGTGCCCCAGTTGATGTCCTCTTCCGGCTCCCAGATGTCGGGGCGGCCGCCGCCGAAGCCGAAGGTCTTGAAGCCCATCGACTCGAGCGCGACGTTGCCGGCCAGCACCAGCAGGTCGGCCCAGGAGAGCTTCCTGCCGTACTTCTGCTTGATCGGCCACAGCAGCCGGCGGGCCTTGTCGAGGTTGCCGTTGTCGGGCCAGCTGTTCAGCGGCGCGAAGCGCTGGTTGCCGGTGCCGGCGCCGCCCCGGCCATCGGCGATGCGGTAGGTGCCGGCGGCATGCCAGGTCATGCGGATGAACAGGCCGCCGTAGTGGCCCCAGTCGGCCGGCCACCAGTCCTGCGAATCGGTCATCAGCGCACGCAGGTCCCTGACCACGGCATCCAGATCCAGGCTCTTGAACGCCCCGGCATAGTCGAAGTCCGCGCCCAGCGGGTTGGACTTCGCGGAGTGCTGGTGCAGGATCGCCAGGTTGAGCTGCTGGGGCCACCAGTCGCGGTTGCCGCGCCCCCCGGCGGCCTGGGTCAGGGTGGCCGTGCCGCTCGAGAACGGGCACTTCGCTTCATTGGACATGCGTGTCTCCTGTGGTGGGTCGCCATCGATTGCGTCAACGCAGTCTAGGAGTCGGGCCCGGGGCGATCAACGCAACCCTGCCAATGGCGCCTATAGCCGGCCGGACATTCCCGGTGGCGGGCCTGCAGCGGCGGCGCGGCTTCGCTAAAGTCGGATGCCGAACCGCCCCCCCAAGGAGCCCCGCCCATGGCCAAGAACAAGACCGGCACGCCCCCCATCAGCATCGGCATCTCGGAGAAGGACCGAGCGGCGATCGCCAAGGGCCTCAACGCCCTGCTCGCCGACACCTACACGCTGTACCTGACGACCCACAACTTCCACTGGAACGTCACCGGCCCGATGTTCAACACGCTGCACACCATGTTCATGGCGCAGTACACCGAGCTGTGGACCGCGGTCGATCCGATCGCCGAGCGCATCCGCGCACTCGGCTTCCCGGCCGCCGGCAGCTACGGCCAATTCGGCCGGCTCAGCTCGCTGAAGGACGCGCCGGCCACGCCGCCGAAGGCGCTGGAGATGGTGCGCATCCTGGTCGAGGGCCATGAGGCCGTTGCGCGCACCGCGCGCGGCGTGTTCGCCGCCGCCAGCAAGGCGGACGACCAGCCGACCGCCGACCTGCTGACCCAGCGCCTGGACATCCACGAGAAGACCGCCTGGATGCTGCGCAGCCTGCTCGACGACTGAGGTGCCGTCCCTGCCCGTCCACGGCGCCCGTGGCGGGCGCCGCACGCTAAGCTCGCGGCCGTGATGACCTCCCCCGCGTCGGCGCCGGCGCCACGCTCGCGCCTCGCGCTCTACCTGCAGCTGATCCGCTGGGACCGGCCGGCCGGCTGGCTGCTGCTGCTGTGGCCGACGCTGGCGGCGCTGTGGCTGGCCGCCGGCGGCTTCCCCGGCTGGCATCTGTTGACGGTGTTCGTGCTCGGCACGGTGCTGATGCGCAGCGCCGGCTGCTGCATCAACGACGTCGCCGACCGCGACTTCGACCGCCATGTGAAGCGCACCGCCGAGCGCCCGGTCACCGCCGGGCGGCTCGGCCCCGGCGAGGCGCTCGCGCTCGGCGCCACGCTGGCCTTCGCGGCCTTCCTGCTGGTGCTGACGACCAACGCGACCACGGTCGCGCTGTCGGTGCCGGCGCTCGCGGTCGCGATCGCCTACCCCTATGCGAAGCGCGTCGTCGCGATGCCGCAGGCGGTGCTCGGCATCGCGTTCAGCTTCGGCATCCCGATGGCCTGGAGCGCGGTGCACGGCGGCGCCGGCTGGGACGCCGAGGCGCTGCGCGACGCGGTGCCGCCGTGGGCCTGGGGTCTGACGCTCGGCAACCTGTTCTGGGTGCTGGCCTACGACACCGAGTACGCGATGGTCGACCGCGACGACGACCTGAAGATCGGCATCCGCACCTCGGCGATCACGCTCGGCCGCTACGACGTCGCCGCGGTGATGGGCTTCTACGGCATCTACCTCGGCAGCTGGGGCCTGCTCGGCTTTGCGCACGGCCTGGGCAGGCTCTTCGCGGCCGGCCTGGCGATCGCCGCGGCGCAGGCGCTGTGGCACTGGGTGCTGATCCGCGGGCGTCGCCGCGAGGGCTGCTTCCGCGCCTTCCGCCTCAACCACTGGGTCGGCTTCGCGCTGTTCGCCGGCATCGCGCTCGAGTTCGCCCGGCGCGGCTGAGCGCCACGCCGGCGGCATACTCGCCGGCACAACCGAGGGAGATGGACATGCTTGCAATCGCCGGGGGTCTGCTGGTCGCGCTGGGGGTGCTGTGCGGTGCGCTGCTGGTCGCCGCGGCGCTCGGTCTGGGCCAGGTGCGCGCCGGCGCGATGCTGTGGCTGCTGTTCCCGCTGTTCAGCGTCGCGGGCTATGCGCTGTTCGTCGTCGGCGCAGCCCCGCCGACGATCCGCCGGCTCTCGGGGCTGCTGTCGGGGCTGCTGATGCTGCTCGCGCTGGCGGCGGCGATCGCTCTGGTGCTGGCCGCCGCCGCGGTGCTGGCGCCCCCCGACGGCACGCTGTCGCTGTGGTACGTGCTGGTGGTGGCCGGCGTGCTGGGCGCGCTCGGCGCCGCGGCGCTGCGGCGCGACCCGGCTCAGGGGTAGAGCCCGCGCTCCTGGCGCGCCATCAGGATGCGCTCGCAGGCGACCGCGAAGGTCGCGGTGCGCAGCGTGATCCGGTGGCGGTCGGCGGTGTCCCAGATCTTCTTCAGCGCGTCGACCATGATCTTGTCGAGCCGCACGTTGATCTCGTCCTCGCTCCAGAAGAAGCTCGAGAAGTCCTGCACCCACTCGAAGTAGCTGACGGTCACGCCGCCGGCATTGCAGATCACGTCGGGCACGACGAGGATGCCGCGCTCGGCGAGGATGTCGTCGGCCTCGGGCACGGTCGGGCCGTTCGCCCCCTCGAGCACCAGCCTCGCGCTCACGCGTTGCGCCCGCGCCGCGCTGATCTGGCCCTCGAGCGCGGCCGGGATCAGGATGTCGCAGGGCTGCTCCCAGAAGCTCTCGGCATCGATCGCCTCGCCGCCGGGAAAACCGCCGATGCCGCCGTGCACCTTGACATAGGGCATCAGCTCGGCGAGGTCGAAACCGTGCGGGTTGACGATCGTGCCGCTGTGGTCCTGGGCCGCGACGATCTTCGCGCCGGCCTGGCCGAACAGCTCGGCCGCCGCGCCCCCGACATTGCCGAAACCCTGCACGGCGACGCGTGCGCCATCGAGGTTCAGCCGCAGGCGCCGCGCCGCCTCGCGGCCGGTGACGAACACGCCGCGCCCGGTCGCCTTGACGCGGCCCAGCGAGCCCCCGAGGTGGATGGGCTTGCCGGTGACGACGCCGGTCGCGGTCGAGCCGGTGTTCTGCGAGTAGGTGTCCATCATCCACGCCATGATCTGGGCGTCGGTGTTGACGTCGGGCGCCGGGATGTCGCGCTGCGGGCCGATGATGATGCCGATCTCGCTGGTGTAGCGGCGCGTGATCTTCTCGAGCTCCTTCAGGCTGAGCAGCTTCGGGTCGACGCGGATGCCGCCCTTGGCGCCGCCATAGGGCAGGTTCACCGCGGCGCACTTGACCGTCATCCAGGCGGCCAGCGCCATCACTTCCTCGAGCGTGACGTCGGGGTGGTAGCGCACGCCGCCCTTGCCGGGGCCGCGGCTCAGGTTGTGCTGGACGCGAAAGCCCTCGAAGTGGCGCACCGTACCGTCGTCCATCTCGATCGGCACGTCGACGATCAGCGCGCGCTTGGGCCGCTTCAGCGTCTCGACCCACTTGCCCAGCGGCCCGAGGTAGGGGGCCACGCGGTCGACCTGCGCGAGATAGGTGCCCCAGGGGCTGGTCGGCGAGGGCGTGACGTAGGACAGCGTCGAATCGGGGGAGGGCAGCACGGCCATGGCGATTCCTCGTGGGTCGGTGTGTTGCGGGGCCGCGCGGGTGGCGCGCCTGCAGGCACTGTAGACGCCGCCGGCGCGAGCGTCACGGCGGCGTCATGCCGGCTTGGCATGGCGGCCGCAGGCGGCCGTCATGCCGCGTCGGTTCAGCGGCCGAACTCGTCGCCCAGTTCGGCCGCGCGCCGCTGTGCCGCACGCACCGCGCGCACGATCGCCTCGCGCACGCCATCGGACTGCATCGAACTGAGCGCCGCGTAGGTCGTGCCGCCCTTGGAGGTGACGCGCTCGCGCAGCACGGCCGGCGGCTCCTCGCTCTGCTCGGCCAGCGCGGTCGCGCCGGCGAAGGTGGCGAGCGCGAGCGCGCGCCCCTGCGCCTCGCTCAGCCCCATCTCGCGCGCCGCGTCGGTCAGCGCCTCGATGAACAGGAAGACATAGGCCGGCCCCGAGCCCGACAGCGCGGTGACCGCGTCGAGCTCGGCCTCGCGCTCGACCCACAGCAGTGCGCCGGTCGGCCCCAGCAGCGTCTCGACCGCCGCGCGTTCGGCGGCGTCGACCTCGGGGCGCGCATACAGCCCGGCGATGCCACGGCCGATCAGCGCCGGCGTGTTGGGCATCGCGCGCACCACGCGCGCGCTGCCGGTGGCCGCGACGATCGCGTCGCTGCGGATGCCGGCCATCACGCTGAGCTGCGCGGCGCCGCGCACATGCGCCGCGCAGGGCGCCGCGGCCTGCCGAAACAGCTGCGGCTTGACCGCCCAGACCACCAGCGACGCCGCCGCGAGCGCCGCCGAGGCCTCGGCCGCCGCGTCGAGGCCGAACTCGGCGCGCAGCTTCGCGCGCTGCTCGGTCTGCGGCTCGACGACCAGGATGCGGTCGGCCGCCACGCCGCTGCGGCGCAACCCGCCGATCAGGGCGCTGGCCATGTTGCCGCCGCCGATGAAGGCGATCGGCGCGCTCGGGGAGGGACGGCTGCTCATGCGGCCAGTCTACCCAGCGCCGGCGGCGTCGATGAGGCGCTGCAGCACGGTCGTGACCGTCTGCCCGCGCACCGCGGCACGTCCCCCCTCGAGCTGCAGGCGCTCGGCGCGCCCCCCCGCGGGCGTCGCGAGGGCCAGCCACACGGTGCCGACCGGCTTGCCCGGCACCGCGCCGCCCGGCCCGGCGATGCCGGTGATCGCGGCGACCAGCTGCACCGGCGCGCGCTGGCGCAGGCCCGCCGCCATCGCACGCGCGACCTCCTCGCTGACCGCGCCGCAGCGCTCGACCAGCGCCGCGTCGACGCCGAGCAGCTCGACCTTGGCCGCGTTGCTGTAGCTGACGACGCCGCGCTCGAACCAATCGCTCGAGCCGGCGACGCTGGTGCAGGCCGCGGCCAGCAGGCCGCCGGTGCAGCTCTCGGCGGTCGCGAGCCGCCAGCCGCGCGCGCGCAGGCGCTCGGCGAGTTCGGCAACGAGGTGCTCGTGCATCGCGACGGTCTCCTCAGAAACGCCACAGCGCGATCACCAGCAGCGTGCACAGCGCGGCGACGAGGTCGTCGAACAGCACGCCGAAGCCCTGCGGCCAGCCGATGCCGTTGCCGAAGCGGCGGCGCTTGAACAGCGCATCGGCCCAGGCCACCGGGCCGGGCTTGGCGGCATCGAAGAAGCGGAACAGCACGAAGGCCGCGAGCTGGGCGCCGAAGCCGGCCGGCATCACCAGCCACAGCACCGCCCAGAAGGCCAGCACCTCGTCCCAGACGATCGCGCCCGGATCGGCCGTGTTCAGGTGGCGCGCGGTCACGGTGCAGGCCCACCAGCCGACCGCGGTGCCCAGCGCCAGCAGCAGCGCCCACTGCGCGTCGCCGAGCCAGCGGTCGAGCAGCAAGAAGGCGGCCCAGGCCCAGGCGGTGCCGACCGTGCCCGGCGCCTTCGGGCTCAGCCCCGCACCGAAGCCGAGCGCGATCGCATGCGCCGGGTGCGCCAGCAGGAAGCGCAGGTCGGGACGGCGCGGCGCGGCGGCCAGCGGCGGGTTCAGCGGCGCGGCGGCGCTCATGACTTGAAGTGGTCGAACGAGGCCCAGCCCGCGGCCTCGAGCGGGCGGCCGGCGCCGTCCACGACGCGCAGGCCGGCCCCGGCCTCGATGCGGCCGAAACACGCGACGCCGACGCCGGCCGCGCGGGCCGCCGCCTCGACGCGCTCGCGCTGCGCCGGCGGCGCGGTGAACACGAGCTCGTAGTCGTCGCCACCGGCCAGCGTGCACAGGCGCTGCAGCGCCAGCGGCTGGGCCGCCAGCTCGGTGCTGCGCGGCAGGGCGTCGGCGTCGACGGTCGCGCCGACGCCGGAGCGCCGCAGCACATGGCCGAGGTCGCCGAGCAGGCCGTCGGAGACGTCGATCGCCGCGCTCGCGAGGCCGCGCAGCGCGAGCCCGAGGGCGACGCGCGGCTGCGGCAGCTCCATCGCACGACGCACCCGCTCGAAGTCCGCCCCGGGCAGCGCGACGCGGCCGCGGAAGACCTCGAGCGCGAGCCGGGCGTCGCCGACGCCGCCCCCCGGCGCATGGCTGATCCAGAGCTCGTCGCCGGCGCGCGCGCCACTGCGCAGCAGCGCGCCGCCGGCCGGCACCTCGCCGAACACGGTGACGCAGAGGTTCAGCGGCCCGGCGGTGGTGTCGCCGCCGACCAGCTCGCAGCCATGCGCGTCGGCCAGCGCGTGGAAACCGGCGGCGAAGCCCTCGAGCCAGGCCGCGTCGGCGCGCGGCAGCGCCAGCGCCAGCGTGCAGGCCAGCGGCTGCGCACCGCAGGCGGCCAGATCCGACAGGTTGACCGCCAGCGCCTTGTGGCCGAGGCGGCGCGGCTCGACGGTGGACAGGAAGTGCCGGCCCTCGACCAGCATGTCGCTCGATACCGCGAGCTGCGTGCCGGCGCGCGGCGCGATCAGCGCGCAGTCGTCGCCGGGGCCGAGCACAGCGCGCGGCGTGGCGCGGGTGAAGTAGCGCGCGATCAGGTCGAACTCGCCAAGGCTCATGGCGCGATTCTCGCCGCCGCGGCGGGCCTCAGCCGCCCGGCTCGCGCAGCACGTTGGCGAGCTCGACGGCCGACTTCACGCCCATCTTGTCGAACACGCGCGCGCGGTGGACCTCGACGGTGCGCACGCTGATCGCCAGCGCGTCGGCGATCAGCTTGTTGGGCCGGCCGTCGATCACGAGCTGCATCACCTCGCGCTCGCGCTCGGTCAGCTCGGCGACGCGATGCCGCACCTGATCGCGCCCGCGCAGCCGCTCGAGCGCGCCCCGGCTGGCCTCGAGCGCGCGCTCGATGCGGTCGACCAGCGCGTTGTCGGAGAAGGGCTTCTCGACGAAGTCGAAGGCGCCGCGCTGGATCGCCGCGACCGCGGTCGGCACGTCGCCATGGCCGCTGAGGAAGATCACCGGCAGCACCTGGGTCAGGCCGCGCTCGACGAGCTGATCGAACAGCTGCAGCCCGCTCATGCCGCCGGGCATGCGCATGTCCAGCAGCAGGCAGGCCGGCGCGCCGTACAGGCTGTCGGCGCGCGCATCGAGCATGGCCGCGAAGGCCTCGCCCGACTCGAAGGCATCGGACAGCAGCCGGCGCGTGCGCAGCAGCCAGGCCAGCGCGTCGCGCACGACCGACTCGTCATCGACCAGGTAGACGACCGGCAGACCGAGCGGTGCGGGAGCGGCGGGCTTCATCGATGGACTCCTTCAGTCGGGGCGGCGCGCCCGGCGGGCGCGGCCTGCGCGGCGGCCGGCAGCGTGAACGCGAAGCGCGTGCCGATCGCCGCGCCACCGGCATCGCGGCGCGTCTCGAAGCCGAGCGTGCCGCCATGCTGCTCGATCACCGTGCGGCACAGGCTCAGCCCCAGGCCCATGCCCTCGGCCTTGGTGGTGAAGAAGGGCGTGAACAGCTTGGCCGCGACCTCGGGCGCGATGCCCTGGCCCTGGTCGGTGACGCTAACGCGCACCCAGGCGCCCTCGGCGCGCGCGGCGATCTGCAGCACGCGGCGCGCCGGCGGCATGTCCTCCATCGCCTGGATCGCGTTGCGCGTCAGGTTCAGCAGCACCTGCTCGACCATCGTGCGATCGCAGGCGACGCGCAGGCCCGGCCCGCCGAGGTCGAGCTCGATGCGCGCGGCGCTCTTGCGCGCCTGCAGGCGCAGCAGCGGCAGCACCGTCTCGACCAGCGCCTCGCAGGCGACCTCGTCGCGGCTGTGCTCGCGCCGGCGCACGAAATCATGCACGCTCTTGATGACGCGGCCGGCGCGTTCGGCCTGCTCGGCGATGCGCTGGGTCGCCTCGCGCACCATCGCGATCGTCGGCGCGTCGGGCGCCGCCTCGGGCACCATCAGGTTCAGCGAGCCGCTGGCATAGCTGGCGATCGCCGCCAGGGGCTGGTTGAGCTCGTGGCTGAGCAGCGAGGCCATCTCGCCGACGGTGGCCAGCCGCGCGGTCGCCTGCAGCTGCTCCTGCTGCTGGCGCGACAGCTCCTCGACGCGGCGTTGCGGCGTCAGGTCGAGGATCGCGCTCATCCAGCCGGTCTGCGCGCCGCCGCTGCCGATCAGCGGCGCCTCGAAGATCAGCACCGGGAAGCGCTCGCCGTTGGCGCGCATGAAGGTGGTCTCGTAGCCCTCGCGCTGTTCGTGCGCCGGCACGCCGCGCTCCAGGCGCTGGGCGTGACGCGCCTCGTAGGCCGCGTGCATCTCGGGCGGCCAGTACGGCGGCGTGATCTGCCCGATCAGCTGGCGCGCCGGGAAGCCGACCATCGCGCAGAAGGCCGGGTTGACGTAGGTGACGCGGCCGGCCATGTCGCGCGCGCGCAGCCCGGTGACGAGCGAGTTCTCCATCGCCTGGCGCAGCGTCAGCTCCTCGCCGAGGCGCTGCTCGGCGGCGGCGCGCCGGCGCACGTCGCGCACCAGCAGCGCGACCACCACCGCCAGCGCCAGCGACAGCCCCAGCACCAGCGAGACCGGCAGGTTGGCGACGATGCCGGGCGCACGCGCCGCGCTGTCCAGGCGCAGCACCAGCGTCGTGCCCTGCAGGTCGATCAGCCGCTCGGCAACGAACACGCCGGCGCCACGCGGCCCGCCACCGCGTGCCAGCCGCGTGCCGTCGCCCTCGACGAAACTGAGCTCGTGCCCGCGCGCCAGGTCGGCGGCCACCGCCTCGTCGAGCACCTGGGTGAGCGCCAGCGTCGCGGCCATCACCCCGCGCGGCCCATCGCCACGGCCGCTCGGCAGGCACACGTCGACCACCTCGACACCCAGGCCCCCGACCTGGGGCACGAAGTAGCTGCGCGACCAGGTGGGCGCCGCCAGACGCACCGCGTTGGCACAGGCGGTCTCGCTGTCGACCGCCAGGCTGCTGCGCGGCAGCACGCTGAAGATCGGCGGGCGGTAGGGCGAATCGACCACCTCGACGATGCGCTGACCGGCATCGCGCCACTCGAGCCGCAGCAGCTCGCGGCGCGCATGCAGCAGCCTGGCGGCGTCGGTGCGCCACTGCTCGATCGAGGGCTCGTTCCACAGCAGCGCCTGCAGGCTCTGCAGGTCGCGCGCCAGCAGCTGGCGCACATCGCCGGCCGCGGCGGCCGCGGCCATCTCGGTGCGCTCCTGGGCACGGTCGTGCTCGTACCGGACGGTCAGCGCCAGCAGCAGGGTCTGCGCGACGCCGAGCAAGGCCACCAGCAGCGCCCACGGCAGCATCCGGCGCCAGCGCTGCGCGGGCGGGGGGGACGGGGATGCGGTCTCGGCCATGGAGCGATGGTGGACGGGGCCGCCGGCGGCGGGCTACGCAGTTTCGCGCATGGCGGCGGGCCGCGGGGCTTGAAACACTGCGTGCTGTGCGCCGCGGCCCGCACGACGGCACCTTCCTACAATCCCTCGACGCCCCGCGCCGCATCGGTTCCGAATGCGCCCGCCGACGGGCCCGCGCCGGCACCACCCACCGGCCCCCACGGAAGCACACCATGCCCACCCCCGACGAAAAACGTGCCGAACTGCGCCAAGCGGCGCTCGAATATCACGAGTTCCCGACCCCGGGCAAGGTCGCGATCGCGGCGACCAAGCAGCTGATCAACCAGCACGACCTGGCGCTGGCCTACTCGCCGGGCGTCGCGGCGGCCTGCGAGGA